>NZ_HG322949.1:1012024-1312024 GCF_000723165.1 Janthinobacterium agaricidamnosum NBRC 102515 = DSM 9628
AAGCCTGGTGAATTGGGGAGGTATTCAGCTGCACGCGGCTTGCGTGCAGCCGCTGGCGCACAGCAGAAAAATCTGCGGGTGGCGGGTAATCGCGGAGAGTGAGTTGGCGGTCAGCGCCGTTTTCGATAATAGGACGCATACAATAATTTAATAATTATGCTGATAATGACGCCTGCCGCTCCGAGTACTATTAGAAGGAAATCCTGCATGATTGATATCTCGTTAATTAAGTGTCACTATAATAACGAAATAAAAAATAATAAAAAAATGAAAAAAACAGAACGAATAAATCTGATTTAATGAATGGACGCGGGCGGAAGGATTATCTGCTTTTAGGGAGTGTTGTTCGTGTGAAGGGAATTTTCACGGCGCTGATGTATTGCGGGCCGTTATCGCAGCGGATGACTCGGGTTTTGCCACGCTATTCGATGGGCCGGTCAAGGGAAGGGATAACGCTTTTCGGAAGGCAATCAGCAATCGCCCCCGATACGAGCCCGTCACGGTTGCCGTCGTCGATCACATTGAACCAGCGGATGTTTCCGCCATCGAGCAACTGCTCATGCATGAAATCCATCGACCACGTGTCGTTGATCAAGTCTCGTTGATCTGCGCGGACACCGCCAGCGGCAGCGGTTTCTCCCGCACCAGACGATGGCGCGGCTTGATCCGCAGGTTTAAAAGCGCTGCGCCGCCACCTCCGCCATGCTGAGCAGCCATGACTGAAGAGAACCATGAAGCGGGCGCCGCATGCGTGGGCCATGCCAGTTTTGTATCGGTTTGTGTATGGATCACTTCCAGACAAGATTTGACATTTTACTCACACGGTTGCCCGGTATAACGCTCACTAGCGGAAAACCGCATCATTTAAAACAGACTACGAAGGAAAGATTGACATGAAAACGATGCGTCTCGCGGCCCTTGCCGCACTCGTCTTTGGCAGTGTGCTGGCGCACGCCGAAACGCAGAATGTGATGACTGGCCTGACACGCACCCAGTTGCTGCGCCATGACGTCAGTGTCGCCGGCCGCGAAGTGATACAAGTGCGCGTGGATTTCGAGCGCGGTACTTTTGCCGATTTCCATTCGCACCCGGGAGAGGAAATTGCCTTTGTTGTCGAGGGCACCATGGAATACCAGTTTCAAGGCCAGCCAGCAGTCATCCTGAACAAGGGCGATTCGCTATTCATTCCGGCCGGTACCAATCATTCGGCCAAGAACATTGGCGAGGGCAAGGCGTCCGAACTGGCGACCTATTTCGTCGACAAGAGCAAGCCCCTGGTGGTGCCGGCGCATTAAGAATCTGTCCCGGTAGAAAATATATTGCCTGCCGAAATAGATTCCAAACCGTCGCCAGAGTGGCGCCGCGGCGAGCAGCCGCCAACCTTGCGGTATTTATTGTAAATGCCGCTTTATTTTTGATTGGAGTTCCTATGCCTGACCATACCCCAGACTCGCTCTCGCGCCGCCGTTTTGTCGGCGTAGCGGCAGCGACCGCCGCCGCCGGTACGTTCGTCCAGTTCGCCTCGGCGGCAGGCCTGCCGGCCCTCACCGTGGTCGCGTCGGCGGCGGGCGGCGACCCGGCCGCGATTCGTCCGCTGCGCGTGCATGTGCCGGATGCGGAATTGGTCGAGTTAAGGCGGCGCATCAAGGCAAGCCGCTGGCCGGAGCGGGAAACGGTGGCCGATGGCACGCAGGGCGTGCCGCTGGCGACCATGCAGACGCTGGCGCGCCATTGGGCCGGCGCTTATGATTGGCGCAAGTGCGAGGCCAGGCTGAATGCATTGCCTCAGTTCCTGACTGAAATCGACGGTCTCGATATTCATTTCATGCATATCCGTTCGCAGCATGAAAATGCCTTGCCGCTCATCATCACGCACGGCTGGCCGGGTTCCTTCATCGAGCTGTTGAAGATTATCGATCCGCTGGTCAATCCGACTGCCCACGGGGGCAGCGCGGCGGACGCGTTTCACCTGGTGATTCCATCGTTGCCGGGTTACGGATTTTCAGGCAAGCCTGGTACAAGCGGATGGGGCCCGGAACGCACGGCAAGCGCCTGGCTGATATTGATGAAGCGGCTGGGATACGCGCAATTCGTGGCACAGGGCGGCGACCTGGGCGCGGTTGTCTGCAATGTGATGGCCAGGCAGGCGCCACCGGAGCTGCTGGGCATTCATGTCAACTTCCCCGGCACGGTTCCGCTGGATATCATCAAGGCGATTCAGGCTGGCCAGCCCGCGCCGGCCAGTCTTTCTGCAGAGGAAAGGCGCGCGTATCAGCAACTGACCCTGTCATTCACGAAGCGGCGCGCCTACGCGCTGGAGCAGGGCACGCGGCCGCAAACCTTGTACGGCCTGGCCGATTCCCCGATCGCCCTGGCCTCGTGGATGATCGATCACGGCGATGGTTTCGACCAGCCGGCGGCGGCACTGACGTCGGCCGTCTACGGGCGGCCGATCAACGGTCATTCCGCCGGCGACCTGACGCTCGACGATCTGCTCGACGATATCACGCTGTATTGGCTGACCAATACCGGGGTGTCGGCGGCACGCTTCTATTGGGAGTCGCACTTCAATTTCTACGGCGCCGCCGACGTTGCGGTGCCTGCCGCAGTGAGCGTATTTCCCGGCGAGATTTATCAGGCGCCGCGCAGCTGGGCGCAAAGCGCCTATCGCAACCTGGTCTATTACAACCAGGTCGACAAGGGCGGCCATTTTGCCGCGTGGGAGCAGGCCGCGTTATTTTCGGAGGAGGTGCGCGCCGGCTTCCGGCCAATGCGCAAATAAATCATCGACAAGGTCCGGCGGCGATCGCCGGACTTTTTCAACGCTTGCCTGCCTGCGCGGGCAGGCTAAAACGTGACGATACAAGTCGAGACCCCCAGCGGCAGCCTGCTGCGGCCATTCAAGTTCATGACCCCAGTAGAATAAAAGCCGAACTTGCCATCTTTCTTGACCGCGACGACAAAGTGGCCGTAGTCGACCGCACCCTCGTCCATTTTTCTGGCTTTACTCAAGGCGTTTATAAACTGCATGTGTCCCCATCCCAGCGGATCGTAATCATTGGGCTTGACCCTGGCGACTTCTTTGCCGTCGATCATGCTTCGGTCCAGGTGTTTGCTGTCGCCATCGTGGTAAAAATTGTAGTGGCCCGCCGATTCGCTGACCACGATGCTGCAGCCATTGACGCCGCCGGTCATGACGATGGTACCATCGGGAACATTTTTAGGAACGGGCACCCAGCCTACGCCACGCTGCAGCCAAGGATAAAAAAAGTCTTTATTGTTGTAGTTTCGTTCGACTGCCAGCAGGCTGACAAAACCGGCCTCGAGTTGAGAAGCTTCGATGAAGCAGGGGCCACCCCTGACAAAGTCACCGCTATTGCGGAACGAACCGGGTTTCGGCCCCGTGATGTAGGCATTGCGTTCGCAAGCGTTTCTGGGGTCGCTTCGTAGTGCATTTAATGACATGGCATGATCTTTCCGGGAAGGTGAGTACGGTTCGTCGCCGAAGTAATGCTGAAGCTCCGTCACATCGGCAGCGCAGCAGCTTTCTTCGAACTTGCTGTAAATTACGCTTCCCGCAACCAATCGGATGCAGGCCGGCCCGCTTCAGCGCGCGTCGTCCGCTACGCCTTTGGCCGCGCTCCTTCTTGCCAGCCATTCGCGGCCGCCGCCATGCAGCGCCTTGGCGATGACCGGCGCGGGCAGGCTGTAGACGGTGGCCCAGCTGGCGCGGCCATCGGCGGTATTGGCCGGAAAACTGTCGGCTTCGATCGGCCAGTGATATTTGCGTTTCAAGGTCTTGACGATGGCCGCGAGCGTCACGCGGCCTTGCAGCGGTTCGGCGCCGGTCTGGTCGCCATCCGACAGCAGTACGGCCAGCACGGCGCCCCTGGCGGTCAGCGGGCCGGGGAATGTGGGGGATTTGTTTGTCATCGGCGCATTTTAGCCGCGTTTGCCGGGAAGGCCGTACTTTGCCGTGCGCGGCTACCGGCGGGGCATCACCGCATATAGCTGGCCATTGCAGAAAATATCATGTATTGCAAAAAAATAAAAGCTCGCCGCAGTGCGCTTTTATTGTGATGCATCCGAAATAAGCTAGTCGATGCGATCGGGATCCGTATCGATGAAAAATTTAAACCGGTCGAGGCGCAGTCGCGCAGCATTACGCAGGTGGCCGTGCTGGTCGATGCGCCAGGAAGTCGACAGCCTGGCGCAATTGATGTCGACGCTCAAGGTCGATAATACGGTCGCAGCGCGGCTCCGGATTCGCGCCTGATCTCTTCGCCGGTCAGCAACCCTGGCTGCCCAGCAGCGTTTGCAACTGGTCGAAGTCGATCGGCTTGGTCAGGTGATGGTCGAAGCCCGCTTCCAGCGCCAGTTGCTTGTCGCTATCCTGGCCCCAGCCGGTCGCGGCGATCAGCGTCATGCCGGCGCCCCAGCTGGTCTGGCGCAGGCGGCGCGCCAGTTCATAGCCGTTCATGTCGGGCAAGCCGATGTCGAGCAGCGCGATGTGCGGCGTGAATTCCTGCGCCAGCGCCAGGCCGTGCGCGGCGTTGCCGGTGTTGCGGGCCTGGTAGCCCAGCAAGTCGAGCGCCATGGTCAGCGTTTCGGCGGCGTCGATATTGTCGTCCACCACCATCACGCGCAGCGCCTGCTTTTCATGTACCGGCGCGGCGGCGGCATCGGTGTCGACGGCCGCGTCGGTCAACGGCAGCCGCACGGTAAAAGTGCTGCCCAGTCCGGCGCCCTGGCTATCGGCGCTGATAGTGCCGCCGTGTAGCGCGACCAGGCCACGCACCAGCGCCAGGCCGATGCCGAGTCCGCCTTTCGAACGTTCCAGCGCCGGCTCCAGCTGGGAAAACATTTCAAAGATATTCGACAGCGATTCTGGCGGAATGCCGATGCCGCTGTCGGCCACGCTGATGACGGCGTAGCCATCCCGGCGTTGCGCCGCGAGCCGGATCTGGCCGCCCGCCGGCGTGTATTTGCAGGCATTGGTCAGCAAGTTGACGATCACCTGGGTCAGCCGGGTGGCGTCGGCGTCGATCGCGATATTTTCCTCGGGCAAGCTGATGGTCAGTGTGTGCCGGGCCGCTTCGATCATGTCGTGCACGTCGGCCGCGGCGGCCCGCATGACGCTGGCCAGGTCGATGATGCTGCGCCGCAGGGCCATGCGGCCCTGGGTGATGCGTGACACTTCCATCAAGTCGTCGATCAAATGGGTCATGTGCTGCATCTGGCGCTCGAATACGCCGAGCACCCGGTTATGGGTGGGTTCGCCTTGCGATTGCAATTTCAGGATTTCCAGCGCGCTGCGCATCGGCGCCAGCGGGTTGCGCAATTCGTGCGCCAGCGTGGCCAGGAATTCATCCTTGCGCCGGTCGGCCGCCGACAGTTGCTGGTTGATCGCCTTTAATTGCGCCTCGGCGCCCAGCTTGGCTTCCAGCGACGCTTCGGCCGCCTTGCGCGCGGCCAGCAATTCACGTTCGTACGAGCGGCGGTCGGTGGCGATGAACAGCGCGAATTCGTCGAAGATCGCGCCGCCATGGTTGCGCCGCACGATGTTGATCAGCATCGGTATGCGCGACTGGTTGCGATGCCGCAAGTCGAACTGGACTTCCGCCACCGAACCTTGCACTTGCAGCATCGGCGCGCAATGGGTCTGATGGAATACCCGGCCACCGATGGTCAGTAAATCCTGTATCCGCATCGCGCCGCCGGTCAGTTCGGCGCTGAGGTAGCCGAGCCAGTGGCACAAGGTGCTGTTGGCGCGCAAGATGTTGCCGTTGGCATCGGCCAGCAGCAAGCCGCAGGCGGCGTGTTCAAACAAGGCGTCGCCGCCGGGTGCGTGTAAAGGTGGAGGAATGCCTGGCTCCACGGGTTAGTTCAGGGTGTGCGCCAGGAAGGCGTGGATCGCGTCCGCGCTGGCGCCGGGCGCGCTCATGTGCGGGCAATGGCCGACGTTGTCGATCACGTGCAAGGTGCTGTTCGGCAAATGTTTATGCATATAGTGTCCGACCGCGATCGGCGCGATCAAGTCGTCGCTGCATTGCAGGATCAGCGCCGGTACGGTCGACTTCGGCAAGTCGGTCCGATGGTCGGACAAGAAGGTGGTGCGCGCAAAGTGCTTGGCGATGTCGGGATCGTTACGGCAAAAACTGTGGGTCAGTTCCTGGCCCAGTTCCGGCCGCTCGGGCACGCCCATGATGGCCGGCGCCATGCTGCTGGACCAGCCCAGGTAGTTGCTGTCCATGGTGTCGAGCAAGTCGTCGATATCTGCGCGGCTGAAGCCGCCGACGTAGTCGTGCTCGTTGATGTAATACGGCGACGGACCGACCATGACTTGCGCCTGGAAGCAGGCCGGCGCCTTGATCGAGGCCAGCAAGCCGATGATGGCGCTGACGGAATGCCCGATAAAGATGACCGGACCGCGGGAATATTCTTCGATGATTTCCAGTACGTCATCGGCGTAGCCGTGCAGGCTGCCGTATTTGTCGGGCTGGTACTGGCTGCAGTCGGAACCGCCGCTGCCGACCAGGTCGAAGGTGATGACTTTGTAACGGTCTTGAAAGGCCGGCGCGATATAGCGCCACATGGTCTGGTCGCAGCCAAAGCCGTGCGCAAACACGATGGTTGCGGGGCCGTTGCCATGCACTTGCACGTTGTTGCGGTACTGTACTGTCATACGGGTCCTGAATGCGGTGGGTCGAAGATATAAACCAGGCAATTAGCAATTCTACATGGTAACATCGACCGAGATGATCGGGTATCCCGCTGCGCAGTACGGTACGCAGAATGAAGGCGGCGGCCGCATGGCCGCCGCGCTGACTTTATTCTTCCAGCAAACTGCGCAGCATCCACGCGGTTTTTTCATGCAAATCGAGGCGCTGCGTGACCAGGTCGGCGGTCGGCTGGTCGTTGGCCTTGTCGAGCAGCGGGAACAGCGCGCGGGCGGTGCGGGCGGTCGCTTCCTGCGCCGCGACCAGGTGGCGCACCATGTCCAGCGCGACTGGCACGCCTTCGATTTCCTTGATGCTGGCCAGCTTGCTAAATTCCTTGTAGGTCCCCGGCGCCGGGTAGCCCAGCGCGCGGATGCGTTCGGCGATCAGATCGAGCGCGCCCCATTGTTCGGTGTATTGCGCCATGAACATGGCGTGCAGGCTGTTGAACATCGGACCTTTGACGTTCCAGTGGAAATTGTGCGTCATCAGGTACAAGGTGTAACTATCGGCAAGCAAGCCGGACAATCCCTGCGCAATCTTGGCGCGGTCATTCTCGGAAATGCCGATATCGATTTTTGCGACGTTATTCTGCTTTTTGGTTACCATGTTGATCCTTTGAAAAAATCGTTCATAAGCTGATTCGGGTGCCTGTGAACTGTACCATGGCGGGCAAAACGACGTACGGACGGCAGGCGCCGCTAACCCCGGCTACAGGTCTTTATGCATGCGCACCAGCGGCACTTGTACATCGCCCGGCAAGGTCAGTTCGATGCGTTCCAGTGCGCTGAAACCGCAGGCCAGGTAGAGCGGCACGCCAGGCAGCGTGGCGGCCAGTTGCAATGCGCGGAAACCGGCCGCCGTCGCTTGCTCGCTGCAATGCCGCAGCAGTTGCCGGCCCAGGCCGCGCCGTTCCATGCCGGGCGCGACAAAGAAAGCGCGGATGCGCGCCGCGTCGACGGCCGGATCGAGCAGCGGATCGGCGCCGGCCTTGGTGCGGTCGGCGCCGAACAGCGTGTGGCGCCGGCTCCAGCCGCCGCAGGCGACAATCGCGCCCTCGTGTTCGATCAGGAAATAGGTTTCATCGGCGACCAGTTGCGTATCGACGCCGAATACATGGCGCGTCACGGCTTGCGCCTGTTGCGGCGTATAAAAGCCGGCGCTCAGCTCGACGCCCGAGGCGGCGATCAATCGTTCCATGGCGGGAATGTCGGCGTCGTGTGCCGGCCGTAGTTGTGGACCAGGCTTACTTTGATGCATCTGATTTTCCATTTTGTTGGCAGAAAGAATGTCCGCCAACTTAATCGAAAACCGTGTTGAAGTCCATCCGCACTCGTGAATAATGGGAAATCAGTTATGTGCGGCGCATTCTTGCTGCAATTGGTCGAAGCCGGCCTTGGCGGCTTTGTAGCAGGTGCCGGCCGATTGCTCCAGGCCGTCGCGGTCGAGCACCACCACGGTGCCGCGGCGGTATTGGATCAAGCCCTCGTCCTGCAGCTTGCGGGCGGTGACGGTAATGCTTTCGCGGCGCACGCCCAGCATATTGGCCATGGTGTCCTGGGTTACTTTCAATTCATTCGACAGCGAGCGGTCGAGCCGGTCGAGCAGCCAGCGGCACAGTTTTTGTTCGATGCTGCAATGGCGGCCACCGACCACGTTTTGCGCCATCTGGGCAAACAGCGCGCTGGTATAGCGCATCAGCAACTGGGCCAGCGCGCCGCCTTCCTGGAACACTTCGCGCAGGAATTCGGTTTTCAAACGGTAGCCGTACCCGGCGCTTTGCACCACGGCGCTGCAGGTGGCGCGCTCGGCGTCGTACAGCGCCACGCCGGCCACGCCTTCGCGGCCGATCACGGCGATTTCGGTGGTGGCGCCGTCTTCCATCACATACATCAGCGAGACGATGGCATTGGTCGGGAAATAGGTGTAGTCGATGCGGTCGCCGAAATCGAACAGGTGTTTGCCGACTGGCAAGCTGACCAGTTCCAGGTGGGCGAACAGGCGTTCCAGATCGCTGCGCGACAAGGCCTTGAGCAATTCGTTTTGCTGCGTGCCTGCCAGGCTGATCACGGGCGCCTTGGGATAGTGGTCGTGTGCGCTGAGTTTGGCGGAGTGCAGGTCGGAAATCGTGCTGTATGCCTTGTACATGATGAGCCCCTTTATTTGTAGGTGTTGCCTCTTGCTTCCAGGTGGCAGCCTGATGCATGGCTGCCGCATGCATCAAACTATAGGCCGATGCCGGGCAGCCGGGCATCGGATCATCCGACGCTCTTATGTAGGCTAGGAACATTGCCAGTTGTCATCCAATTCCTACGTGGCCGGCATGCGCCATGTTTCTTTAGGGCAATCTAAAGCGTTGTTTTATAGGTGAAAATGCCAAATTTTTGTTTCATTAGGACCGGATCTAGCTGTTAGAATATTTGCGTACGGAAATGCAATTCGCCGGGAATTTGCAGGGAAATATCATGCATATTGATCGTCCCCCCAGTTCGGCCAGTATCAGGCCCAGGCGTATTTTCCATGCTTGCAATACCGATATTTCTGCACCCCGATCACATGGCCCTCCACCCCCGCGCCATGCGGAAAGTGCGCACTGACCAGCAGGGCAGGCTGGTTGCCATCCGATAAAAATACCTTGACACAATTTGAGCGTGACTGCATGAGCGTGACAGCGTGTTGCTTAGTCACATCTTTCATGTCATCTGAGGAAAAATACAATGAAATGGTTTCTTGACTTGAAAATCGCCACCAAGCTGATCCTGTCATTCAGTGCCGTGCTGGTATTGACTGTGATCCTCGGGGTATCCGGCATCATGTCGATGGCGCGCATCAATTCCGCGTCCACCGAATTGTCGAGCGACTGGATGCCGAGCGTGCTGACGGCGATGTCGCTGCGTACCGACGTGGCCGAATTGCGGCGCTGGGAATTGGCGCACCTGCTGGCGCCGGGCGACGCCGGCATGGCCAAGTATGAACAGCGCATGCTCGTCACGATCGCCAAGGTCAAGGACGACAACGATAAGTATGCCAAGCTGGTGTCGAGCCCGGAAGAAAAGGCGGTATTCGAGGAGTTCACCAAGACTTATGCCGGCTTCCTGGTGGAGCACGCCAAACTGGTCGAGCTGTCGCACCAGATGAAAAAAGAAGAGGCCCGCGCGGTCTCGATGAATACTTCGCTGCAATTGATGGAGCACACCACGGAATTGCTGAACAAGCTGGTGGCTATCAATACCGAAGGCGGCGACAATTCCAGCAAGAGCGCCAACCGGGTGTACGCCGAGGCGCGGCTGCTGTCGATTGGCTTGTTGATCGGCAATGTCGTGATCGGCTTGGCGCTGGCCTTCTGGGTGGCGCGGATTGTTTCGCGGCCATTGAACCAGGCGGTCAGCCTGGCCCAGCAAGTGGCCGGCGGCGATTTGACGGCCGATATCCAGGTCGGCTCGAAAGATGAAACCGGTGCATTGATGGCGGCGCTCAAGCATATGAATGGCAGCCTGCAAAACCTGGTCGGCCAGGTGCGCAGCGGCACCGACACCATCGCCACCGCATCGAGCCAGATCGCGGCCGGCAACCTGGATTTGTCGTCGCGCACCGAAGAACAGGCCAGTTCACTGGAAGAAACCGCTTCCTCGATGGAAGAATTGACCTCCACCGTGCGCCAGAATGCCGACAATGCGCGCCAGGCCAATACGCTGGCCCGTTCCGCGTCCAGCATCGCGGTGCGCGGCGGCGAAGTGGTCAGCCAGGTGGTCGGCACGATGGCGTCGATCAATGAATCATCGGGCAAGATCGTCGAGATCATTGCGGTGATCGACGGAATTGCCTTCCAGACCAATATTCTGGCGCTCAACGCGGCGGTCGAAGCGGCGCGGGCAGGCGAGCAGGGCCGTGGTTTCGCGGTGGTCGCCACCGAGGTGCGCAACCTGGCCCAGCGTTCGGCCGCGGCCGCCAAGGATATCAAGACGCTGATCGGCGATTCGGTCGAGAAAGTCGGCGCCGGCTCCCGGCTGGTCGACGAGGCGGGCAGCACGATGGATGAAATCGTCGCCAGCATCACCCGCGTGACCGACATCATGAGCGAAATCACCGCCGCCAGCCAGGAGCAAAGCGCCGGCATCGAGCAAGTCAACCAGGCGATTGCGCAAATGGACCAGGTCACCCAGCAAAATGCGGCGCTGGTCGAAGAGGCCGCCGCCGCGGCCGAATCGATGCAGGACCAGGCACTCAGGTTGACCGAAGTGGTCAGCGTATTCAAGCTGCATCCGGGTCAGTCCGGCAGCATGACGCCATCCGCGGCCGCGGCGCCGGCCGCGCGCCATACTGCCAGCCGGCCGCCGGCGGCGCCGGCCCGGCCGGTATCGCGCATCGCGGCCAGCGTGCCGAAGCAGGCCAGGTCGGCACAGGCCCGGGCCGAGGATGAATGGGAAAGCTTTTGATGCTTGTCTATTAAGAGCCTATCCCAGTAGATATGAACAGCGCATGCTCGTCACGAGAATACGCCCTCTTCTGACGCCCCTCAGTAGCGGGGACTGCGTTGCTCGTCGTCGCGTGGCTCGCCACGCTTCCTCCTCACGCCTGCTCCGCGCTGCTGATGCGCGGCCAGCAGAAGACGCTCACTACTGGGATAGGCTCTAACTAAAAATCCGCTCAAGGCTGGCGTCTTGCGCGGATTTTTTTTGGCGCGGCGCGCGTGGGCGCTGGGGGCTGGCGCGCCTGCCATGCCGCCAGGTCTTGCTGATATTGTTCCAGGTCTTCCTGGTACATTTCCAGCACGCAAAAAGTACAACCGCTGTGGCAGCATTCGTCGTTATCCGGCTTGCGCGGCGGCTGCGGTGGTGGGGCGCCCGGCGCGGGCGGCTTGGGGGAGGTGCTCATCGGAACCGGTCTATCGAACCATCGCTAAAACCATATGGTAGCGCGGCTGGCCGCCGAGCCGCCGCGGGCAGGTATTTTATTTCGTAATTGCAATGGTTTTGCTGGAAAAATACGGTTTCCGTGTACAGCTGCGGCGATTTAGGGTATCGTTTAGGGCACTGGTATTGTATCTTCGTCTGCGCGCCCGTTGAATTCACGTTTGAATCCGATGGCGAATTGGCCGCTTCCGTGTCACCCCGCACAGCCACCGCTCCCGCACTCGTCAAACGGACTGCCCTGGAGCAAACAGGTGCGGCAAGCGATAGCGTGGCCGGCTGCTCAACGAAGTACAAAACGCGGTCTGCGCCCGGAAAAATGTTGTTTATTGAAGAAAGTACGGCTTCCTGCAGTACGGGAGCACACCAAAAAATCTATGTCTGAAACTGAGTTCACCCCTTTACCTGCCGCCACCGCGTCCGGCGCCACTCCTGAAGCCGCTGCCGTCACCGCTGTCGCCGATGCGCCAGCCGCCGCTGAAGTCATGTTTGCCGATTTCGGCCTGGCGCCGGAAATACTCCGCGCACTGACCGATCAGGGCTATACCCATCCGACGCCGATCCAGGCGCAAGCGATCCCGATCGTGTTGCAAGGCCGCGACGTGATGGGCGCCGCGCAAACCGGCACCGGCAAGACCGCCGGTTTTTCCTTGCCCATCATCCAGTTGCTGCTGGCCCACGCCAGCAGCAGCATGTCGCCGGCGCGCCACCCGGTGCGCGCGCTGATCCTGACCCCGACCCGCGAACTGGCGGTGCAGGTGGCGGAAAACGTCAAGGCGTACGCCCAGCACACGCCGCTGCGCTCGACCGTGGTATTCGGCGGCATGGACATGAAGCCGCAAACCGTGATCCTGCGCAACGGCGTCGAAATCGTCATCGCGACCCCGGGCCGTCTGCTTGACCACGTCGAGCAAAAGAATATCAGCCTGGGCCAGGTGCAAATGCTGGTGATGGATGAAGCCGACCGCATGCTGGACATGGGTTTCTTGCCGGACTTGCAGCGCATCATCAACATGTTGCCGAAACAACGGCAAAACCTGATGTTTTCGGCGACCTTCTCGCCGGAAATCAAAAAACTGGCCAGCACCTTCCTGAATAACCCGCAATTGATCGAAGTAGCGCGCAGCAACCAGACCGCCGACAAGGTGACCCAGGTAGTCTACAAGGTCGCGGAAGACCAGAAAGTCGCCGTGGTTGCGCATTTGTTGCGCCAGCGCGACTTGAAGCAAGTCATCGTGTTTTCCAATACCAAGATCGGCGCCTCGCGCCTGACCCGCGTGCTGGAGCAGGAAGGCATGCGCGCCACCGCGATCCATGGCGACAAGACCCAGCAAGAACGCATGGCGGCGCTGGAAGCGTTTAAAAATGGCGAGATCGACGTGCTGGTGGCGACCGACGTCGCGGCGCGCGGCCTCGATATTTCCGATTTGCCTTGCGTGATCAACTTCGACTTGCCGTACAACGCCGAGGATTATGTGCACCGCATTGGCCGTACCGGCCGCGCCGGCGCGTCGGGCGATGCGATTTCGATCTTTTCGGACAAGGATGAGCGCTTGCTGACCGATATCGAAAAATTGATCAAGCAAACCATCAAGCGCGGCGAACTGCTTGGTTTCGTGCCATCGTCGGGCGTCCGCGACGCGGCCGAGCGCCGTCCGCGCCGTACTGAAGGCGAGTCCCGCCCGCCACGCTCAGGCGCCGATGCCGAGGTACGGCCAGCCGGCAGCCGTGCGCCGGAGCGCGGCAGCCGCCCATTCGCCGCCGGCCCGCGCCGCGACAAGGTCGATCCATGGTTCCTGAAGCCGTACGAGCCAGCCAAGACGGTGGCGCCGGTGGCTGTTAATAATTTGCCGCCGGCCAAGCCGAAACAGAAGGTGGCGGCATTGCTGGGTGGTTTATTGAAGTCGTAAAGGGTTTCGAGTTGTTATTCCAGCTATGAGGTCCGGCAGTTCGAGGTGCATGGAACCCACCAAAAGATAGCGCAATGAGCGTCAATCAATGGTGACTCTATTGTCCAGATACAAAAAAAGGAAAGAAGGCGTCAGCTTTATTTCCTTTTTATATTGAAATCTATTCCTAATTGCTTGTTTTGACGTTGTTGCCTTTCCACCAGCTGCGTAAGATCGCAAAGAAAGAAGAAGACAGTAAACCAAATAACAGACTTAGCATCAATGTCAGCACCGGGCGTCCTGAGCGATGTTCCGGAAGACTGGGGCCGGCGATGAAGCGACTTTTTTCCAAATACAGATTTTGTGCGTTTTGGTTATCAATGGTAATGGTGTTGTAAACTTCCTTGATGACTTCATCGCTCATGTCTTTATTTTTAAAGACTTCTGCTTTGATGCCTTCCATGCCACGTAAAATGGTTTCACCTGACTTAGTGCCATCTAATAATGTTTTTACTTGGTCATAGTATTCACGAAGTAATAAATATTGTTTCTGTTCGCGTTTGCTCTTGTAGATATCTTCGTTGGTTTCGGCAGTTTGCACTTCGCTCGTCATCAACTGTACGCTTGGCGACAAATAACGCGCATTTTCTTCGGTGACACTGATGACTTGACGTGCCGCTTGGCTGGACGAATCCGGGTAACGCGAGACGATATTTTTCAAGCTCTGCCCTTGGCGCTGATATAACAGCAATTTTTCTTTGCTTTCGATGATGTCATTATCGAGTTTGGTTATTTTTGCCGTCATTTCGCTATGCTTGAAGCGCAGCGCATCCGAATAGGTCACATAAAGAATAGTATCCATGGTGTACTGCCCCAGCAGACGTACCATTTGCTGGGCATCTTCTGGTTTTCCTGCCGCATAGCTGATGCGCAAGCCAATCACATTATTGTTGCCATCTTTCGGATCTTCGAGTAACTCTTTGGCGTCAAGTTTGGTGAACGGATAAATGGGTTCAATCAGCCTTCCCCCGCCTTCCCTTGAGGAGAATACCGAGCGCAAACCATTAATGCCGACCATACTTTCAAGCTTCTTTTGTTGCACGAATTCCGAAAGTCGGCCACTGGAATTGAATGCGGCAGCATAACGTTTATAGTCGGATAGTGAAATCCCATTGCTTCGTTCAGGCTCCGGTTTTTTTTGATCTGTTTCATTTTTTATAGGAATCGGACCGCCAAACTGTAAAAAACCTTCACTTTTGTATTGCGAAAGAAGTAAGGCCGCACTTGCTCCCACGACGCCAGCAATGATGGTGGACGTCAGTACCATGCGGCGTGAATGCCATAAGATTGGTAATAAATCAGCGATCGAAATGATATCTTCTTCAAAATCTGATTTCTTTTGATTTGATCTTTGATGATTTTCCATGTTTCTACTTTTTAATTGTGAACGGTGAACGTTTCTAATAATTTTAGTCAGACAGCTATGCATGAATTCTGGGGCGATGGCAGGCTCGGAAGGAGCGGGTGAGGCTGTCACATTTGATGCGGAGTGATGTGGTATTAGTCTTTCTTTTATAGTTATACGGCTGCGCACCCGCCATGCCACCATTTGAATGCAAGTTGTCTGATAGAGGTGCAATAAATATGTGCGGAAGGGAATTGATAATTTGTTGACTGTTGATGCGCAGCAACCATGCTGCATTACTCGATTCGAAATGAAATGTTATTTCAAAAAAATACTATTAAAAATAAAATTTTCATGTAATTTTTTGATTTAATGTTTATTTATTCAATGAAAATATGCAATTAAAAAAATGATATAATTAAATTTTTACATGCAATATGAAATTTCTCGACTATATTATAGTCAGAAAAGTGCTTGAATATTTACATAATTGTGACAGTTTGTAAGGCGTTTGCTGGATTTAAAAAGTTTCCTTGGTGTATTATTTGTTGTTTTGTTGGCATTTAATTTCTTCATGCACTGTAGGTTGCATGGGGGCGATGCGCGAGTTGACCTGTGTCCCGCTTGCTTGGGGCTGGGTTGGAGTGGTCTGTAACAATTTTGTCTAATTGTAAGAAATTCTTTTTGGCGCAAGTAAAATGTCTATGCTTGATCTTCGCTGCCATTGATACCTGTAAGAAATTGTAAGCGTAGCGCGGGCGGGGAATTGATGAGTGTGCCAAGCCTCGTTGGAAGTTGCTCAGGCATATAGATGAGCAGTTTTGATGGTGCTAAAAATGCATTTTGTATAATTTTTCGAAATTGTGGATGTGATGGTGATGTGTCGGGTTGAATTTTTCTTGCCTGTGTTGAGTGTTCGTTATAGCAGTAAAGTAACTTTCCGCTTAAAATAAATAACTACAGTATTATGGTGCGTGAGGCGTTAAAATGATTTTAGTGAGCGGTGGCGCCGGGTTTATCGGTTCGAATTTTGTGATTGACTGGTTGGCGCAGTGCGACGAGCCGGTGATTAATCTCGACAAGCTGACGTATGCCGGCAATCTGCAAAATCTGCAGTCGTTGGAGCAAGATCCGAGGCATGTTTTTGTCAGGGGCGATATCTGCGATAGCGCTTTGCTCGCTAGCTTGCTGGCCGAATACCGGCCGCGTGCGGTGCTTCATTTTGCTGCGGAAAGCCATGTTGACCGCTCGATTCTTGGTCCGTCGGCCTTCGTTTCCACCAACGTTAATGGCACGTTCAATTTGCTGGAAGCGGTGCGTGGCCACTGGCTGGCCTTGCCGGAAGACGAACGGGCCGGTTTTCGCTTTCTGCACGTATCTACCGATGAAGTGTATGGAACGCTGGGACCGGACGATGCGCCATTTTCAGAAACCACGCCATATGCGCCGAACAGCCCGTATTCTGCGACCAAGGCCGCTTCCGATCATTTGGTAAGGGCCTATCACCATACCTATGGTTTGCCTACGCTGACCACCAATTGTTCCAATAACTACGGCGCCTTCCATTTTCCGGAAAAACTGATTCCGCTCGTGATCGCCAATGCCCGTGCGGGCAAGCCGCTGCCTATCTATGGCGATGGGCAGCAAGTCCGTGACTGGCTGTATGTCAACGATCATTGTGCCGCAATCCGCCGCGTGCTGGCGGCAGGCGTTTCTGGCGAAACTTATAATATTGGCGGTTGGAATGAAAAGACCAATCTGGAGGTGGTGCATACGCTATGCGACATGCTGGATCGTCTCGATCCGAAGTCCGATGGCACGTCTTACCGCACACAAATCACGTATGTTGCCGACCGTCCTGGTCATGACCGCCGTTATGCTATCGATGCCGGCAAGATCGAGCGCCAGCTGGGATGGAAGCCCGAGCAAACTTTTGAGAGCGGTATCGCCAGGACCGTGCAGTGGTATCTGGATCACTCCGACTGGGTCGCCAACGTCCAGTCTGGCGCTTACTTGAATTGGGTCGAGCAGAATTATGCGCAGCGCAGCGCGCCGGAGGTGATTTGATGGGGATGCGGCGTAAAGGGATTATTCTGGCTGGCGGCTCCGGCACACGCCTGTATCCGGTAACCATGGCGGTTTCCAAGCAATTGTTACCCGTATATGACAAGCCGATGATTTATTATCCGCTGACCACGCTGATGTTGGCTGGTATACGGGAAATTCTGATTATCTCCACTCCGCAAGACACCCCCCGCTTCCGTGAATTGTTAGGCGATGGCAGTCAATGGGGAGTGCAACTTAGTTATGCTGTCCAGGAGTCCCCTGATGGTTTAGCGCAAGCCTTTATTATTGGCCGGGATTTTATCGGCGACGCCCCATCGGCGCTCATCTTGGGCGATAACATTTATTACGGCCATGATTTTGAGTCGCAATTAACTGCAGCATCCAACCGTTCCGATGGCGCGACTGTATTTGCCTATCACGTGCAGGATCCTGAACGTTATGGCGTGGTGGAGTTCGATGCCCAGCGCCGCGCCGTCAGTATTGAGGAAAAACCGGTCACGCCCAAATCTTCGTATGCGGTGACGGGCTTATATTTTTATGATAACCAGATCGGCGATATCGCTGCCGGCATCAAGCCATCCGCGCGTGGAGAGCTGGAGATTACCGACGTCAACCGTATTTACCTGGAGCGGGGGCAACTGAACGTCGAGCGTATGGGGCGCGGCATGGCCTGGCTCGATACCGGTACCCATGACTCCTTACTGGAAGCGGGACAATTCATCGCCACGATAGAAAAGCGCCAGGGCTTGAAGGTCGCTTGTCCAGAGGAAATTGCGTACCGAAAAGGCTATATTGATGCGGAGCAATTGAACGTGCTGGCGCAGGCGCTGAAAAAAAATGGATACGGGCAATATCTGCTACGTCTGTTGAACGAAAAAATATTCTGATCATTATGCACATCGTAGCCACTGCTATTCCCGACGTATTGTTGATTGAACCCAAGGTTTTCGGGGATGATCGCGGTTTTTTTTATGAAAGCTTCAACCAGCGCCGTTTTCAGGAGCTGACCGGAGTTTCCACTGAGTTCGTGCAAGATAACCATTCCAAGTCCGCCAAAAACGTCTTGCGTGGCTTGCATTACCAGATTCAGCAAGCCCAGGGCAAGCTGGTCCGGGTAGTGGCGGGCGCAGTGTTTGATGTCGCGGTGGACTTGCGAAAGAGTTCAGCAACGTTCGGACACTGGGTTGGCGTGGTGCTGTCGGCCGAAAATAAGCGCCAGTTATGGGTGCCTCCCGGATTTGCCCATGGTTTTGTGGTAACCAGCGAGTCGGCCGAATTCCTCTATAAAACCACGGATTACTGGGCACCGGAATTTGAGCGCTCCATTTTGTGGAATGATCCCGCACTGGGTATCGATTGGCCGCTGGACGGCTTGCCATTGCTTTCAGGTAAGGACCAGGCGGGAAGCCTGCTGGCCGATGCAGAGGTATTTCCGTGAAGATTCTATTAACTGGAAGTAGTGGCCAGGTCGGTTATGAATTGGCGCGCAGCCTGCAAGGGTTGGGGGAAGTCGTGGCGCCGGGGCGCTCGGGCATGGATCTGGCCAACCTGGATCAAGTGCGTGACGTGATCCGCACAGTCAAGCCTGGACTGATTGTCAATCCAGCCGCCTACACCGCGGTCGATCAGGCTGAACGCGAGCCGGAGCTGGCTTTGCTGATCAATGCCCGGGCACCGGAAGTGATGGCCGAGGAGGCCCGCAAGCTGGGCGCGGCGATGATTCATTATTCCACCGATTATGTCTTCGATGGCAGCAAGAGCGGACCCTATGTCGAGGATGATCCAACTTGCCCGGTGAATGTGTATGGCCGCAGCAAACTGGCCGGCGAGCAGGCGATCCAGGCCTGCGGTATCGATCACCTGATTTTGCGCACCAGTTGGGTCTATGGCATGCGCGGCAAGAACTTCCTGCTGACGGTACTGCGCCTGGCGCAGGAGCGCCCTGAATTGCGCATCGTTGGAGATCAGTATGGCGCGCCGACCTGGTGCCGCACCATCGCCGACACGACGGCACACATTCTGGCGCGGATGCAGGCCGATGCCGATCCGGCTGCGTGGTGGCGTCAGCATGGTGGAATATATCACCTGACTGCCCAAGGTCGCACCAGCTGGGCTGGATTTACTCAGGAAATTCTGAACAATGCACCTTTGGTCACGCCGCCGCGCGTAAGCGAGATTACGACGGCGGAGTATCCCCTGCCAGCCAGGCGGCCGGCTTCCTCGGTGTTGTCGAGTGAACGTTTGATGCAAGCTTTTTGCGGTTTGCCAGCATGGGAAGATGCCTTGCAATTATGTATGGCGGCATGACGTAATGTCGTTTTTTGGAGAGAAATCCGCTTTTCGGACAACACTATAATGTTAAAATGCAGGGTTATTTTTGCAAAAATACCAACTCCATTGCTTTGTTAAATATTAACTTTATTGTTTTTTGATACCTTAAGTCATTGTCAATATTTAAGCGTGTACTACCTTGCAGCCTGATGCTGTGCCATCAAGCGACCATGCCATTCGGATTTTTCTCTGTGCGCATCTTGCTTTGAGCAATTGATCAGGTGCTTAACGCCGCCATGGGGTGATATTTTTTTGTAATATCAGGACGAGCTTGCTCTATAAACAGCATTAGATGTAATCCCATCATTTTAATTTAATTTCTAAGATAAAAATGTTATCAGATAAGTCCATACTCATTACCGGCGGAACAGGTTCGTTCGGCAAAGCATTCGTTAAAACCGTGTTGGAACGTTATCCAACGATCAAGCGCTTGGTGGTGTTTTCCCGCGACGAATTGAAACAATTTGAAATGGCGCATGAATTTTCGGATGAGAAATATGCCGGGATTCGTTATTTTATCGGTGATATCCGCGATGAAGCCCGCCTGCGCCGTGCTTTGGAAGGCATCGATATCGTGATTCATGCGGCGGCGCTGAAACAAGTGCCGGCGGCGGAATATAATCCGTTTGAATGCATCAAGACGAACGTGCTGGGTGCGCAAAATCTGATTGAGGCTTGCCTGGACAGCAAGGTGCAGCGCGTGGTTGCTTTGTCGACCGACAAGGCTGCCGCACCGATCAATTTGTACGGCGCCACCAAACTGTGCTCCGATAAATTGTTTGTCGCCGCCAACAATATCATTGGCCATCGCGACCTGCGTTTCAGCGTGGTTCGTTACGGTAATGTGATGGGTAGCCGCGGTTCGGTGATTCCATTCTTCCTCGAGCGTCGCGCCACTGGCGTATTGCCGATTACGGATACCGCGATGACGCGCTTCAACATCAGCCTGCAAGAAGGCGTCGACATGGTGTTGTGGTCGCTGGAAAATGCCTGGGGCGGCGAAGTGCTGGTGCCGAAGATCCCGTCGTACCGCATCACCGATGTTGCCAGGGCCATTGGTCCCGAGTGCGAATATCCGGTGGTTGGCGTGCGTCCGGGCGAAAAAATTCATGAAGAAATGATTACCTCCAGCGATAGTTTCAATACCGTCGACATGGGCAAGTATTACGCCATCTTGCCGATGGGCGCCAAGTATTCGATGCAGGATTATTGCGACAAGCTGGGCGCCAAGCCTGTGCCAGCCGGTTTTTGCTATGACAGCGGCAGCAATACCGATTTCCTGACCGAAGAACAATTGCGCGAGTTGATCCAGGCTCACGTCGATCCTAGCCACAGCGTGTAAAACATGACATTGATTCCTTACGGACGGCAAGACATTTCCGATGCCGACATCGAGGCGGTGGCGGCTGTCCTGCGTTCGGATTTTCTGACCCAGGGGCCGGCCGTGCCGGCTTTTGAACGGGCTTTGGCCGAGTATTGCGGCGTCCGTCACGCGGTCGCGGCCAACAGTGCGACCAGTGCCTTGCATATCGCTTGCATGGCGTTGGGTGTCGGGCCGGGGGATCTGGTCTGGACCACGCCGAATACCTTTGTGGCAAGCGCTAATTGCGCGCTGTATTGCGGCGCCGAAATCGATTTTGTCGATATCGACGCCCGCACATACAACTTGAGCGCCGATGCCTTGAAACATAAGCTGGATCAGGCGCGGCAGGCTGGGCGCTTGCCGAAGGTAGTGATTCCGGTGCACCTGACCGGGCAGCCATGCGATATGGCGGCGATTCATGCACTGGGTCAGGAATATGGCTTCAAGATTATCGAAGATGCTTCGCATGCGATTGGCGGCAAGTATCGCGGTCAGCCGATCGGCAATTGCCAGTTCAGCGACATCACGGTTTTCAGCTTCCATCCGGTAAAGATCATCACCAGCGCCGAAGGCGGCCTGGCGACCACCAATGACCCGCAGCTTGCGTTGGGCATGGAGCAAGCGCGCAGCCATGGCATCACCCGCGATCCACAGCAGATGACGCATGAGCCGGATGGCGCCTGGTATTACCAGCAAGTCACGCTGGGCTACAATTACCGCATGACGGACATGCAGGCGGCGCTGGGCTTGAGCCAGATGAGCCGTCTCGACCAATTCGTCGCGCAGCGCCATGTCATCGCACGCCGCTACGATGCCTTGCTGGCCGATCTGCCGCTGCTTACGCCATGGCAGCATGAAGATGGTTATTCGGGTTTGCACCTGTATGTGATTCGCCTGAAGCTGGACCGTTTGACGCGCTCCCATCGCGCCATCTTCGATGCGCTGCGCGCGCAATCGATCGGCGTGAATCTGCATTACATTCCGGTCCATACCCAGCCTTACTATCAGGCCATGGGTTTCAGGCACGGCGATTTTCCGGAAGCGGAAAGTTATTATGGAGAGGCGATCAGCCTGCCGATGTACGCCACCTTGACCGAGCAGCAGCAAGACCGCGTGATCGAAGTGCTGCGGGATGTGTTGCAATGAAAATAGGCTTGGGCGCGGTACAGTTCGGGCTTGACTATGGCATTGCGAATACTGCCGGCAAGGTAAGCGAAGCGGAAGTTGCGGCGATTCTGGCCGCGGCCGATGCGCTGCAAGTGGGCGTGATCGATACCGCCGCGTTGTATGGCGACAGTGAAGCGGTGCTGGGGCGTGCCATGGCGCCGGATGCGCGCTTCGATATCGTCACCAAGACGCCGCAGTTCGCCGGTCCTGTGCTGGATGCCTCCGCTGCACAGCAGCTGGAAGACAGTGTACTTGCCTCGCTCTCGAAGTTGCGGCGTGCTGCGGTGTACGGCGTGCTGATCCACCGGGTCGATGATCTGTTCCTGCCTGGCGGGGAAGTCTTGATGGAACGGCTGGTACTGTTGAAAGCGCGCGGCCTGGTCGGCAAGATCGGTGTGTCGGTCTATACCGGGGAGCAAATTGACCAGGTACTGGCGCGTTTCCCTATCGACTTGATCCAGTTGCCGATCAATGTGCTGGACCAGCGCCTGTTGCAGAGCGGCCATTTGCGCAAACTGAAACTGGCCGGCGTGGAAATACATGCCCGCTCGGTTTTCCTGCAAGGCTTGCTGCTGATGCCGCCGCAAGAAATTCCAGACTATTTTAACGGCGTGCGCGAACGGTTGTACGCCTATCATCGTTTTATCGCGACGCAGGGCCTGACACCGCTACAGGCGGCGCTGGGCTTCGTCGCCGGCCTGACCCAGATCGACCGCCTGATTTGCGGCGTGAATTCCAGTCAGCAGTTGCAAGAAATCTGCGCCGCGGCCATAGCGGGCGCCAGCGATGGCGACAGTGCCGATTATGCCGCTTTCGCGATCGACGATGAAACCATCGTCAACCCTGCCTTATGGCATAGTGCAAAAGGGAAAAAATGATATTGGCAATATTGCAGGCCCGCGTCTCGTCTTCGCGGCTGCCCGGGAAAGTGCTCAAGCCGCTGCTGGGTGTGCCCATGCTGATACGCCAGATAGAGCGCTTGCGTGGCGTCAGCCGTATCGATCAATTGCTGGTCGCAACCAGTAATGAAAGCTCGGATGACGCGATTGAAGAGCTGTGCCGCGCGCATGGGGTCGCCTGCTTCAGGGGCGACTTGAATGATGTGCTGGAACGCTTCCATCAGGCCGCGCAAACGGCGGCGCCCGAGCATATCGTGCGCCTGACCGCCGACTGTCCGCTGACCGATGCCGCGCTGATCGACCAGGTCATCGAGTTTTACCTGGACGGCGATTACGACTATGCCAGCAATTCGCTCGAAGCCACCTACCCGGATGGACTGGACGTCGAGATTTTCCGTGCTTCCTGCCTGGAGCAGGCCTGGCAGGAAGCACGGCTGCCATCCCAGCGCGAACACGTCACGCCATTCATCAACCAGCAGCCGCAGCGTTACAAAATCGGTCTGTACCGAGGCGCGACGGATTTGTCGCACCTGCGCTGGACGGTGGACGAGCCTAAGGATTTTGAACTGGTGACGATGATTTATGAAGCTTTATACCCGGACAATAGCCGTTTTTCCATGCAGGATGTGTTATCACTGCTGGAGCGGCGCCCGGAATTAGCCGATTGGAATACCATGCATGAACGCAACGAGGGATATCAAAAATCGCTCGACGCGGATGCGGCACCGACTACCATCCCCCACACCAAAGAGAACTAATATGTCTACACGCTATCAACGCTCTGAAGAGTTATTGGAACGCGCCCTGAAAACGATTCCGCTGGGCTCGCAAACTTTCAGCAAAAGTAAAACCCAGTACCCTTTGGGCGTCTCGCCTTATTTCATTCAGCGTGGCAAGGGCAGCCATGTATGGGATGTGGATGGCAATGAATACGTCGATTTCATCAGCAGCCTGGCATCGATCACCCTGGGTTACAACGACCCGGACGTGACCGATGCGGTGAAGGCGCAATTGGACGAGGGCGTGATTTTCAGCCTGCCGCACCAGCTCGAAATGCAAGTAGCCGAAAAAATTTGCGAAATCGTGCCCTGCGCTGAAATGGTACGCTTCGGCAAGAACGGTTCCGACGCCACCTCCGGCGCGATACGCCTGGCGCGCGCCTATACCGATCGCGAGCACGTCGCGGTGTGCGGCTACCATGGCTGGCAAGACTGGTACATCGGTTCGACCGCACGCAACCGCGGCGTGCCTGCCGCTACCCGCGAGTTGACCCATACCTTCGCCTACAACGACCTGGCCTCGCTCGAAAAGCTGTTTGCCGAGTTTCCGGAACAAATCTCTGCGGTCATCCTCGAACCGATGAACGTGGTTGCGCCTGTCGAAGGTTTCCTGGAAGGCGTCAAGGCGCTGGCGCACAAACATGGCGCCTTGCTGATTTTTGACGAAACCATCACCGGTTTCCGCTATGCCAATGGCGGTGCGCAGGAATATTTTGGCGTCACGCCGGATCTGGCCACCTTCGGCAAAGGTCTGGCCAATGGCTACCCGGTGTCGGCTGTCGCCGGCCGGGCCGACGTGATGAAGTTGATGGAAGAAATTTTCTTTTCCTTCACTTTCGGCGGAGAAACACTGTCGCTTGCCGCCGCCCTGGCAACCATGGAAAAGCTGCAACGCGAACCGGTGGTGGCGACGCTGCATCAGCAAGGCACGAAAATCATCGAGCGCCTGAATGCCATCATCGAACGCAACCAGGCACAGGCTATACTGAGCGTCGCCGGCCATCCGAGCTGGAGCTTCCTGCTGATCAAGGATGCCGCGCCGTATAGCCAATGGCAAATCAAAACCCTGTTCATGCAGGAAATGTTGGCACGTGGAATTTTGACTTTTGGCACGCATAACTTGAATTACAGCCATACCGATAGCGATCTGGAGCAATTGTTTGCCGCTTATGAAGAGGTGGTGCCGATGCTGGTGAACGCCGTCAAGGACGGCACACTGGAAAAATTGCTGCGTTGCCAGCCGCTGGTGCCCCTGTTTAAGGTGCGATGAACAATTCGATTGTCATTCGCGTAGACGCTTCCGTGCAAATGGGAAGCGGGCATGTGATGCGTTGCGCAACCTTGGCCGATGCGCTCAGGTCGCGCGGCGCAACCGTGACGTTCGTTTGCCGCGACTTGCCGGGAAATTATATCGCATGGCTTGAAGCCAGAAACTTTGAAGTGGTCAAGCTTGCCGCCCCGTTGCCGCTGGCCAGCGCGGTGCACGGCGCTTATTTGCCGGTGCACCTGCCTTGGCTGGGAGTGTCTCTTGATCAGGAAATCGCCGAAGTACGTCGGGCGCTCGCCGATCTCCCATTGCAGGACTGGATCATCGTCGATCATTACGCGCTGGATCAGCAGTGGGAACGCCAGGTCCAGCCTTTTACCCGGAGCATCATGGTCATCGACGACCTTGCCGATCGCCGGCATGACTGCAATGTCTTGCTAGACCAAAATTATTATCGCGATATGCAACAGCGCTATGACAATCTGCTGCCGCCATCCTGCAAGAAGTTACTGGGCCCCGCCTATGCCTTGCTGCGTGACGAGTTCGCCTCGCGGCGCGCCGGGCTCAAGCCGCGCAGTGGCGCCGTGGAGCGGGTACTGGTCTTCTTTGGCGGCGTCGATGCCGATAATTACACCGGCGCCACGATCGCCGCGCTGGCAGGCGCCGACAGGCCGCAGGTGCAAGTCGACGTCGTCATTGGCGCCGGACATCCGGCCCGCGCGGCAATCGAGGCGGCCTGCGAGCGGTACGGCTATTCCTGCCACGTGCAAACGCCGCGCATGGCCGAACTGATGGCCGGCGCCGATCTGGCGATTGGCGCCGGCGGTACGGCGACCTGGGAGCGCTGCTGCCTGGGATTGCCGGCACTGACCTTGTGTATCGCAGACAACCAGCGGCAATTGGTCGACGATGCCGCGCTGGCGGGCTTGATCTATGCGCCGCAAATCGACCAGCGGCATAGCATGGAACAGGGTTTGCGGCAGCATTATCTGGCTTTGCTGGATAACCAGGGCTTGCGCGGCTTCCTGTCGCAGCAGAGCCACGATGTCGTCGATGGCCGTGGCGCGGCCCGGGTGGCGCGCGCGATGGGCAGCCATGGCATCGTACTGCGCCAGGCGCAAGTCGCCGACTCCGCCGATTTGATGGCGTGGCGTAACCACCCGTCGATACGCGCCGTATCGCGCAATAGTGCACCCATCATGGCCGATCAGCATCAAGCGTGGTTTGATGCGGTGCTGCGGGATGAGCAAAGGATTTTATTGATAGGCCAGCATGCGGATGGCCAGGCAGTCGGCGTGGTGCGGTTCGATCTGCACGAAGACAGCGCGGAAGTGTCGATTTATCTGGTGCCTGGAGCAAGCGGGCGCGGCCTTGGAGCGGAACTGCTGGCCAGCGCCGAACAGTGGCTGAGCAAGAACCGTTCCGATATAACCATCATACGGGCCGAGGTACTGGGAGATAACCAGCCCTCGCACCGTTTGTTCCTGACTGGCTCGTATGTCAGGGACTCCACACGCTATTTTAAGAAGGTGAATTAAACATGACTGATTCGATTAAGATTGGCAATCGCCTGATCGGCAAAAACCATGCTCCTTTTGTGATTGCCGAAATGTCGGGCAACCACAATCAATCGCTGGAGCGTGCGCTGGAAATCGTTGAGGCGGCGGCCAAGACCGGCGCGCATGCGCTGAAAATCCAGACCTATACGCCAGACACCATGACGCTGGATCTGGATGAACGTGAATTCCATATCAGCGATCCGAACAGCTTGTGGTCGGGCACTTCGTTGTACAAGCTGTACGGCGAAGCTTATACGCCATGGGAATGGCACAAGCCGATTTTCGAGCGCGCCCGGGAACTCGGCATGATCCCGTTCAGCACGCCATTCGACGATAGCGCGGTCGATTTCCTGGAAACCCTGGACATGGACTGCTACAAGATCGCTTCGTTTGAAAACACCGACTTGCCGCTGATACGCCGGGTTGCCAGGACTGGCAAACCGATGATCATTTCGACTGGCATGGCCAGTATCGCCGAGCTTGACGAGACTGTGCGCGCCGCGCGTGAAGCTGGTTGCAAGGATTTGATTTTGCTCAAGTGCACCAGCACTTATCCGGCCACGCCGGAAAACACCAACATCCTGACGATTCCGCATTTGCGCGGTTTGTTTGACTGCGAAGTGGGCCTGTCAGATCATACGATGGGTGTCGGCGTATCGGTTGCCAGCGTGGCGCTGGGCGCCAGCGTCATCGAAAAACATTTCACCCTGAGCCGCGCCGATGGCGGCGTCGACTCGTCGTTTTCGATGGAGCCGGACGAAATGCGCTCGCTGGTGATCGAAAGCGAACGGGCCTGGCAGGCGCTAGGGAAAATTAGTTATGGCGCGACCGAGAAAGAACAGAAATCGCTGGTGTTCCGCCGCTCGCTGTACATCGCCCAGGACATGAAGGCGGGCGATGTGCTGAACCCGCAAAATTTGCGCGCCATCCGCCCAGGTTTGGGTTTGCCGCCGAAACACTACGAACTGGTGCTGGGACAGACTGTCAAGCAAGACGTCAAGGCGGGAACCGCGCTGAGCTGGAATTTGATTCTGGGATAAGCATGACGCATTGTGAGTCGGCGCCATCGAAGGTGGATGTCGGACTGGCCGCAGTCGATCAAGGCGCCGCAGTCCGGGCGCCTTTGATTGTTGTGATATCCATGCGGTCCGGTAATCGACGCTGTTTCGGCCTCAGCTTCGCCTTGCCGATTGAAACTTGCAATCGCCCGGCGCATGCATCATTGCTGATGTGATTCCAGGCTGAACATAAAAAAATAAAGGCTCTGCTTCCTTGGTGAAACAGGCAAGCGCGAGGTGCTCCTGTTTCCAGCCTGCTGAATGAAATTTAATGATGAGTATACTTTCCGGATTTTTCAAAAAACTTGCGCCGCCGGATATCTATGATGCCGTGTATTCATTTGCGACAGAGGAGATGAATACGCTGAATCTGCCAGCCGCCGTGCTGCAGAAAAAAGGCATGTCGATCAGGCTGGCCTCGTATTTCTTCTGGTTGTTAAAGGATTTGCGACGGCCGCGTGGCGCCCCGGCCAGGCTTGTCAACGCTGAACTGAAAAACAAAGTCGTGTTTTTTTATTCATCGATCAATGAAAAAAGAGCCCTGGAAGATCTCGGCCGCTGCGTGACGAACGGCATCACCATATCGGGGCAAATTGCTGAACCGAACAAGATCAATTTTTTGATCCCGAACCTGCTGGGTCTGATGTATGCGCCGTGGATATTTTTTCAATATCTGACGGCGTCGGGACATCGGAAAAAATCGTTCAGTTTTGCATTAGACCAATATATGTTTTCTTGCGGATATATTGTCTATTTACGCTTCGTGCTGGCGAGGAACCGTCCAGCCTTGGTCGTGGTCTCGAACGACCATTCGATGCTGAGCCGAGCCTTCGCGCTTGCCTGCCGCGAACTACAGGTGCCCGTCGCTTATGTGCAGCATGCTTCGGTCAGTGACAAGTTTCCTAAACTGATGTTTGACTATGCATTTCTCGATGGTGTCGATGCGCTTGAAAAGTACCAGAAAAAGGGGCTTGGCGACTGCGTGATATTTTTGGCAGGCATATCCAAACTGGACCAGACATTGCGTCAATTGAGTCATCCGGCGCTGCTGCGCAATTGCATTGCAATTTGCCCAAACGATTTGGATGAAGTCGACCCGGTGATGGCCGCGGCGCAATATATCCTGGGAAAAGTCGGTAGCGCTTACACGGTCTGTGTCCGGCCGCACCCCGGCGACACGCGGCGTTTCGAGGAATGGCGTCAAAAATCGATGCAGATCGGCGTCAGCTACAGCGCTCCCGAAATCGAACGCTCGACCGATTTGATCATCAAGTCCGCCATCGTCGTCGCCGCCGATTCGAATATATTGCTGGAAGCGGCACTGCTCAAGGCCACGCCGATCTGTATGCCGTTTAAAGGGAAAATACTGGATCACTACGGCTTTATCCGCCGAGGCGTGGTGTTTTATGCCGACAATCCGGTCGACCTGGTCAATGCACTTGACGGCGCCATGCAACGTACCGACTTTTATACCGCATCGAAGTATTTTTCGCACAGCGTGGGGACCGGTAGCGAGGGGCGTTCGGCGGAGCTGATGGGCGCGGCATTGACCGCGCTGGCGGAAAAAAGACCTGTTTCCAGCACATGGCATACCTACGCTAAAAACGTATTTGAAGTTACATAACACACCATTCAGAGAGCTTCACCAAGTTATTGCATGAGACTTTCCAGTCAAATATTTGCCTACTCTGCATTCAATATCGCGAATGCGGCGGTGCCATTTTTATTGTTGCCGGTGTTGACAGCCTATCTGTTGCCTAAGGAATTCGGTATTCTTTCTTTGGTCACGATGCTGCAAGCTTTGCTCCTTCCTATTGTCCTGGTCAGTTTCCAGGGCCTGGTGACCATTGAGTATACGAGACTGACAAAGGAGCAATTCTCCAAATTCATCACAACGATACTCTGGCTTCCAGTGCTGGGTTTTATCGTCGTTCTGCCATTATTGTTTATTTTTCGACAGCAGGTTGCCGGGTTGTTCAATATTCCGGAGTTCTGGGTTACGGCCAGCACCGTCTTTGTCTTGCTGCAGGCGCTGCCAACCCTGATGCCGACAATGTTTCAGGCCCGGCAGCAATTGATTGCGTATGGCGTCTTTAAAATTGGCCTCACTTTGTTGAATATACTGTTCTCCCTGTATTTCGTGATTTGCCTGAAAAATGGCTGGGAAGGCCGGATGTGGGGGATGCTGGCCTCGTTCGTCGTATTTAACGTGATCTCGTTGTTCATGTTGTTTCGTGAAGGACTCTTGAATATCAGCTTTGATAAATATTATTTTAACGAAGCAATGAAATTCGGCTTGCCGCTCGTGCCGCACTCATTGGCGGGAATTATGCTGGCAATGGCTGACCGTTTGTTCTTGGTCAACCTGGCTTCGGCCGATGCCGTGGGTATTTATAACGTGGCCTATCAGATTGCCAGTGCCGTGATGATCGTGATGTCTTCAATTAATCAGGCCTGGGTGCCCAATTTATATGCACAGCTGAATAGTTCTCCGTCTTTCGAGCAAAAGAAGAAACTGGTTGTGCAAACCTATAAAATTATTGCCCTGATGTGTGCGGGATCGCTGGTTTTTGTCGCTGCCCTGCCACTGGTTTATCATTTCTTTATTTCGGCCAATTACCACGCGGGACAAGGTGTGGCGATGCTGATTTCGGCGGCCTTTTTGCTGCAAGGATTTTATTTCATGGCAACCAATTATATTTTTTATGTCAAGAAAACTTACTTGCTATCGATAATGACCCTGATTTCCGCCGCAATAGTCATGTTATTAAATTATTTGCTTATTCCAGTTTTCGGAATTGCCGGATCCGCATATTCGATGGTGGCAAGCTGGCTGATTTTATTCGCACTGACCTGGGTACTGGCGCACCGCGTCTATCCGATGCCATGGCGTTTGGGGAAACAGAAAGTCATATGATTAAGAAAATACTGAGATCGATCTGGTTATTCAAGCAATCGCTGGATCGAAAAATTTATACAAGAATAGTCAGGATGCAATGCCAAAGTTGTCATCCGCGTTTGACGGTTAACAGCAAGAGCTGGGTCAGTAAAACCACTACGCTAGGCGAGAATGTCAATTTTAATGGCATGGAAATACTGGGTGGCGGGACGGTGGTGATTGGCGCTAATTTCCATAGTGGACGAAATTGCCTGATGATTACGCAAGAGCATAATTATGACCATGGTCAGGCGATTCCTTATGATGACAGTTACCTTTTCAAGGATATCGCGATCGGCGACAATGTCTGGCTGGGCGATCGCGTGATTGTGCTGGGTGGCGTCTCTATCGGCGAAGGAGCGATTATTCAGGCAGGTAGCGTGGTGGTGAAGAGTATTCCGGCATTTGCCATTGCTGGCGGACACCCCGCCAAACCATTCAAGAGCCGTGATGTCGAGCATTACAATCGCCTCAAAGCCGAGGGGAAATTTAATTAAGAATGATTGTGAGAAATATGAAAGTGAAACCGATTGCAGTCTTGTATGCGGTTTATTTGGCGTTTTTTTTCTCCATTTTCTTTAGAAGTAATGAATCAGCAATAAGCGAATATGTTTCCACGATGTTTGGCCTGATGTGCATTTTTTTGCTGATTTTACAGAATGGCATAAAAACCTTGCAAGCTGAATGGCAGCGCCGCTTATTCATATTCTTTGCGCTTGTTTTTGGCATCTTCTGCTGCATGCAGCTGCATGACAACAATAGCTATACAGTTGCGTTGTACTTGAAGGTGATGCTGTTCATCTGGTTCTTTTCGGTATTTGAGGTGGACCGCCAGGACTTCATCCTGTTCATTAACCGCACCTATCTGCTGTATCTGCTTGTTGCCACCCTGCTATGGAGCGGATTGGTGCCGAACACGCTATTTGAATATGTGGACACTGAAGAATTTCGCGTGAATTTGGGGTTCTTACATTATGGAATTTTATATGGCGTCGAGGGGAGCCCCGCCACGATCGACAGTTATAGTTCGCTGGTATTACTGATTAATCTTTTCATGTACAGCGGCAGTCATCGTAAATTCTATTTGGCGGCGTCTTTATTCGGGGTGCTGGCGTCGTTTCGCCTGACGCCGCTGGTTGCCGTGTTTGCGGTATTCGCCTTGTATCCGTTCTATAAAAACCGGCGTTATCTTTCTTCGCTGATACTGGTTTCAATTTCAGCGCTGTTTGTCGCTGTGCTGCTGGCCGTGGGAATGGACGGGAACATGAGCATATTTGGCAGTGACGTCGATATGCGTATGCTGGCATACAGCCTGACGCATGCAAGGTCGATGATATGGGAGCAGCAGCTGAGTCACGTGATGCAGAACTTCACCTGGGTTGATTACATTTTTGGCCATTTTTCGGTGGCGGAATTTTCGGTGCCGACTTTCCAGCTGGATGGCAGCGACTCGGGCGCATTTGAGTCGAATCCACATAATAATTATTTGTTGTTGTTTTACCGTTCACCATTTCTATTCATCGCATTTTACTTTGTTTTTATTTTTTGTCAGCACAGAAATTTTTCTAAGGAGAATTTCCCTATTCTGTTTTTTATATTCTTGGCGGGATTTATGAATTCCTCACTGATCAGTCTGGGAAATCCGATTTTCCTCATGTTCATTACATATGTGTTGGTGAAAAGAAATTTTCCTGAGCGAATTTCCATGAGGCATGTTGCTGGAACCGATATTAAATAATTAAAAAGGAGAAATGGACTTGTTTTCAAGACTAGCACGGCATATGATTTCGGCCTGCGCCACCATGATCAAAGGAAAGGCGTACAGCCTTGATCCGGATATCCCTCTGGGCACCCTGTTCGGCGTTGCCTTTCGCCGGGCCGTGTGCCTGTTGCGCTGCATACTGCGCGGAATTGCCTTCAGCCCTAAAAAGTGGGTGTTTGTTAATGCCGGGGTAGAGCTGCGTAATCGCGGCCTGATCAAGCTTGGCAGCGGTGTAACGCTGGGCAAGGGCGTGCTGATCGATGGCTTGTCGCGCCAGGGTGTGGTGATTGGCAATGGCGTGAATATCGGCCCGTATACAGTCATCGAGGCGTCCGGCATCATCACCAACATGGGCAAAGGCATACGGATCGGCGATCAGTCGGGCATCGGCGGATTTTCATTCATCGGCGGCGCGGGAGGCGTGGATATCGGCGCCAATGTAATCATGGGGCAATGGACTAGTTTCCATCCGGAAAACCATGTATTCGACAGTACCGATATTCCGATCCGATTACAGGGCGTGACGCGGCAGGGGATTGTGGTCGGCGATGATTGCTGGGTTGGCGCCAAAGTGACTTTTCTGGATGGCGCCCGGGTCGGCGATGGTTGTGTGATCGCGGCGGGTGCGGTGGTGCGTGGTGAAATTCCAGCCTATTCGATCGTTGCCGGCGTACCGGCCAAAGTGATCCGGTCACGCCTGGACAAGCCTGCTGCCTGACCATGCCGGGCAGGCCTGCCTTGGCAGCTGGCTGTGTTGTCAAATGCAACAGGTACGCTTTTCATGGAAAGACATTCGGTCTAAAGAATTGTTAAACGAAAATATTTTTGACTGCTGAATTCTCAAAATTGAATGTAAATCTATGAATCAAATTATATTTTGTCATCTGCTAAATGATTTTTCGGGCAGTCCCAAGGTATTGGCAGAAACGGTTTCCGCATTAAAAAAGCAGTCCAGCGGCGCAAAAATATTTGTCGGCAGCGGTAGCGAGGGGTTTTTATCCGATTGCGGTGTACCGGTTTCGCGCTATTGGTATGTCCGCTCGAAGTATCGCCTGGTAACGCTATTCACTTATTTTTTCAGCCAGATATGCTTGTTTTTTGCTTTGCTGCTGGACCGGAGCATTGAAAAAAATGCGCTCATTTACGTCAACACGCTGCTGCCTTTTGGCGCTGCCTTGTATGGAAAACTGACCGGGCGCCGTGTGTTGTACCATATTCATGAAGTGTCGATCAGCCCGGCGCCGTTGCGGCTGTATTTGACCAGTGTGGTGAAATGCACTTCTTCCCTGAATATCTATGTTTCCAGGGCCCATATGGAAATGCTGCCGATTGCTGGAGTGGCGGCGCGCTGTATTCACAATACGCTGGAGCAGGCCTTCCAGCATGCCGCTATGGCGTCGCCCTACACACCGCGCCACGACGGTATTTTCAAGGTCTTGATGGTGGCCTCGCTGCGCGACTATAAGGGCATACCCGAGCTGCTTGCGCTGGTTGATGCGCTGGCGGAACGGGACGACATCCGTTTTGATCTGGTGGTCAATGGTGAGCTGGCGGATATCGATGCATATTTTTCAGACAAAAAATGCCCACCACACCTGACGGTGCATCCGAGAACCATGGACACTCCCGCATTTTATGCGGCTGCCAGCCTGGTCTTGAACCTGTCGCGCGTCGATACATGTCAGGAAACCTTTGGCCTTACCATCCTTGAGGCGATTGCGTTTGGCGTGCCGGTGATTGTTCCCCCCGTTGGTGGCCCGGCTGAATTGATCGCGGACGCGGTGCAGGGCTTCTTGATCGATTCGCGCGATACCCGACGGCTGTGCGCAGGCGTACTGGCGCTTGCCGATGATGCATCGCTGTGCGGGGCAATGTCGCAGGCGGCTCGCTTGCGTGCGCAGGATTTTGCGCATGATAAATTTGCCACTGCGCTTGGCACGGCGATAGCGGAAGTTCAATAGTGCCGGGCTTGTGTGGCAGACGCTTCCGTTAGAATAGCTATCTTGCTGAACGGATGCCGGCTGTAATAAGAGCCTATCCCAGTAGTGAGCGTCTTCTGCTGGCAGCGCATCAGCAGCGCGGAGCAGGCGTGAGGAGGAAGCGTGGCGAGCCACGCGACGACGATCAACGCAGTCCCCGCTACTGAGGGGCGCCAGAAGAGGGCGTATTCATCTACTGGGATAGGCTCTAAGTGTTGAGCGGTCATCATGTCGTATTGGCAATCATCGATGGCGCTGTACCCGTTGTATCTACTTTTGATTTCATATTTCTGAAATTATTTATAATAAAAAATCTGAGTGTCTTGCCATGTTGAAAAAAATCGCAATTGTTGGCTCTGTTGGACTTCCTGCCCGTTACGGCGGCTGGGAAACGCTGGTGGATCATTTGACGAAGTGCCTGGAAGGGAAATTTGAGTTCACGGTTTTTTGCAGCGCCAAAAAATACGACGAAAAATTGACCAGCTACAACGGCGCGGCGCTTGAATACATCAATCTGGACGCCAATGGCGCCCAGAGCATTGTCTATGATCTGGTGTCGATGCTGAAGGCGATCAGGTTTGCCGATGTGATTGTGGTGCTTGGCGTGTCGGGATGCATTTTCCTGCCCCTTATTAAATTGATCAGTAATAAAAAAATCATCGTCAACATTGACGGACTGGAGTGGCGCCGCGCCAAATGGGGCGGGTTTGCCAAATGGTTCCTGAAAAAATCCGAGGCGGTCGCGGTGCGTTCGGCGGATGTGGTGGTGGTGGATAACCAGGCTATCCAGTTGTATGTGGAAACCCAGTATGGTCGCAGCGGGGCATTGATCGCCTATGGCGCAGACCATGCGGTGGCGCGCGGCATGAGCGCGGCGGCACGCGACAAATACAGTTTTTCCGATAAGCGCTACGCCTTCAAGGTGTGTCGGATCGAGCCGGAAAATAATCTCGACATTATTCTCAATTGTTTCGAGACGTATTCGGACATGGACCTGGTTATTATCGGGAACTGGAATAATAGTATCTATGGGGAAAATTTACGGAAGAAATTTGGCCACTTGGCGCATGTCCATCTGCTCGATCCTATCTATGACCCGGAGACATTGAATGAAATCCGCAGCAACTGCCACGTCTACCTGCATGGTCATAGCGCGGGCGGCACCAATCCCTCGCTGGTTGAAGCCATGTATCTGGGTTTGCCGATCGCTTATTTTGATTGTGATTTCAATCGCTACACTACGCATGGCGCCGGCCTCTCTTTCAGCAATCCGGAGCAGTTGAGAGATCTGCTGGCCGCCACCGACGATGCCGCGTTCACGGCGATCGGCTTGAAAATGAAAGCACTCGCGGATGAATTTTATACCTGGGACCGGATTGCCAGCCAATATGCGGAACTGTTTTGATGGATTCAGTGGAGCGGTGCGGCGTGCCGGATAAAATATTGGTGACCGGTGCGTCCGGATTTGTCGGCTCGGCATTGTGCGATCGCCTGGATGTTCTGGGCGTGCCGTTTGCCGGTGCGATGCGGCAAAGAAGTGCGTTGCCATCGCGCGTGCAGATTGGCGACATGAACGCACAAACCGATTGGAGCACCGCCTTGCAGGATTGCGATGTGGTGGTGCACCTGGCTGCGCGCGTGCATGTGATGGAAGACAAGTCCAGCGATCCGCTGGCAGCTTTCCGCGCCGTCAATGTCGATGCGACGTTAAATCTGGCCAGGCAGGCGGTGCGCAGCGGTATCCGGCGCTTTGTGTATGTCAGCAGCATCAAGGTGAATGGCGAACAGACCCATGCCAAGGCATTCACCAGTGTGGATATGCCGGCGCCGTCGGATCCGTACGGTATTTCCAAGCTGGAAGCGGAACAGGCCTTGTCGATGTTGGCGCAGCAGACTGGCTTGCAATTGGTAATTGTGCGTCCGCCGCTGGTGTATGGGCCGGGCGTGCGCGCCAATTTTTTAAAACTGATGCAGTTGCTGAAACGCGGCATTCCGCTGCCTCTGGGCGCGATCCACAATCGCCGAAGCATGGTTGCGCTGGATAACCTGATTGATTTGCTCATCGCGTGTTGCCGTCATCCGCGCGCCGCCGGGCAGACCTTCCTGGTATCGGATGATCGCGACCTGAGCATGACAGACTTGTTGCGCATGTTATCGGGTGCCATGGGCAAGTCGGCCTTATTGTTTGCGCTGCCGGCGGGCTTGCTGTCCGGCTGTGCCGCGCTGCTCGGCAAATCAGCGGCGGCCAGCCGCTTGCTGGGATCCCTGCAAGTGGATCTCGAGCATACCAAATCGACGCTGGACTGGAAGCCGCCTGTCAGTGTCGAGAACGCGATTCAGAAGACGGTGGATTATTTTTTATCTCATAGTTGATCGGTTATATGAAAAGGTTATTTGATCTGGTGTTTGTTGTATTTTCTTTGTGTGTATTTTGCATTCCGCTGCTGGTCGTCGGATTGCTTGTCCGATTGACGTCGCCAGGACCGGTGTTGTACTGGTCGGACCGGGTCGGCAAACGCAATAAAATTTTCAGGATGCCGAAATTCCGCACCATGCGCGTCGACACGCCCGCGGTGGCGACACATTTGCTGACCGATCCGGCACTGTTCTTGACGCCACCTGGTCCGTTCTTGCGCAAATCCAGTTTGGATGAGTTGCCGCAATTGTGGAGTATCTTTAAGGGCGACATGAGTGTGGTCGGGCCACGGCCGGCGTTGTTTAATCAGGACGACTTGATTACCTTGCGCACGCAGCATGGGGTGGACGCCGTGCTGCCAGGCCTGACTGGCTGGGCGCAGGTGAATGGACGTGACGAGTTGCCGATCCCTGACAAGGTCAAACTGGATCTCGACTACGTACATCGGCAATCATTTTTCTTCGACTTGCGGATCGTATTGATGACTTTGGTCAAAGTGTTGCGACGGGATGGAATCAAACATTGAATGGCAGGATTTTTCCAGCCACAGGACATGCATTGCACAGGCGTCGATAAAGGTGTCCAAATGCACTACTACCCCGGGCTGTTTCCTAACGATCTCTCTTTTATTGGTTATCATTGATGAAGCTGCTATTGAATTCTCCTCGTCTGCATAAGCAGGCCGTCGCAGCTACGGCGGATCTGTTTTTTTTGCCATTAACTTTCCTTGTGGCAATTTTTTTGCGTTTTGATGGTTTCAGTATTGCGGTCGTTCGCCCGTACATCTGGTTCATCGCGATGGCCCCGTTGATCTCGATTCCGATTTTTATCAAATTGGGCTTGTATCGGGCGGTGATCCGTTTTATCGACTATAAAATTGTCTACGTGGTGCTGTTCGGCGTCACTTTTTCTGTTGCCGTGCTGTTAGCGCTGGCAGTCTTCACCACCGGCATGATCGGGCTGTCGCGTGGCGTCTTCGGCATTTACTGGGTCAGTGCGATCATGTATGTGGCCGCCAGCCGCTTTGTCGCACGCGGTTATTTTGCGCATGCCAGCAAGGTTGCCGATAGCGTCCGTGTCGCGATATATGGCGCTGGTGTTTCTGGAAATCAACTTGCGCAAGCCTTGAGCCACGCCGGCGAATATCGTCCGGTCATGTTCATCGACGATAAAAAAGAGTTGCAAGGAGCAACTATTGCAGGCATCAGGGTCTACGCGCCCGACGCCTTACCGGAATTGGTGGCCAGCAAGGCAATTACCAAGATATTGGTGGCAATGCCGTCCTTGTCCAAGGCGCAACAGCGCCGTATTCTCGACAAGCTTGAACCGCTCAAGATCAAAACCCTGGTGGCGCCGCCGATCAAGAACCTGATTAGCGGTTCGGCGAGTTTGCAAGATATGCGTGAAATCGAGATTGAGGATTTGCTCGGCCGCGATGCGGTTGAGCCCAACCATGATTTGATGGCGATGTATCTCACGGGAAAATCTGTCATGGTGACCGGCGCGGGCGGGTCGATCGGCTCGGAGCTGTGCCGCCAGATCTTGCGCCAGCGGCCGGCCCAGATGATCTTGCTGGAAATGTCGGAGTTCGCTTTATATTCGATCGAACAAGAGTTGCAGGGCTTGCGCACCGCGCTGAATATCGATGTCGACCTGAAACCCTTTCTCGGCTCGGTGCTGGAGACGCAAAAGTGCGAAAAAATCTTGCGTACATTCCGTGTTGAAACGGTCTATCACGCTGCGGCTTACAAGCATGTGCCGCTGGTGGAGCATAACCCGATCGAGGGAATACGCAATAATGCTCTTGGCACTTTGAGCATGGCGCGGGCGGCGATCGCGGCGAATGTCAAACGTTTCGTTTTGATTTCCACCGATAAAGCGGTGCGTCCGACCAATGTGATGGGGGCGACCAAGCGGCTCGCCGAGCTGATTTTGCAAGCCTTCGCGCGCAAGCAGGATCAGACCCGTTTTTGCATGGTTCGTTTCGGAAACGTGCTGGGCTCTTCCGGTTCGGTAGTTCCACTGTTCCGCAAGCAAATCATGGCAGGCGGGCCGATCACTGTCACCCATCCTGAAATCACGCGTTATTTCATGACCATTCCAGAGGCGGCACAACTGGTATTGCAGGCTGGTGCGATGGGTTCCGGCGGTGATGTATTCGTACTCGACATGGGTGTCCCGGTGAAAATTGTCGATCTGGCCAAACGCATGGTGCATTTGAGCGGACTGGAGATTCGGAGCGAGTTGACGCCGGAAGGGACGATAGAGATTCAGCACATAGGCTTGCGGCCCGGGGAAAAACTGTATGAAGAGTTGTTGATCGGCGAAAATGTCGAAGGTACCGAACATCCATTGATCATGCGTGCGCAAGAGGCGGAAATACCGTGGAGCCAATTGGAAGGCTTGCTGACGGAATTAACCCATGCATGTGAGCAATTCGATCATGTGGCTGTACGGGCCTTGTTATTGCGTGTGGTAATGGAGTACGCACCGCAATGCGATATTGAGGATTTAATTTGGTGTGCGCACGGAAACGTGGGTATGCCACATTCCATAGCGGCAGTACCTGCCATACACTGAAAAAATAACAGTTGCCTTCCCCTGAGATAGCGCACTGCAGCGAACCATGAGATACAATGCGCAGCGCCGTATATTATCGAATAATTATTGAAGGAGCGTATGGGAAATTTGGATGAATTAAAGCGCGATAGTGCCGGCGATAACACTCATTGGATTTTCTTGAGCGAGCTGTTGGGAGTATTGTGGCGTGCGCGCAAGCCGATTGTGGGTGGCGCAATTTTGGCTGTCATGTTGGGCGGTGCGCTGGCATGGTCGGCCGCGCAGTATAAAAGTGAAGGCTTTTTGCAGTTTGGCGGCGTCATTCCGATGTCCAGGGAAAAGAGTGACCAGGATACCAGTCAAGGTATTTTGCTCGCCGATTACAAGCGTTATGCCGCATTATTTAACACCAGTGGACGTTTTGACGAATTTGTGCAGCAGAATAAGATGGCCGGCGTGGCTGCGGTTGGTCAGCTGCGTAGAGTATTCGTTTCCAACGAGCTTATTTCGTCGATACTTGATCCTGTTTATTCCTATACCAAAGTCGATGCCAAAGAATTGATGGCCCAGCCCAAAGATGGCGGCAACAATGTGATTGGTTTGCGGATTAAATACGAGACTGGCAACCCGCAAGATGCACAGAGCATGGTTGGTTTGCTCGGCCGCTATGCAATGGATAGCATTATTTATTTGATCTATTCGGATGCCTTGCGTTTCAAGCACGCTGAAATTACGGCTAAAATTTCCAAGCTGGACAATGACATTATTGAATTGAAAGAAAATCTCGAAAAATATCGGCGTAAAGGCGTAACCTTAAAACAGATCGTTGCGCAATATCCCGAATCGAGCAAGCAGGCAGTGAGTCAGGTACTGTCTGTCACCGAGGAGAATTCCCGTTATCTGTCGCCGGTGACTCACCTGATGTCAAACGAGGTCGATACTTTGAACGCCAGTGAGGGTATTGTGCGACTCAAGCGGGAGCAACAACAAAACTTGTTGTTGCTTGAATATTTTGATCGTGCTAAAGCATTGCTGGATGCCAATAAATCTGGCGAGTCGATTTTACGTGAACTGGATAAAATCAAGGAAAGTGTCTTCAAGGACAAAGACTTGACGAATGAGGTAGTGAAAGAGGTGTATAACCAGATCAGTATCGAGAATCAAACTGCGGTGAATGTGTATCTGGAAAAGACCCGTTTTATTGCCGGGCCTAGTTTTCCCGAGCGCCGCTCAAGCAGGCTGGGACCTGCGCTGATATTGAGTATGATGATCGGCTTGCTGATTTCGTCGATCTTGGTATTGGCTTATCACTGGCGGCAGAATGTCATCCGGAAAAAGAGCGCCTGACGCGAACACCGCCTGATTTTTTGCTTCTCGTGTAGCCCCAGTCGTAACAGACGACTGGGGCTTTATCTTTAAAGTGCCGAAAAAAAACGTTGACGACCACGCAATACTGTGTTCCATCGACGTTTTGTCAGGCGTATTTAACCTTTATTGTTGCCGTAGCAATGCGGGCACGACACTTCATACACATATTCCGGCGCCAACTGCTGGCGCGGCGTAACCACCGCGCGGCACACGAAACATTGCACCGTCTCGGTCGGTTCCAGTTTCGGATTGAGCGCGGTGCGGTAGTCGAACACGAAGCAGTCGCCGGTGTAGTGATCGCCGCCGATTTCCTCGAAATACTTCAAGATGCCGCCGTCGAGCTGGTACACGCTGTCGTAGCCGATTTCCTTCATGTGGATCGCGGCTTTTTCGCAACGGATGCCGCCGGTGCAGAACGTCACCACGGTCTTGCCTTCCAATTCATCCTTGTGCGCGGCGGCGACCGCCGGGAATTCGGTGAATTTCTCGATGCGGTAATCGAGCGTGTTGTTGAAGGTGCCGACGTCGACTTCGAACGCATTGCGGGTTTCCATCATCACCACCGGCTTGCCGGCGTCGTCGACGCCATTGTCGAGCCAGCGTTTCAGCGTATGCGCATCGACCGACGGGGCGCGGCCCAGTTCCGGTTTGATCAGCGGCATGCGCATGGTAATGATTTCTTTTTTCAGCTTGACCAGCATGCGCTTGTGCGATTGCTCGCTCGATAAGCTTTCCTTGGTTTCCAGGTCGTCCAGGCGGGCATCGGTACGTACCCATGTCAAAAAGGTATCGATATTCTCGCGTGTGCCGGAAAGAAACATATTGATGCCTTCCGGCGTCAATAAAATCGTCCCTTTCAAGCTCAGCTCGCGGCACTGCTCCTGGTACAGCGGGCGCATGGCTTCGGTATCGTCGAGCGTGATGAATTTATATGCTGCAATATTGACAAACACCGCAGGCGCTGGAGCGGCGGTGGCGGCGGTACTGGTGGTGGCTAACATGATGGCAATCGGAAATAGACTAAACAAGCGGTATTATAAACTTGCCGGCTAAGCAGCTGAAATCCGCGATTGCATGCGGCGCGGCGATTGTGCGTCGCCGGGCCTGTTCGCGGCACGGCAGCAACCCTAGGTCGGCGACGGCCGGGGGAGTAAAATAGACCCAATTGATTTTGCAAAAGATTGGCACACAGCATGGAAATGGTTATGCAAGACAGCGGCGCGCCGCTCGCCGCCGGGCAAGCTCCACAGGGGCCGGCATTCGTGCACCTGCGGGTGCACTCGGAATACTCGATCGTCGATGGGCTGGTGCGCATCGACGATATGGTTGCTGCGGCGGCCAAGGACAAGCAAGCCGCGCTGGCGGTGACCGATTTGTCGAATTTGTTCGGCATGGTCAAGTTTTACAAGGCCGCGCGCGGCAAGGGCATCAAGCCGGTAGTCGGCGTCGATGTGTGGATCAGCAACGACGATAACCGCGACAAGCCGTCGCGCCTGCTGTTGCTGGCGAAGAACCGCATGGGTTATCTGCAATTGTGCGAATTGCTGTCGCAAGCGTGGCTGACCAACCAGTACAAGGGCCGCGCTGAAATCCGCATCGAGTGGCTGGAGCAACTGGCCAGCACGCCGTCGAAGTTGCTGGCTGGCGTCAGCCCGGCGAATGGCTTGATCGCCTTGTCCGGCGCGCATTTCGGCGATGTCGGCATTGCCATCGAGAATGGCAACCTGGCGCTGGCCGAACGCCATGCGCAGCGCTGGGCGGCGATTTTCCCCGGCCATTATTACATCGAGATCCAGCGCGGCGGCCAGCCCAGCCAGGAACGGCAGGTGCGCCATTCGGTGGCGCTGGCGTCCAAGCTGGGCTTGCCGGTGGTGGCCACTCATCCGGTGCAATTCATCGACCAGGACGAATTCATTGCGCACGAGGCGCGCACCTGTATCGCCGAAGGCGAAATGCTGGCCAACGCCAAGCGCGTCAAGCGCTTTAACGGCCAGCAATGCTTCAAGAGCCAGGCCGAGATGGCGGAATTGTTCGCCGATTTGCCTGCCGCGCTGGCCAATTCGGTCGAAATCGCCAAGCGCTGCAATTTGACGCTGGTGCTGGGCAAGCCGCAATTGCCGGATTTCCCGACCCCGCCCGGCGTGAGCATCGATGAATTCCTGGTCTCCGAATCGAAGGCCGGCCTGGAGCAGCGCCTGCTCCAGCTGTTCCCCGATCCGGCCAGGCGCGAAGCGCAGCGCGCGCGCTACGAGGAGCGCCTGAAATTCGAGACCGACACCATCATCAAGATGGGTTTCCCCGGCTACTTCCTGATCGTGGCGGAGTTTATCCGCTGGGCCAAAGAAAACGGCGTGCCGGTCGGACCGGGCCGCGGTTCCGGCGCCGGCTCGCTGGTGGCGTATTCGCTGCTGATCACCGACCTCGACCCGCTGCAGTACAACTTGCTGTTCGAGCGGTTCCTGAACCCGGAACGGGTCTCGATGCCCGACTTCGATATCGACTTTTGCCAGGAAGGGCGCGACCGCGTGATCCAGCACGTCAAGGATTTGTACGGCAAGGAGGCGGTCTCGCAGATCGCCACCTTCGGTACCATGGCGGCCAAGGGCGCGATCCGCGACGTCGGCCGGGTGATGGATTTCGGCTATAACTTTTGCGACGGCATTTCCAAGCTGATCCCGTTCAAGCCGGGCAAGCCGGTGTCGATCGCCGACGCCATCGAGGAAGAACCGCTGCTCAAGGAGCGCCTGGAAAACGAGGAAGAGGTCAAGCAGCTGCTGGACCTGGCGCAGCAGGTCGAAGGCATCACGCGCAATATCGGCATGCACGCGGGCGGCGTGCTGATCGCACCCGGGAAATTGACGGATTTCTGCCCGCTGTACACCCAGGGCGGCGATTCGGGCGTGGTGTCGCAATACGACAAGGACGACGTGGAAGCCGTCGGCCTGGTGAAGTTCGACTTCCTGGGCCTGACCACGCTGACCATCCTCGACCGCGCGGTGCGCTACATCAAGCAGCTCGATCCGGCGCACGCCAATTTCGACCTGGCCGCCTTGCCGCTGAATGACAAGCCGTCCTACGACTTGCTGACCAAGGCAAAGACCGTGGCCGTGTTCCAGCTGGAGTCGCGCGGCATGCAGGGCATGCTGAAAGACGCGCGGCCCGACCGTTTCGAGGACATTATCGCGCTGGTCGCCTTGTACCGCCCGGGTCCGATGGACCTGATCCCGGATTTCTGCAAGCGCAAGCACGGCGAACGTTTTGATTATCCCGATCCGCGCACCGAATCGATTTTGTCCGAAACCTACGGCATCATGGTCTACCAGGAGCAGGTGATGCAGATGGCGCAGATCGTCGGCGGCTACTCGCTGGGCGGCGCCGACATGCTGCGCCGCGCGATGGGCAAGAAGAAGGCCGAGGAGATGGCCGAGCACCGCGAGATTTTCCGCGCCGGCGCCGCGAAAGACGGCTTGACGGCGGAAAAGGCCGACGAGATCTTCGACTTGATGGAAAAGTTCGCCGGCTACGGTTTTAACAAATCGCACGCCGCCGCCTATGCCTTGCTGTCCTACCATACCGCCTACCTGAAGGCGCACCACACCGCCGCGTTCATGGCGGCCAACTTGTCGCTGGCGATGGACGACACCGACAAGATCAAGATCCTGGTCGAGGATGCGCTCGACGTCTGCAAGCTGACGTTATTGCCGCCGGACATCAATCTGTCCGACTACCGCTTCACGCCGGACGGCCCGCCGCCGTCGGTCAGCGGCAAGAAAGTCAGCAACATCCGCTACGGCCTGGGCGCCGTCAAGGGGTCGGGCCAGAATGCGATCGAGGCGATCATCGCGGCGCGCACCAGCGGCGGGCCGTTCACCAGCCTGTTCGATTTCTGCAAGCGGGTCGACAAGCGCCAGATCAACCGGCGCACCATCGAATCGCTGATACGCAGCGGCGCCTTCGATTGTTTCAAGGTCGACCGCGCGGTATTGCTGGCGTCGGTGGCGTTCGCGATGGAATGCGCCGACCAGGACGCCAAGGCGGCCAACCAGGTCAGCCTGTTCGGCGGCGACGACAGCGACATGGTGGCGCCGCCCGAATACGTCAAGGTGGCGCCGTGGAGCGACAAGCAACGGCTGACCGAGGAAAAGATCGCGCTCGGCTTTTACCTGTCGGGCCACCTGTTCGACACCTATGCGCCGGAAGCGCGCCGTTTCGCGCGCACCAAGCTGTCGGAACTGGATCCGTCGCGCGAACCGCGCATGATGGCCGGCGTGATCACCGGTTTGCGGACCCAGATGACGCAGCGCGGCAAGATCATCATCGTCACGCTGGACGACAAGAGCGGTACGGTGGAAGTGACGGTGTATAACGAATTGTTCGAGCAAAACAAGCGCATCTTCAAGGAAGACGAATTCCTGGCGGTGGTCGGCAAGGTGTCGGAAGACCGCTTCACCGGCGGTTTGCGGATCACCGCCGAAAAGGCGTTCGACATTGTCGCGGCGCGCATCCAGTACGGCCGCCAGCTGGGGCTGGTACTGCCGGCCACGCTGGAAAGCAAGAGCATCCGCGAGGTGCTGGCGCCGTTCCGTTCGGACAGCGGCTTGCCGATCGCGGCGCGGGTCAGCCCGCAAGGCGTCAGTTGCACGCTGCAATTCGGCGACGACTGGCGGGTGGCGCCATCGGACGATTTGCAGTTGGCGCTGCAACAGGTGCTGGGTGCGACCGAGGTCGAGATCGAGTATTGAGTATTGAGTAGGCGGTATCGAGGATCAAGCGGCGCGCCGGCGCCGTTTAACTTTGCTGCTCCCGGGCCTGCACCCGGATCTGGCGCAGGCGGCGCCAGTACTTGAGCTTGCGGTTGATGCTTTGCGCCAGGTGGAAGCCCAGGCTGCCGCTCAGGGCGGCGTTGAGCTGTTTGGCCAGTCGCCGGTCGGCCTGCACATTCTTCGACATCGGCATGCCTTGTCGCAGCGCTGCCATGACCTGCGGGGCCTCGTGGAACAAGCTATCCAGCAGGCAAGCCTTGACTGCCTTGCGTACGCGCGAGCCGGTGCTGAGCGGTAGTTGGTAGGAATTTTTAACGACGCCGATATAAAAATCGCAGGCCGCCACGTCGAATTGCAGTCGCACTGACGCCGCCGGCAACTGCGGTGTCAACCTGCGTTTCACGGCATGCAGCGCGGCCGCAAAATCCAGGCACCATTTCTCCGACACCGCAGCGGTAATGCTGACCGGATGCTGGCGGTAATCGATGATCGCTTGCGGCAGGTACACCAGGCTGGCGCAACTGGCCAGCAATTGCGGCACCACCGTCACATCTTCGAATACCCGGCCGACGGGGAAGAGCGGCATGTCGTGCCGCATATAAATGTGCCGTTTAAAAATCTTGCTCCATACGTACATGTCGCTGTCGGCAAAAAAGACTTGCAGGATCAGGTCGCGGTCGGTGATCGTCACGCCAGGCTGGTAGCCGCAGCGCACGGTGTAACTCTTGGCCGGGCTGTCCGGATGCCACATGCGGAAATCGCAGGCGATCACGTCCGGCTGGCCGGCGATTTCCCGGTCGATCGCCGCCAGCGCGCCGGGCAGCAGCACATCGTCGCTATCGACAAAGGCGATATAGTCGCCGCGCGCCGCCGCCACGCCATGGTTGCGGGTGGCTGAAATACCCTGGTTGGGCTGGTGCGTGACGCTGAAGTTGGCGCCGTCATGGCTGGCGCGCAACGCTGCCAGGCGCACTCCCGTGGCATCGCTGGAACCATCGTCGATGACGATCAATTCATGGTGCGGTTGCAACTGTGCCAAGATCGATGCGATGCACGCATCGATATAGTTCTGCACGTTATATGCCGGAACGATGATGCTGAGGGAGGGAGTGCTGTTCATGCATGGGCCTGATGTTAGGTGCCCAATTATAACAAGCGCCGCCCTCTCATGACGATGTCCCGGCAACGTTCTCAAGCGGCACAGATTCTTATCCGGCCATGTCTTTCAGGCTGGTGATGGCGTAGCCCTTGGCGGCGATTTGCCTGGCCGGTTGCTCGATGTGATAGTCGGGCAGGACTGGCGCCGCCTCGTCGATTTCCAGCGCCCGCACCGTGTCTTGCCAATCGGTATTGGTGACTTCTTGCGGAATCGGCTTGCCTTCCGGTACGGCCAGATATGAATAAGTCCCGTGGTGTTCGGGGCGGCGGTAAATGTCGACGCGCATGGTGTTGCCTCCTGGTTGGGTGCATGGAATGCGCGCAAGCGGATGGCGGAGATCAGGGCGTTGCCGGCCTGGCGCATGGCGCTAGCTTAGCAGCATGTCGCGGGCAGGGTTGTACGGCAGGTTGATGCGTGGCAGGCGGGGAGCGGCGCTGCGGTCCGTTGCGGGGGCGTGGCACGGGCGCGCAGTGCGGATGTCAGGCGACGGCGGTGTCGTAGGGGTTATCGCTGTTGTGCAGGTGAACCTGGGGGCTCGGGCGCGACGGCACCAGCGTCAGCACCGGCACGGCCGGCTTCAGCGGCCCGTGCGGGGCGTTCAGGCCGCTGCGCACATGGTCGATGATGGCGCACAGGGTTTCATGGCGCTTGCGTGCTTCGGAACGTTTTTTCGAGGCGATTTCTTCCATCACCGGCGGCGCCAGATTGTCGCAATCGAGTTCGAAGTCGCCGTCGGCGCGCAGATGGGCGCCCATCTCTTGCCACAATTCATTGTAATCCGCATGCACCAGGCCTTTCTTGGTGGCCCCGTGCACCGTGCGGTTCTGGTTGCTGACCAGGATCAGGCGCTGGCAGCCATAGTCGTGGCCGAGCTGGCGCACCAGCCGCACCATCAGGCTTTTCGGCCGCATGCCATGCAGGTCGCGGGTCGCTTCGCGCACCAGCCCCATGGTGTCGCCCTGGTTCGGTCCCTGCAGGCAGCCGATGCCGACGTCGGTGCCCGAGCCGTTGCCGATGAAGGAAAATGCCACCGAATAAATCACCGATACGCCATGGGTCAGTTGCAAGATCAATTCGCCTTCCCGTTCCATCGCATTGATGGTGCGCAACTGAATGCCGTACAGGGCGCCGGATTTGCCTGCCACGCTGCCCAGTTGTAACGGCGCGCGCGCCGCCTGGCGTACGATATTGCCCAGGCCATGGTCGGCAACGAAGCGGTAATGCGCCATGAGCAGACCCAGCCGTTGAGCGCAACTCATGCTGTTGCTGAAGTAAGGCCGGTAGATCTTGTACATCAGGCGCGGGCACGCTTTCAGCAGGTCGGACAGCAGCGGTTGCGAATTGAGCAAAGCCAGCCAGTCTCGGGTCTGGCGGCGGTGCAATTGTGCGCGTACGCTCAGCTTGATCAATTCGCGCAGATAAGTGAAGCCATTGGTATTGGCCAGGCCGGATCGGATAGTGATTGACTGCGTCATCTTGCGTGTTCTCAGGTGAGGGAAGAGGGAAACCTGCTCAGTGGTGCCGGTTTACGACACTTGTGCCGGGCAGCTCATGCCGTCCGGATCGGCCAGCAGCACGGTGGCGCTGCGGCTGGCGCGGGCCAGCTTGCGCGCAAGGTCGCCGGAAAACAGGCGCGGCCAGACGCCGTTCCTGGCTGCCGGTAAGACAATTTCTTGGCAAGCCAGTAATTCGGCGGTATCGAGTATCGAAAACACGACTTCGCCGGAAAAAATAAAGGTAGCAAACTCGATGTGCGAGCGGCTCAGGTACAAGCCGGCCTCGCGCATCATTTCCTCGGCCTGGGCTTCCAGCGCGTTGTCGTGGCGCCGTGGCTGGTCGATCGGCGCGTTTTGCGGCGCTTGTGTCACGTGCAGCAGATTGACCTTGACCTTGATGCCCCATTCCAGCAGGCGCTTGGCGTAGCGCGCGCCGTAAATCACGTCGCCGGCACGCTTCACCGGCACCAGCAGCATCAACTGCTGGGGCGCGATATCGCCGCAACCCGGCCCGGCGCCATCCTGTGCGGACTGGCGGCTGGCGTGGGTGAAACGCGAAGGTTGCGTCATCATGGCAAAACATGCGCCTGAATAATGGAAGATGGGCCATGGTAGCCAGCGGGCAGATCAGTGTAAATTCGAGAAAGGCGTAGGGGAAACCCTTACGGCGCCTGTCAGAATTACTGTGCCGCCCAGCTATTGCATGGCTGGGCAGCTGCCGATGCGTACCGCGCCGCACCATGGCTGCATCGTTGCTTGTGTACATTTTGTAACAAAATAGCGCTTAACCGTTGTTAATAGTTATAGCTGGCGTACACGGCGGCGGTCGGCGCGGTCTTGCGCTCGGCCAGCGGGCTCTTGGCCGCGTCCTTGACCAGCCGGTTGGCGGCGACGATGGTGGTGACGCTCCAGCGGGCATCGATCTGGTGGGCCCAGGTCAGCATGGCGTTGACTTCATACAGCCCGGAACCGGCCTGGTAAGCCTTGAATCTGGAGTTGGCCGCCTGCCGCGCCGTCACGCCGTAATAGGTCTGGCCGTATTTGCTGTCGCCGAAACCGGCCGACAGGCCCAGCGAAATATTCTCCTTGCCTTCCGCATACAATTGTCCGGAGATGCCCGCTTGCAGGGTCTTGCCGTTGTCCCGTTGCGACAATGGCAGGTCGGTACTCAGGCTTACGTTGAGTCCCGGCACGATCGCATAGCCGATGCCGAGCAGCGCGCTGGCGTTGCCCTTGATATCGCCCATGCCTTTTAATTGCGAGCTGCCGCTATTGCCGAACAAGCCCTTTTCATTTTTTTCCTTGCGTTCGCCGCGGTAGCCCAGCGCCGCGCTATAACTGAACGGGCCGGCCTGGCTGCCATACCCGAGACCGCGCAGGGTGCTGGCAAAGAAGCCGCCGGGGGTGCTGTAGTCGAGCACGATCACTGGCGCCACCATGTTCTGGTCGGAGCCGGAATAACGCGCGCCGGTGGCGAGGCCGCCGCCGACGATGAAGGTATTGCCGGTGGCCGGGGCGGCTTGCTCGGCGGCGCCGGCGGCACTGGCCAGCAGCGACAGCAGGACCGGGAGGCGGGAGCGCAGGCGGGTGGTGATGGTCATGATCATTCCATTCAAAAGGAGAACCGGCGCCGGGTTGGCCGGTTGACACGATGCAGTATGGTTTATGGTCATGAAGGCAATCTGAGCCTTTGATGAAGAAACCATGAAGAATCTTGGCGCCGGCGATCTTTAGTTCTTCTTCACGATACGGTGGTTTAATATTGCTTATGAAAATTTTATTGATTGAAGACGATCTCGACTTGGGCAATGGCGTGCGGATCGCCTTGTCGGACCAGGGCATGGACGTGGTCTGGGTGCGCACGCTGGAAGACGCCGGGCGCAGCGTGGAACAGGACAGTTGCGACCTGGTCTTGCTGGACCTGGGGCTGCCCGATGGCGACGGCTTGCAATTGCTGAGCCGGCTGCGCCGCGACAAGCGCGGCTTGCCGGTGCTGATCCTGAGCGCCCGCGATGCGCTGGGCGACCGGCTGCGCGGCCTGGACGGCGGCGCCGACGATTACCTGGTCAAACCGTTCATGCTGGCTGAATTGCTGTCGCGGGTGCGCGCGCTGGCGCGGCGCAGTTATGGTTTCGACGGCGAAACCATCGAAGTGCGCGGCTTGCTGCTGCACGCGCCGACGCGCCGGGTCAGCGTGGCCGGGCGCGCGGTGGAGTTGACGGCCAGCGAATACGGATTGCTGAAAACGCTGTTGATGCGCACCGACCGTGTCATGACGCGGCGCATGCTGGAAGAACAGACCTTGCCGGGCAGTCAGACCAACGCCAGCAATACGCTGGATGTGCACATGGCCAATTTACGGCGCAAGATCGGCGAAGGGTATATCCGTACCGTGCGCGGGGTCGGTTATGTGATCGATCAGCAAGGTCCGGCCGGCGGCGCCGCATGAGCTGGTCGGGTTTCAAGTCGGGTTGCGCGTGGGGCTGGCGCCAGGTGGCCCGGCCCAGCCTGGTACGCCGCCTGATGGTGGCGCAAATGCTGCTGCTGACTCTGCTGTGGAGCCTCGGCACCGCGTTTGTCATGTTCGACGGCGGCGATAACGCGGCGGCGCTGAACGCGTTCAGGATTTATGACGCGGTGCTCAGCGTGGCGCAAAACCTGGCCGACCAGCCGGCCCGGCAGCAGCAGAGCCTGAAAGCGATCGACCAGGCGCTGCGCGAAGATTATGAAAAAGGCGGCGTGCAGGCGCTGGCGCCGCATTTGCTGGTATGGCAGCGCGGCCGGCTGGTGTACCAGAGCGACGGCACGCCGGCCGGCGTGCGCAGCGCCGGGCCGGACGGCATCGAGACGCTGTACATCAAGGGCCAGCGCTGGCGCGTGCGCAGCCGCCAGTCGGCCGATGCGACGATACGGGTAGCGATGCTGGCGCAGGCCGATGCGTGGAATTTTTTCGTGACCATCAATTCGCGCGGGTATTTCCTGCTGCCTTTGCTGATCAGCCTGCCTTTCCTGCTGTTGCCGGCCTGGCTGTCGATCCGCCAGGCGCTGCGGCCGTGGAGCCGGGTGGCGCAGGAAGTGGCGGCGCGCGGCCCGCAAGACTTGACTCCGCTGACCTTCAAGCCGGTGCACCGCGAACTGGTGCCGATGGTCGACAGCATCAATGCATTGTTGTTGCGGGTCGACCAGAGCGCCGCCCGCGAGCGCAGTTTCATCGCCGACGCGGCGCATGAGTTGCGCACCCCGCTGGCGGCGATGCGGGTCAATGTGGAAGCGTTGCAGGGCCAGGCCAGCGAACCGCGCCAGCGTGAATTGCTGGGCGGTATCTTGAGCAGTGGCAACCGCGCGGCGCGGCTGGTCAGCCAGTTGCTGTTGCTGATGCGCAGCGACGCCACCGATCATGGCCCGCAAGCGCCGCTGGCGCTCGATTTGCTGTTGCAAGACCGGCTTGCCGCGCTGTCCGGCCTGGCCGGCCGCGACGATGTCGAGCTGGAACTGGAGGCGCAGCATCAGATGGCCGTGCTGGGCCAGCGCGAAAGCCTGGTCTCGCTGATCGACAACCTGGTCGAAAACGCCATCAAATACAGTCCGCCGCGCGGCGTGGTGACGGTCAGCCTGCGCCGCGAAGGGGACTGGGCAGTGTTGGGCGTGGCCGACCAGGGACCGGGCATCGCGCCGGCGCTGCGCCAGCGCGTGTTCGACCGCTTTTTCCGCGCCCCCCAGCAAAGCCAGAGCGGCAGCGGACTGGGCCTGGCGATCGCGGCGTCGGTGGCGCGCCAGCATGGCGGCGCCATCGAGTTGCTGGCCGCGCCGGGCGCCAGCGGCTTGCTGGCGCGGGTCCGGTTGCCGCTGGCCAAGGCCGGCGCATGACGACTGATGGCGGATAAATAGGGCAGCGCAAGGCGCGACATTGCCGGTATGCTTGGCGCTACGTGAAACTGCGTTGCATAATGCTACACGATTCGAATTTCCGAAAGCCATGCGCTCGCTCCTGCACCATTATCTTCCGCGTTTCTTGCCCTATCCAGCCTTTATCGGGCTGTATGTGCTGTTCGACTGGGCCACCTATATCGATCCGCTGTACGGCTTGAACATCACGCCCTGGAATCCCGATCCGTCGCTGGGCCTGGTGTTTTGGCTGCTGTACGGACGCAAGGCCGCGTTGCCGCTGTTTTGCGCGCTGCTCAGCGGCGAACTGCTGGTGCGCGGCTTGCCGGCCGGACTGGGGCTGACGCTGGTGGCGTCACTGTGGCTGACCTTCGGTTATGGCTTGATCGGCGAGGCGCTGCGGCGCAGTTTCAGCAGCGGCGATATTTTCGACAACCGCGGCCGGCTGTTTACGTGGGTGGCGATCGTGGTGGCCGGCACCCTGATCAACGACCTCGGCTATATCACGCTGCTGTGGCATGCCGACCTGATCCCGCATGGCGAATGGAGCTTGGCGGTGTTGCGTTTCGGCATAGGCGACACGGTCGGCATCGTGGTCTCGATGCCGCTGCTGTGGATGCTGGCCAGCCAGCGCGGCCGCGAGCGCCTGTACGCGATTGTCTGGCGCTGGGAAACCGTGGCGTACCTGGCGCTGTCGATCTTTGTGCTGTGGAGCGTGTTCGGTTCGATCGCCAGTTCCGAATTCAAGCATTTTTATTTCCTGTTCCTGCCGGTGGTCTGGGCTGCGTCGCGCCAGGGCTTGTACGGCACGGCGCTGATGGTGTTCGTGCTGCAACTCGGTATCATCACGCTGGTCAAATGGGCCCATGTGGTCGATCTGGAAGTCTATGAATTGCAAATGCTGGACGCGGTGCTGGCGCTGGTCGGCTTCTTTATCGGTATCGTCGTCGATGAAATGCGCCAGGTGGCCGATGGCTTGAAACATACGATGCGGCTGGCGGCGGCCGGCGAGATGGCCGCCGCGCTGGCGCATGAGTTGAACCAGCCGCTGACGGCCTTGTCGACCTATGGCAAGGCGTGCGAATATCTGCTGGAGCGCGGCGAGGGCGGCGAACGCCTGAAAAGCGCGATCCATCACATGATCATCGAATCGGGCCGCGCCGCCGAAGTGGTGCGCCGCCTGCGCGACTTTTTCCGCACCGGCTCGATGCAACTGGAAGCGGTCGAGGCGAGCGTGCTGATCCGTTCGATCAGCGCCCAGTTCGCCGCGTCCTTTCTCGAACACGAGGTCGAGTTGACGGTGGGGGAATTGCCGCGTCTGTCGGTCAACGCCGACCGCCTGCAAATCGAGCTGGTGCTGCGCAACTTGCTGGCCAATGCGCTTGACTCGGTGCTGACCCAGCCGCGCGGCCAGCGCCGCATCAGCCTGTCGGCCGATAAATTGAGCGGCGCCCGCTTGCGGTTGTCGGTCGAAGATAGCGGCAACGGCATTTCCAGCAGCCTGGCGGCGCGCCTGTTCGAGCCCTTCGTCTCGTCCAAGGCGAGCGGCCTCGGTCTCGGCCTGGTGCTCAGTCGTGCGATCGTCGAAGCCCATGGCGGAAGCCTGTGGGCCGAAGTGGGCGCTCACGGTATATTCAGATTCATCCTGCCTTTGGCGGATTCGGGAGGACAGATTGACGACTAACCTGACAGTATTCATCGTTGATGACGATCCGGCGGTGCGCGATGCGCTGGGGCTGCTGCTGGGCGTGCGCGGCTACCGCACGGCGGTATTCGCCAGCGGCGAGGCGTTCCTTGCCAGTTGGCGCAAGGAATGGTCCGGTTGCCTGCTGATCGATATCCGCATGTCCGGCATGGATGGCCTGAGCCTGCAGCGCCGCCTGGCCGAACTGGACTGTGTAATTCCGGTGATCATCATCACCGGCCATGGCGACGTCGGCCTGGCAAGGGAAGCGTTCAAGGCCAACGCCATCGATTTCCTGGAAAAGCCGTTCGACCATGACAAGCTGATGACGGCGATCGACGAAGCGTTCTTGCAAGAACAGAAAATTCGCCAGCATTTGCAGCACCGCGAGCGCAGCCTGGATTTGCTGCGCGTGCTGACGCCGCGCGAGCGGGAAGTGATGGAGCTGGTGGTGATCGGCCAGCACAACCGCGATATCGGGCCGGCGCTGGGCATCAGCGTGCGCACGGTGGAAGTGCACAAGGCGCGCCTGATGAGCAAGCTGGGGGTCGATAATGTGGCCGACCTGGTGCGCATCAGCATGTTCGATAATGCCGAATAACAAGGCTTGAGCAACTGTACCGGGAAGGGGACTCTGGTGCGGCCCGGCTATGCCGGGACAGGTTTTTAGCCGGCGTGGGCGGCTTCCGGCTCGATCGCCGTTTCGGTCAGCAAGCCGCGCGTCGCGCGGATGGTTTTATCGGCGGCGCGCTGCAATACCACTTTGCGGTTGCTGGTTTCGTGATCGCGCTGGTTTTCCTTGTGCCAAAGATGAAATACTTCAGTGGCGAAAGCGCCATCCTTGCGCATCACGCCCGCATTGTACAGACGCACCACCAGGTCGGAATCTTCATGGCCCCAGCCGAGGAAGCTTTCATCGAAGCCATTGACCAAGTCCAGGTCGCTACGCCAGATCGCTAAATTGCAACTTTTAATGCGTCGCCAGGAAAAATTCCTGCTGCGGCGTCCCATGTCGGGCCAGGTGAACAGCAATTGCAGGATCTTGTTCATATCGCCCTGCAGGCGGTATTTGATTTTTTCTAATAAACCCAGCGTGTGCAAGTCGACCTGATGCGCAAGGGTGCGCGCTGTCAATGTGGGACTCAGCAAAATACGGCTGCCCGACACCAGGTAACCTGGCGTCGCCAGACGCCTGTGTTGTGCGACAAAATCTTTTTGCGGAATGCAGTCACCATCCAGAAACACAATATACTCGCCGCTCGCCGCCAGCGTACCCTTGTTGCGCGCCATCGCGGCACGGAAACCCAGATCGGCTTGCCAGATATGGCGCAGCGGCACAGGCGAGCGTTGTTTCAACTGCTCGATACAAGCTCGTGTGTTGTGGGTCGAGCCGTCATCGGCGATAATGATTTCGAAATTCTGGTCACTTTGCAAAAAACACGCTTCCACTACCGCCGCTAATGCGTCGGGACGGTTGTAAGTGGTGATGACGAGCGATATGGTGATTGCTTGCTGCATGGTGTTGTTACTGAACAAGTGGGTGACCTTGGCAAAAATGCTTACAAGAAGCAATGAATCATAACTCAATACTATCAATCGCCGTGAAAGTTCTTCGTGGTGCAAGGCTATTTTTCGGTCTGCGGGATACGCCCCAAAAAGTACATGCTACATACTAATGCATTTCCGACTCCCTTTTAACGATAGATGATAGCGGCCAGCGTGCCGCGCCAGGTTCGCACCTGGCGTGGGTGTGTGGTGTGCAATGTGCCAGGGACTTCCCGATAAAACCGGCTGCGGCCTGATTGTGAAAGAAATTGAATGGAAAATAGTGCTGTCATTGGCCGCTTGCTACGAATCGTCAAGCCATATCAGGCGCGCGCCTATTGGTCCTTGTTGGCCATGGTCGGCGCCGCAGTTACCCAGCCGATGCTGTCCGATGCGTTGAAATACCTGATCGACAATGGTTTTGGCGACCATAAAGTACCGTTCAACGCCTGGTGGGTGCCGCTGATCCTGATTTCCGTGTTTGGCATGCGCGGCATTTTTACGTTTTCCATCGCCTACCTGAATAACTGGGTTACCAGCCGGGTCTTGAACGATTTACGGCGCGCCATGTTCGAACGCCTGTTGCGTTTGCCGGTATCGAACTTCCAGGATAAATCGACCGGCACCATGATCAATACTGTCATCGGCGACGTGCGCCAGGTGGTCGACATGATCAATTCGGTATTCCTGTCTTTTTTGCGCGACGGCTTGACCGTGGTGGCCTTGCTCGGCTACCTGGTTTACCTGAACTGGAAGCTGACGCTGGTGGCGCTGGTGATCGTGCCGCTGACCACGGTGATCGTGCGCACCACCACCGGACGTCTGCGCAACCTGAACCGTGAAAATCAACGCGTTACCGGTGAAATGACGCAAGTGGTGGAAGAGGCTGCGCGCGGTCACCAGGTGATACGGGTGTTTTCCGGCGAGCGCTATGAACGCGAGCGTTTCGAGAAGCGCAGCGAATCCTTGCGCGGTTTTTCGCAGCGCATGACGGTGGCCTTCGCGGCAACGGCACCGGTGACCCAGATCGCCACATCGCTGGCGGTGTCGGTGGTGGTGGTGATGGCGATGTCGCAAAACATCACGTCGGGTGAGTTCACCTCGTTTGTCACCGCGATGCTGATGTTGCTGGCGCCGCTGAAAAGCCTGGTCGAAGTCAATGGACCGTTGCAGCGTGGCATGGCGGCGGCCGAGACCGTCTTCGAGATGATCGATGCGCCGGTTGAAGCCGATCCCGGCACCCAGGTAATACAGCGCGCGCGCGGCCATCTCAAGTTTGAACATGTCAACTTCAGTTATGCCGGCCAGGGCAAACCCGCGCTGAGCGATGTGTCGCTGGAAATCGCTCCCGGCGAAACGCTGGCGCTGGTCGGCATTTCGGGCGGCGGCAAGTCGACCATGGTCAACCTGGTCACGCGTTTTTATGCGCCCGATTCGGGCCGCATATCGCTCGACGGAATTGCCTATGACGAACTGACCATGACCAGCCTGCGCGAACAATTGGCGATGGTCAGCCAGAATGTGGTGCTGTTCGACGACACGCTGGGTGCGAATATTGCCTATGGCGTCGAAAGTGTCGATCCGCAACGTCTGGCGGCGGCGGTCAAGGCGGCTCATCTGGACGAGGTGGTAGCGGCATTGCCGAACGGCCTGGACACCATGATCGGCGAAAACGGCGGCCGGCTGTCGGGCGGCCAGCGCCAGCGCGTGGCGATCGCCCGCGCGATCTACAAGGATGCGCCTATCCTGATCCTGGATGAAGCCACCTCGGCGCTCGACAATGAATCCGAGCGCGCAGTGCAATCGGCGCTGGAAACCCTGATGGCTGGCCGCAGCACCCTGGTCATCGCGCATCGCCTGTCGACCATCGAAGGCGCCGACCGCATCGCGGTGATGGACCGGGGCCGCGTGATTGAAATCGGGCGCCATGAGGAATTGCTGGCTAATAATGGCATGTACGCCAATCTGTATCGCTTGCAGTTCAGCAAGGACGGCGCATGACAGGGGCGCGCACGCTGGTGATTTCGCCGAACTGGATCGGCGACGCCGTCATGGCCCAGCCGCTGCTGCAATTGCTGCGCGCGCAGCAGCCGGGACGGCCGATCGATGTGCTGGCGCCGCCCGGCGTGGCGCCGGTGTGGCGCCAGATGGCGGAAGTGGACCAGGTGCTGGAAACGCCGTTCCGGCATGGCGCGCTGCAACTCCGGGAGCGCTGGAAATTCGCCCGCCTGCTGCGCCTGCGCGCTTACGCCGACGCGTATATCTTACCCAATACATTGAAATATGCGCTGATCCCGTGGTTGGCCGGCATTCGGCGCCGGGTCGGTTACAAGGGGGAGAGCCGCTATGGCTTGATCAATGTGATGCATCACGACGAGCAGAACAGCCCGCGGCCGATGGTGGCGTTTTACGCCGCGCTGGCTGGTGTTCCCGGGCCGCTGCCGCCGTCTGGCGTGCCGCGCCCGAAGCTGCTGGTAGAGCCGGCGCAGAAAGCCGCGGCCTGCGCCCGGCTGGGGCTGGACTTGACGCGGCCATTGCTGGTGTTTGCGCCCGGCGCCGAATTCGGTCCGGCGAAACGCTGGCCAGCCGCGCATTTTGCCGAACTGGCCGGTCTGGCGCTGCAAGCCGACAGCGCCACCCAGATCGTTTTGCTGGGTTCGCCAAAAGACCGGGAAGTATGTGAGCAGATTTGTGCGATGATGCGGCGGCCAGGTGTCTCCAACCTGGCCGGCGCCACCAGCCTGGCCGAAGCGGTGGCCTTGATCGCCCAGGCAGGCGCGGTGGTCAGCAACGATTCCGGCTTGCTGCATATTGCTTCAAGCTTGAACCGGCCGGTGATCGCCCTGTATGGTCCGACCGACCCGGATCACGCACCGCCGTTTTCCGACCGCTCGCGGGCGCTGTCGCTGCGTCTCGAATGCGCGCCGTGCCGGCAGCGCGAATGTCCGCTGGGACACCAGAATTGCATGCAGCAGATGGGGGCCGGCATGGTGTGGCTGGAGCTGGGCGCCTTGCTGGAAGCGGCGCCGGCGACAGTGCCGGCCGCCGGCTTTTAAGCTGGTTGGCCGTTAGCCGTGGTCGTCGATTTGCCGGTCAGGCAAAAACCGACGAGGATGCACAGCATCATCACATAAAAGCTTTTCGGAACCATCAGCCAGAACATCACGTCGGTCAAGCCGAATATCATAAAGCAAATCACCAGCACCACGCCGCCCAGTGCCGGTGAATGCAGCTCCGTGTTATCGCTGCGCAAGGCTTTAGTGAAGAAGGCCAGTGGCGCGAAATACATCAACAACAAGAAACTGAAATCGACCAGGCCGCCAGTGGCCAGGAAGTGCAATGCATCGTTGTGGCTGCTGCTATAAGCCAAGGCCATCGACTCTTGCAGCCGGCCTTGATGCAACAATGCATAGAGGCTCTCCTGGAATACGCCGCGTCCCACTCCGAGCAAGGGATGGTCGCTGAACATCATCCACGATGCTTTCCAGAGTTCCAGGCGTGTGCCGACCGAGGTGGCGACTTGATTGTTGGCGTAATAGCCGTGCACATCGCTGAAGACCATGGCGATACGCTGCGCCGCGGTGCTGTTTTTCTCAAGGAGCAACAGCACGATTAATGCCACAGTCGATAAAACTCCATATAGCAACGCTTTTTGATAGCGGATGCGATGGTGGCGCAACAAGGGAATCACGGCAAACGGCAGCGCTACCCATCCGCCGCGCGAACCCGACAATATCGATGCGATGAGCGCGAAAGCAAAGGCGACCCAAGGCAGCCAGGAAATTTTGCTTTTACGAAATTCCGGCCAGCCGCACAGTGCCAGCAAACCGGTGGCGAGCGCCAAGTCACCATAAGTAATCGCATGGCTGGTGAACCCTTCGGCACGCTCCATGCCGAGCCAGCCGCATTGAACTAAAGCAATAATTCCAGCGACGATTGCTGCAAGGCAAATACCTAGCCAAAAAGAGCGGATGCTTGGTTTGAGGAAGCCGACAAAACCGATGCAGCTCAATCCGAACAGTAGCCGTGAAGGGCCGTCCAGCCAATGCACAGATTGTGTGTCGAACAATACACGTATCAGTGAAAGCAGAAAATAGCCGGCAAAACCCGTGACTATCCACACGATTGCCGGCCAATGATTAGCGTAGAATCGGCCCATGCCGCGATGCGCGAGCAAGATTGCAGTAAGCAAAATGATAACTTGCGTCAATGCCATGCCGAATGATGTGGCAAAACATAGTATAGGGAATAAGAATACGACTGCAGAGGCAAATTGCCATGTCTTTTTGTTATTGTTGTGCATTTGATTGATTAGATCGAAATTTATTTGATTCAAAAGTGCCAAGGACAGGCCGTTGACTGTGTATTATATAGAACCGAACTTACTAGGCTTGAATGTCGATACAATTGTTTCATATTATTATTTCCCGAACCGACAATATAGGTGATGTCGTTTTGACATTGCCATTGGCGGGATATTTGAAGCACTTATATCCCGGCGTGCGCATCGATTTTTTATGCCGCGCCTATGCCGCCCCAGTCGTGCGTCATTGTCGTTTTGTGGATCATGTCGTCACGGTCGAATCGCTGGAAGATGATCCGCAGGCTTATTTTGCGGCGTCCGGCGCCGACACCGTGGTGTTCGCCTTTCCGAAGCGTCAACTTGCCCAAGCCGCTAAAAAGGCCGGCATCCTCAACCGCGTCGCCACCAGCCATCGTCTGTATCACTGGTTCTTTTGTAACAAGCTGGCGCATTTTAGCCGCGCCAGATCGATGTTGCATGAAACTCAACTTAATTTGAAGTTGCTGCAAGGACTGTGCATCAAATCCGATCTGGCGCTCGATCGCATTCCGGCTTTTTATGGCTTGTCGGCGCCGTCCAATGCGATGGTTGACGCACTGTTCGACGACCATCCATTCAACCTGGTCTTGCATCCCAAGTCGAACGGCAACGGCCGCGAATGGCCGATTGCGCATTACGCCGAACTGGCCCGGCTGCTGCAGGCCGATGCGGGAATTCATGTATGGATTACCGGCAGCATGGCCGAAGGAGAATGGCTGGCGACGCATGGTACGGCTTTGCTGAGACTGCCAAACGTGACGAATTTATGCGGCAAGTTTGACCTGGACGGCTTGCTTGCCCTGATAGGCGCCAGTGACGGATTGGTGGCCAGCGGTACCGGACCTTTGCATATTGCCGCGGCGCTGGGCCGGCCCACGCTGGGACTGTTTCCACCGATAAAGCCAATTGATATTACGCGCTGGGGGGCGCTGGGCGAGCGCGCGGCATCGATGGAAAGCGAGAACAAGTGCGGGAAATGTCTCGACGTGAATACCTGTTCTTGCATGCAAGCTATTATACCGGCACGGGTGCAGCAGGCGGTACTGGCCTGGCGCCATCAGGCCACGGCGCCGCTGGCGCTGGCTGGCGACGCCGAAGCGACGGTATGACGTCAACCCTGTCCGATCAGGTAGGCAACACCTGATCGGACAGTTTCTTCAAGCTCGGTTCGCGCGTGCCTGATGTCAGGCCGGCTGTTGCGCGCGGGTCGCCACGCCCGAGTTGATTGCCGCCAGCGACACTGCCGGCGCCACGCGGGCGCGCAGGCGCGGATCGAATGGCGACGGGATCAGTTGCAGCGGATTCAGCGCGCTGTGGCTTTCGCCCGGCAGCGGTTCCTTGGCCAGCGCCGCGATGGCGCGCACGCAGGCCAGCTTCATTTCTTCATTGATGGTGGTCGCGCCGACGTCGAGTGCACCGCGGAAGATGTACGGGAAGCACAGCACGTTGTTGATCTGGTTCGGGTAATCCGAACGGCCGGTGGCGACGATCGCGTCGCTGCGCACTGCATGCACGTGTTCCGGCGAGATTTCCGGATGCGGATTGGCCAGCGCGAAAATCAATGGACGTTCGGCCATCGACGCGACCATCGCCGGCTGCACCACGCCGCCTTTCGACACGCCGATGAAAATGTCGGCGCCGACCATCGCATCGGCCAGGCTGCGGTCCGAGGTGTCGTTGGCGTAGCGCGCCTTGTTCTCTTCCATATTCGCATCGCGGCCCGGGTAGATCACGCCCTGGCTGTCGCACACTTTCAGCAGCGACTTGTTCAAGCCCAGCGAGACCAGCAGGTCGAGGCAGGCGATCGACGCCGCGCCGGCGCCGGACACCGCCACGCGCACTGCGCCGATTTGCTTGCCGACCAGTTCCAGGCCGTTCAGGATGCCGGCCGCGACGATGATCGCGGTGCCGTGCTGGTCGTCGTGGAACACCGGAATTTTCATGCGCTTGCGCAATTCCTGCTCAATGTAGAAGCAGTCCGGCGCCTTGATGTCTTCCAGGTTGATGCCGCCGAAGGTCGGCTCCATGCGCACCACGGTATCGATGAACAGGTCCGGATCGTTCTCGGCCAGTTCGATGTCGAACACGTCGACGCCGGCGAATTGCTTGAACAGGCAAGCCTTGCCTTCCATCACAGGTTTGCTGGCCAGCGGGCCGATATCGCCCAGGCCCAGCACCGCGGTGCCGTTGGTGATCACCGCCACCAGGTTGCTGCGCGATGTGTACAGGCCGGCCGCTAGCGGATCGTCGACGATCGCTTCGCAGGCGTAGGCCACGCCCGGCGAATATGCCAGCGTCAGCGCGCGCGCGTCGTCCAGCGGCTTGGTCGGCACGACCGACAGCTTGCCGGCGCGCGGCAAGGCGTGATAAGCCAGCGCGGCTTCTTTTAATGACAGATCGGCGGATGGCAAGGTTTGTTGCGTGGTATCAGAGGTAGACATAAGGATGAGCAGAGCGGTCGCGGGACCGGGGTGAGTGGTAAGTCGAAAGCATGGTATGCAAGCGCTTGCACGCTGTCAAGTACGGATTTCCGTAGCTTGTTATAAGAATGCTATAACTGTGCGGACTTTGGTCGTGCAAGCGTTTGCTGTTCCCGGACCCGCGAGTGCGTTAAAATCGCGACATTGCCATCAGAGAATTCCATGTCCAACAAAATTCCCACCTTAAGCGATGTCGCCAGGGCCACGGGCGTGCATTTTTCGACCGTGTCGCGCGTGATGAACCCGGAAACCCGGCAGATGGTCAGCGCCGAGGTGGCAAAACGGGTGCTGGCCGAAGCGGGGCGGCTCGGCTACCGGCCGAATCGCGCCGCGTCGACCTTGGTCACGCGCAAGTCGCACATCATCGGCGTGGTCTTGCCCGACATTACCAACGCAGTATTCCCGCCTATCCTGCTGGGCATCGAAGAGGGACTGCGCAAGCATGGCTACCTGTCCATCGTCGCCAATGTCGGCGCCGACGAGGAAGAACAACTGTTTGTCATCAACCGCTTGCTGGGCCAGCAAGTCGACGGCCTGATCCTGGCCACGGCGCGGCGCCACGATCCGGTGATCAAGATGTGCATCGGCCAGAACGTGCCGGTGGTGACCGTCAACCGCAGCGACGAAACCGGCATCGCCTCGTGCGTCGTCAGCGACGACGTGTACGGCATGCGGCTGGCGGTGGAACATTTGCTGGGGCTGGGACATCGCCACATCGCCCACATCGCCGGCCCGGAAAACCTGTCGACCGGCCACGTGCGCCGGCTCGGTTTCCTGGCGGCGATCCAGGCCAGCGAACTCGATCCGTCGCAAGCGTTTGTCTTTGAAAGCAGCGGTTATTCGCGCGAATGCGGCAAGGCCGCGTTGCTGGAATTGCTGCGCCAGTCGCCGCGGACCACGGCGGTGGTGTGCGGCAGCGACCTGGTGGCGATCGGCTGCTACGATGCCTTGAAGGAACTGGGCCTGAGCTGCCCGGAAGACATTTCCGTGGTCGGCCATAACGACATGCCGTACATGGACATGATACGGCCGCCGCTGAGCACGATCCGCATCCGCCACCACGGCATCGGCACCGAAGCGGCGCGGCTGATTTTGCAAACCATCGACAACCCCGGCAGCGCCGTGCTCGACGTGCGCCTGAAACCCGAAATCGTGCTGCGCGAATCGACAGCGGCGCCACGGTCTTGCCCCAGATCTTGAGCCCGCCGCACTTGATTTGATCTTTCGCTCTCTTTGTATCCGTATGCCAACAATTGAATAGACTGTGTTCTAATCTGTTTCATATTGATTAAGGTCAAGCGGCTATCCGGGAGTGGAACGTGGTTCAAAAAACACTGCAACAATTACTGCCGAAACATTTCGGCATGCCGGGCAATTCCTGGCGCTATGCGCTGGCCAGCGATTACGGTTATTGTTCGCCGCTGCTGCAAGGCATCGAATTTGAAAACGACTGGGTCACCATCCACGAATGCAATATCCGCATCAGGGCCGGTTATGCGTGGGATGGCTGCTCGCCGTGTTTCAGCGTGCTGGGTCTGTTTTATCTCGGCACGCCGGATGGCGCCCAGCACCTGGGCTTGCCGGCCACTTACCACGCCAGCCTGGTGCACGACGCGCTGTGCCAGTGGCGGACCGAGATTCCGGTGACGCGCGACGTCTCGATCGCCATCTTCCATCAATTGATGAAAGACGTGAAATTTCCGCTGGCCGGCCTGTATGCCGCGGCGGTATTCCTGTTCGGGCCACGGCGCTTTTTTACGCCGCCAGCGTGCAGCCAGGAGGCCGCCGAGCCGCGCCATTTACGGCAATAAGGTAAGGCGTCAGATGGTTTCGCTTTCGCGCAGGCTCAACGGGCTGGTCAGCGTGTAGCGTGCAATCTCGTCCTTGCGCAGGAAGGCGACGCCGGGCTTGCTTTTTGCATAGCGCAAAAAACTGTCCCACACCTTGACCATGTGCGGCGCACCGCTGATGCGGTCGTGCGCGCTGACCGACATCATGCGCCGGCGCGTGCCGGCCTCTTCGTAGAGCTGGTCGAAATCGAACGTGATCTGTTCCAGGAACTGGCTCGGCGAATAATTGCGTCCCTCGATCAGCAGGATGTCGTTATTGCGCAGCGTATAGGGGACGACCACGAAATCCTTGCCGTTGACTTGTTCGATAAACGGTTCGTCGCGGCTGATATCGTCGATATGGTAGAGGTAGCCGAGTTCCTGCAACAGCGCCAGCGTATTCGGGCCGCGCCGCAGCCAGTTGCAGTTATAGCCGACCGGAGTCTGGCCGGTGATGGCCTTGAGCAGGTCGCGCGAATCGGCGATGAACTTCTTTTCCTCGTGGCGGCTCATCGCATACTGCGCACTCCAGCGCAGGCCATGGTCAGCCGCCTCATGGCCGCGCGCAACGATTTCGCGCGCCAGTTCGGGATGGCGCCGCGCCGCCTCGCCGATGATGTGCGACGTCACCTTGACGCCGTGCTTGTCCCACAAGTCGAGCATGCGCGGGATGCCTTCGCGGTAACCGTAGGCGAACCAGGTATTGGTGGCCGGGTCGGATGGCATGCTGGCCGGAAAAACGATGTTCGGGAAGGGACTGTCGGTGCCCTTCGGCGGCTGGCCGCCGGCTTCGAACTGCATCGAAATCGAAATCGGCAGGCGGATGCCATCCGGCCAGAATGGGCCGCCAGCGCTTGCCGCCAGACCTGAAGGCGCTGGCGTTTGCGCCGCTGCGCCAGCGGATGCGCCGAGTGCCGCGCCGGCCGCCAGCAGCGGCAGGCTGGCGCCGGCCCGCGCCAGGAATTGGCGGCGGGATGGCTGGATCGCCGGCTTGTTTTGCTGGTTGAGAATGGTTTGATCGTTCATCGTGGTTTCCTTTGGTGGGTGAAGGTAAATGGTGGTGGCCGCCGCTGAGCCAGCCGATGATCAACCGGCTGACGAAGCCGGATAAATTGGCTATCGAATAATCAAGGAGCGATTATGGCGATGTCTAATTGCAACGTAAAATGATCTATCAAGACGCAATACATAAGGAAAATTTATGCGACAACTGGCCGACCTGCGCCTGCTGAGAAGTTTCATCATGGTGGCCCGGCTGGGCGGCGTAACCCGGGCGGCCAATGCGCTGAACCTGACGCAGCCGGCGCTGTCGCAGCACTTGCGCGAACTGACCCGGGTGACCGGCACGCCGCTGCTGGAAAAAAAAGGCCGCGGCGTCGCGCTGACGCCGGCCGGCGCGCTGCTGTGCGAAGAGGTCGGTCCGCTGCTGGAACAGCTCGACCTGAGCCTGCAATCGATCCAGTCGCGTGGCGACCTCGTGCGCGGCCGCTTGCGCGTCGGCGCCATCGCCAGTTATGCGCGCAGCCTGGTGATCCCGGCGATGGCGCGTTTGCTGGGCCGCTACCCGCAATTATTCATCTCGGTGGTGGAATTGACCGGCGCCGGCATTGACCGCGCGCTGATCGACGGCGAGATCGATATCGGCTTGTCCTTTTCCAATCTGTCCAGCAGCGGCATTTGTCAGCAGCAACTGTTCGAAGAGCGGCTGCTGCTGATCGGCACGGCCCTGCGTCACCGGCGGCTGGCGCCAGCCGAGCTGGCCGCTTATCCGCTGGGCTTGCTGCGTCCCGGCTTCGCGATGCGTCGCCAAATCGACCAGTTTTTCGCCAAGGCCGGCGTGACGCTGGACTTGCGCATGGAAGCCGACAACGTCGACACGCTGCTGCGGCTGGCTGGCAGCGCCAATGGCGCCGCCATCACGACGATTGCCGGTGCGCTGGCGGTGCATGGCATGGGCGGCCTGGATGTGGCGGTCATCGACCAGGCCGGCTTGTCCCGGCTGGCCGCATTGCGCTGGAGAAAGGGACGTTCGCTGAAAGCGGCGCTGGGCGCGTTTATCGATGAGGTGCGTGTACAGGTCGAGCACATGGCGTTACAACAAGGGGAAGACTATTTCCGCAAGACCGGCTAGAGTGCCGGGCCGGCGTGACCGCCAGCAGGGCTATACCCCTATACCCGCTCGTATGTGGTCGATAGCAGCCGCAACGGCAATGGCCCGGTCGAGCACCTGACCGGCGGGCAAGCCGAAATGCAGCTGTGGATCAAGGCTCCCGGCAATGCCGACGGCTGCGCGGCGGCGGGACTCTTCGTTCCCGAACTGGCCTGGCAGCTTGCATGGCGATTGAACCTGATTGGCAAATGCTGCAGCGGCATCGATTGCTCTAAAATGCGCCATACATAAAAAAGAGGAAATCAACGATGTCTGCGAGAGGCCGTCCTGCGGGGTTCGACAGGAATACCGTGCTGCACAAAGCCATGCTGCTGTTTTGGGAAAAAGGCTACCAAGCTACGGCGATGAGCGACCTGGTCGCTTGCATGGGTATCCAGTCCGCCAGTATCTATAGCGCATTCGGCTCGAAAGAACGTTTGTTCAACGAGGTCGTCGAACTGTATTGCCGCTCCGTCGGCAGTCAGATCTGGGGACCATTGCAGCAGCATGCCCAGGCCCGCGACGGCATCGAGGTCATGTTGCGCACCAGCGCCAGACTGATGCAGGCAAGCGCCGGTCCGGGCGGTTGCCTGGTGAACCTGGGCGCCATCGAAGGCGGGGCAGCCGATCCGGTGACGGCAAAGTTACGCGCGCTGCGCCATCGCTCCGAACAACAGATTGTGGCACGGATTGACAAGGCAAAGCATGACGGCGAAATCGCCGCGACCGCCGATGCCGGACAGGTCGGCATGTTCTATGCCGCCATCCAGCAATCGATTGCGCTGCGCGCGCGCGACGGCGCCAGCGCCGCTCAGTTGACGCAGCTGATCGATATGGCCATGAGCGTGTGGCCTCGTATCACTGGCAAATAGTGCTGGAGGTAATTTCTTTGTCGATCGACTAAAAAATGCGTTGACGCAGGTGCCGGCGAACGTGTAGCCTATTTCTTTGTCGATCGACAAAAAATAAACCATTCAACCGCCGAGCAACTCACCATGATCACCATGCGCACGTCACACCTTCAAGAACTCACCGGCTTTGGCACCGTATCCGGCGTCCCCGGCCTTGCCGCAGGCTTCGCCGACATCTTCAACAGCTACCGGATCAAGCTCCCCGATCTTGCGCTGCATGCCGTCATCGGCGGCGACGGGCCGCCATTATTGCTATTGGGCGGCTGGCCGCAGACCTGGTATGCGTGGCGCATGGTGATGCCGGCGCTGGCCCGGCACTACACCGTGATCGTGATCGAGGCGCGCGGCTTCGGCCGTTCGGACAAGCCGCGGGACGGCTACGATTCGGCGACGGTGGCGGCCGATCTGGTCGCCGCGATGGACCTGCTGGGGCATCAGCGGTTCGCCGTGGTCAGCCACGACATCGGCATGTGGGCCGCCTATGCGATGGCCAGCGATTTTCCGGCGTGTGTCACGCGGCTGGCCGTCATCGATGCGACGATTCCGGGCATTTCGCAGTCTCCGCCGCTGATCGCCAACCGGCAGTTAAGCGACTTCCTTTGGCACTTCAACTTCAACCGCGCGCTGGTGATCAACGAGCAGCTGGTGCAAGGCCGAGAAGACATTTATTTTGGCTACCAGTTCGCCACCAAGGCCGCCACCGCGACTGCTATCGCGCCGGCCGCGGTGGCGCATTATGTCGATACGCTCAAGGATAAAGAGGCGCTGCGGGCGAGCTTTGAATATTGGCGCAGCCTCGATCAAAGCATGGAGCAACACATCACATGGCGCCAGAAGACGCTGGCCATTCCGGTGCTGGCGATTGGCGGCGCAAAAGCCGTCGGCGCCAGGGTGGAACAGGAAATGCGCAGCCTGGCCGATGACGTGACCGGGGTGGTGATACCGGACTGCGGCCACTTTGTCGCCGAGGAAGCGCCGCATGCGCTGCTGGCGGCGCTGGAGCCGTTTTTGCGGGCGTAGCTTGGTTATTTATAGCTATCTTACAACAATGACGTAAAGTGCGTGAAGTATGCAGATTGCTAAGCCTACACCAGTACTGGCTAGGCAATATGTCCGGATTTTTAGAGTATCGCGCATCGAATCTCGCTCCTCAGTCAAGGCGGTATTTGCATTTTTCAGGTTTACGATAGTGCTTGCGTCCGTGGTAGTTTGTTTGTTCAGCAAGGTGAGCGTGGTTGTCAGTGATCCGTTGTGACCGGCTAACGCTGCTATTTCACCTCTAAGTCTTCCCAATTCCCTTTTGAAGATTTCTACTTCGTCACTCCGGGCTGCAGCGAGCTTCGTATCTCGAGCCATTTGAGCGTTCATGATCCGTATCTTTTCCTCCAGATACTCCATGGAACTAGGATCACTGATTGCTTTACCAGTCATAAATTCCTCCAGACGCCCTACCAAATAGACGATGTGCTTCTCTTCCCGTTCGGCGTTCGTGGTATCGCCATCGTAACGGTATCTGAAGAATTCGGAGACCTTCACTTCAACAACCGGGACGCGCTTGTCTCGCAGGCCAATGATCTTCATGGGCGGTGCACGATGTGTATGCCAAACCTCAAAGCAGACCTCTCCACCCCATTTTATTGCCAGATAGCCATCGGATTCGAACTTGCAATATACGTCGACGACGCGGTAGCCTACAGCCAACGAAATGGTCTTCTCGAGATCCGCATGCGTGATGCGGATCTCATGAGTCTCGCCATTGGGAAACCGTAGTTGGGTCTTGCTGAGTCGAGCAATTGCGTGCTTGAATAGTACGTGAGACAGAGACTCGCCGCCATCACCTTCATGCGGCATCGAATCATTCATATACGCAAAAAACGGCTTCGTATGCGGTCTCTGCATTTGCTTGACTTTCTTTCGCTCGCCTTTTCGATGCTGGCTCCAATACGTCTTTCCGAGCGGCCCGCCACCGAGTAGGTCGCGCTGCCGTTTTACCTCCCAAGCAGTAATGCGTTGGGGGCCAAACTCGGTTACATACGCCCATCCTTTGGTTTCACTCATTCACGACCCCGTTGTCCATTAGGTTGAGACCTTAGGTCCTCGCTGAAAGTGTTCACAGTTTCAATTCTCGTATGCCCCGTGGAGGTAGGGCGGCGCATTTTGTTCTACTAAGGCAGCACTTTGCGTGAGTCAATCCGCCACAAGCGCTGGCTATCGACAGATCGCCGATTACAGGAGCCTGGTTGCTCAGAGCCGGTTCGGTAGCGTGGTTTCCCTGGTCAGCTTGGGTTCGTCCAGCAGCTTGGTTTTGTAGCTCAGCAGGTCGTCCTCGGAGATATCAAAACGCTTGAGCCACTGTTCCGCAGCCCAGCCAATGATGCGAGGCTCACCATTCTTCGATGCATAGTGCACGCTGATCTTGGGAGCCCGGACTTCTTTCAATAGCATATTCGGGAGCACCAGGCGTGCCGGTTTGGGATCGGCATCGACCGGAGCGGCCTCGGGCTTCGGCCCGGCCTGAATCACCAAGCCGACCCCGTAATCGTACAGCGCGAACCAGTCCATCGGCAATTCCGAGCGGATTGTGCTTAGCCCGCCGATTTTCTTGATCATCTCGTGGTTCACCGCCGTCAGCCAGGAAACAGTTTTGATACCCTCATGGGCATGCGTCGCGCCGCTGACCGGGTGGCCGACATCAAGGCCGTTGAGCTTGTCAGCCAAAAACGCTTCAAAAGGCTGGTTATCGTTTAAACGCACTGCAGACAGAACCAGACCATGCCCGCCGTAGCCGTGGATCGCTTTTAAGCGATGCGCGAAGCTCACGAACATGGCCTGGAAGGCTGTGGGATTTTCCTCGACGTATAAAATGGGCATGGAAAATCGCAGTGCGCAGAGTCCCCAAGTACCCATCTTGGCTTTCCATCCGCGAATACCGAATACCTGGAATTCCCAATCGCTCGCATCATGATCTTTCTCGCCGCTGATATAGGTGAAACTGACCAGATCATTTTCCGACATGCGCTTTATCATCTCGCGCAGGGGTTTGGCCTTTCCATAAACCATCTTGTCCGGCCCTTCAGGTGGCTCGGCACGCCATAGCCACGTCAGCTGATTCTTGGCGATGGCTTGGTACTCGTCGAAGCAGGCACAGATGGCTTCGCGTACCTCCGACAAATGAGCGTCACTGAAGAACAGAGTACCGGTGACGGCCGGCACGCTGCCCACGTAGTCTTGCGGACCGTGCTTGGTAAGCAGGCCTCCGGGGATACGCATTTTTTCGGGATGCTCGCGCATCAGTTGGATAGGATCGAATGGCAATGTGTTCATGATCATGAACTTCCTTAATACGCAGGCAAAGGCAGTGGGCGCTTTGCCAGCAACATGTAGAGTAGAGCAGCGGCAGCGGCGGCAGGGCCAAGTTGCTCGACGGGAATTTTAGGGTGATCGGGATCTGGCTGGCCGCAGTCGCAATCGCTTGGCCCTACAACGACCAGCTTGCTATCGCCGCCGGCAATTCGTGCGTAGTCCGTTAGCTGATCACCGGTGGCAGTATCTGGCGGAAATTTGATTTCAACAACCTGCTTGATGTTGTCCTGCGTTGGCGGCTTGGCCGGGTCGTTGACGATGACCACGTCGGGGCGCCGCACCATGCCTTCACGTGCCTTGAAAGGTGGTCGTGGGCCGCTCTGCCGATCAGGTATATCCCACCATTTTTGAATCCAGCCAGGCAGCCAGTCATGGCCTTTCGTTTCCAGAGTAGAATCCATGATGGGGGCGGGCGGCTGTTGTGTCATGTCGTAATTGATTTCGGGTTTATAAATGCTGTGGTGCTTTAGCGCCTGGTCCAATCCCTTGAGCCTGGTCGATACGCAGGACTGCTTGAGCGAGCGGCCATCCTTGCCGATGCCTGGCGTGTCCTTACACTTGCAGATGGCCGAGCACAACACTTTCTGGTCGATCCTGTCCAGGTTGGGCCGGTTGATCTTGACGACGGTTGTCGTGCCTTGCGGCGACATGCCACCGGTGGCCAGTGGCGTCAGGGGTTCCGTCATGGCTGCTGCTGGATCAGGTCGAAGGCAAGCGCCTCGGTGGCGTCCCGTTCCACCCATTGCGTGTAGCCATCGGCATCGGTCGTGTTGCTAAGGTACTGACCGCCAGTGGAACGTACACGCGCCTGCTGGCCGGCCACCGGCTCGCCCGAGGTTTGGTCCAGCACCTGAAAACGGCCCCGGAAGCGCTGACCGGCGTCATCCAGAGGCTCATCCTTGTAGCCGGCAAGCAAACCGGCGCCGATGACCCCATACCGGTTGGCAATATCGCTGGTGGCCGCGCAGCCGGCACCGGCCGATGGCACGGTGGTGGTAAAGTTCTGGCTGGCGATGAGCGTCGCGCCACAGGCTACTTTGCAGCCGTGGTAGGCCACTGGTTTGCCGTCATCGGTCAAACTTGCATCGCCCTGGCTGATGGGGAAAATACCCTTGCAACGTGGGCAAGACACCATATCGCCCATGCGAGCCCATCCTTTGCCAAGGGTGTCACTGAACGGCGAAGAACTGATGACTGTGCCGCCGTGACTGGTTGTATCTCCGTGAACGATAAGTGCTTGACCCAAAGCAATTCTCCTGAGTTGTTGGCAGGGGGGAGGTCCCGGTACGGATCGTTCCGATAAAAATCGAAGCTGGTCACTCCCAAATTGTACCGTTGACCAAGCTAAAGTTATCAGCCTTGGTGGAATGCCGATGTTGCTACAAGTCAATGAGCACGTTGATCGATGGTGGGTGTCGGATTAGTCGTCCGAACAATGGCCACATCTGTTTAATCCGGCTACATCAAAATCACATCATACTGTTCCTGATGATACGCATTCTCCACCTGCAATGAAATCTTCTTGCCGATGAAATCGCCCAGCATCGCCAGGTGCTGCGATTCTTCTTCGAGGAACAGATCGACCACTTCCTGCGACGCCAGGATGCGGAATTCGCGCGGGTTGAACTGTTTTGCCTCGCGCAGCAGTTCGCGCAGGATTTCGTAGCAGATCGTGCGCGAGGTCTTGACCTGGCCCTTGCCGGAACAGGCCGGGCACGGTTCGCACAGGATGTGCGCCAGCGATTCGCGGGTGCGCTTGCGCGTCATTTCGACCAGGCCCAGCGCCGAGAAGCCGCTGACCGACACCTTGGTGCGGTCGCGCGACAGCGTGCGTTTCAGTTCGGCCAGCACGGCGTTGCGGTGCTCGGCGTTGTCCATGTCGATGAAGTCGAGGATGATGATGCCGCCCAGGTTGCGCAGCCGCAGCTGGCGGGCGATCGCGTGCGCCGCTTCCAGGTTGGTCTTGAAGATGGTGTCGGCGAAGTTGCGTCCGCCGACAAAACCGCCGGTGTTGACGTCGATGGTGGTCATCGCCTCGGTCTGGTCGACGATCAGGTAGCCGCCCGACTTCAGGTCGACGCGGCGGCCCAGCGCGCGCAGGATTTCTTCTTCGACGCCGTACAGGTCGAACAGCGGCCGTTCGCCGGTGTAGTGCTGCAGGCGGGTCAGTTCGCTCGGCGTATAGGTTTGCGCGAATTCGCGCAGCTTGGCGTAGTTTTCGCGCGAGTCGACCTGGATCGTCGCGGTGTCGTCGTGCACGAAGTCGCGCAGCACGCGCTGGGCCAGGTTCAAGTCCTGGTGCAGCAGGCTGGTGGCCGGGCGGGTGCGCGCGCCGTGGGTGATCGCGGCCCAGGTCTTGCGCAGGTATTCGACGTCGGAGGCCAGGTCGGCGTCGGACGCGTCCTCGGCCATGGTGCGCACGATGTAGCCGCCTTTTTCATCGGCCGGCAGCAGGCTTTGCAGGCGGCCGCGCAGCAGTTCGCGCTCCGATTCCTTTTCGATTTTCTGCGAGATGCCGATGTGTTTATCCTGCGGCAGGTAGACCAGCATGCGGCCGGCGATCGAGATCTGGGTCGACAGCCGCGCACCCTTGGTGCCGATCGGGTCCTTGATCACTTGCACCGTCAGCACTTGGCCGTCGAACAGGATTTTTTCGATCGGCGTCGGGGGCGCGTTCTGGCCGTCGTGGCCGCGCGCTTCCCAGATGTCGGCCACGTGCAGGAAGGCGGCGCGCTCCAGGCCGATATCGATGAACGCCGATTGCATGCCCGGCAGTACCCGTACCACCTTGCCCGAATAGACGTTGCCGGCCAAGCCGCGCGTCAGCGTGCGTTCGATGTGCAATTCCTGCACCGCGCCTTGCACGATCAGGGCGACCCGGGTTTCTTGCGGGGTGATATTGATCAGGATGTCTTCGTTCATGAATCTCGGCTGGCGTCTGGTAGGGGAGTGGGGGCGAACGCCATCATACGCGGGTTCACGGGAGCGGCAAGCCGGCCTGGCGCAACAGTTGTGCCGTTTCAAACAGCGGCAGTCCCATGATGCCGGAATGGCTGCCTTCGATGTGTTCGACAAATACCGCGGCGCTGCCCTGGATGCCGTAGCCGCCGGCCTTGTCGTACGGTTCCGGCGTGGCGCAATAGGCGGCGATGGCGGCCGGTCTCAGCACGCCGAAGCGCACTTGCGACACTTGCGTGATGTGCGCCGCATAGTTCTGGTAATGCACGGCGATCGAGGTCAGCACCTGGTGGGTGCGGCCCGACAGTTGCTGCAGCATGGCGACCGCTTCGGCCAGGTCGGCGGGCTTGCCGAGGATGGCGCCGTCGATGGTGACGGTGGTGTCGGCCGCCAGCACCGGACGCGGCGTCAGGCGGCGCTTGCCGACCACGTCCCAGGCGAACGCCGCCTTTTCATTGGCGACCCGCGCCACGTAGTCGAGCGCCGACTCGCCGGGATGGACTTCTTCGGTGACGTCGGGACCGCGCGGCCCGTCGCTGCGCAATAATAATAGTTCGAAATCGATGCCGATCTGGCGCAGCAGTTCGCGCCGGCGCGGGCTTTTGGAGGCCAGGTAGATTTTTTTGTCGGCAGGTTTCATGCTGGCTCCCGGGGCCTCGAAATCAGACACGGTGATAGGGGTGGTTTTGGGTGATGGTCCAGGCGCGGTACAACTGCTCGGCCAGGATCACCCGCACCACGCCGTGCGGCAGGGTCATGCTGGAAATGCGTATCATGCCTTCCGCGCGCGCCTTCAGCTCGGGATCGAGACCGTCGGCGCCGCCGATCAGGAAGGCCGTGTCGCGCCCATCCTGCTGCCAGTTCATGATTTGCTGCGACAGGCCGACGCTTGTCAGGTCCTTGCCGCGCTCGTCGAGGGCGATGATGCGCACGCCCTTCGGCAGGGCGGCCTCGATGCGTTCGCGCTCCAGCGCCATCGCGGTAGCGGCGGTCTTGCTGCCGGAACGTTCGACGGGCTTGATTTCCTTCAGCACGATGCGCAATTCCGGCGGCATGCGCTTCGCGTATTCGGCGAAGCCCGTCTCTATCCAGGCCGGCATTTTATGGCCGACCGCAGCGATGATGAGCTGCATCGCGCCTTACTCGGCGGCTTTTTTGACGATACGCTTGATCACGGTCTTGGCCGGAGCGGCATCGGCCGCCGGTTTCACCGCTTTCGGCGCGCGCACGGTTTTCGCCGGCAGCGCCTTCAATGCCTTGACGGCCGCGGTTTCGGACTTGGTTGGCGCGACCTTGACGGTCTTGCCGACGGCTTTCGCGGCTGGCGCTTTTTTCGCGGCTGGCGCCTTGGCCTTGGCGGCGCTAGTACTGGCGGCGGCTTTTTTGGCCGGCGCTTTTTTCTCGATCACCGGCACCGCATCGACTTTTGCCTTGCTAGCCGCCAGGTGGCTGCTGGTCTTCTTCGGCTCGTCGCCGGCGGCTTTTTTAGGCGCGCGCTTGGCGGCGCCCAGCTTGACCGGCTTGTCGCCCCAGATTTCTTCCAGGCGGTAGTAGGCGCGGATCGGCGCCTGCATGATGTGGACGATCATGTCGCCCAGGTCGACCAGCACCCATTCGCCGGTGTCTTCGCCTTCCATGCCGACGATGTCGCCGCCGGCGTCCTTGACCTTGTCGCGCACCGAGGCGGCCAGCGCCTTGGTCTGGCGGTTCGAGGTGCCGGAAACGATGGCGATGCGGTCGAACAGGCTGGTCAGGTGGGTCGTGTCGAACAGGGCGATGTCCTGGCCTTTGACGTCTTCAAGGGCGTCGACGACGAGGGTTTGCAGTTTTTTGATGTCCATTTAGCTTTTGTATAGATTATGTTGTTCAATATAGTCTAGCACTAGTGGGGAAATAAGCGAATCTGCCGTAGCGCCCCGTTGTAGTGCCGCGCGTATTTGGGTGGCGGAGATATCCACCGCGAAGTCCCGTGCCAGATAAGTCAGACCGTGCGGCGTGTTGCGGATGTGTTCCAGGGTGCCCAGGCGGCGCGCAAACTCGTCCGCCACTGCCTTCGGCACCTCTGTCCCGTTCAGCGCGAAACCCGGACGGGCCGCCACGCAAAAATGGGCGTAATCAAATAATGCCTGCCAGTCGCGCCAGGTATCGAGGCGCTGCAACTGGTCGGCGCCGATCAGGAACACAATCGACGCCTGCGGGCCGCATTCGGCGCGCACTTGGCGCAGCGTGTCGATGGTGTAGGTCGCCGTGCCGCGTTCGATTTCCTGCCGGTCGAACGTGACCGGCAAGTCCAGGCCGGCAAACGCCAGCCTGGCCATCTCGATACGTTGCCGCGGCGATGCCTGCAAATGGCCTTTTTGCCATGCCGATCCCACTGGAATCACGCGCAATTCGTCCACCGCCAGCAGCCTGGCGAAATAGCCGCCGAGCGCCACGTGGCCGTTATGCACCGGATCGTAGCTGCCTCCCAGCAGCGCGATACAGCGTGCCGTCACGCGCCGAGCCAGTCTTTATGCGGCAGGAAGTCGGTGTACAGCGCCGCTTCGGGCGTGCCCGCCTCGGGCTGCCAGTCGTAGCGCCATTTTACCAGCGGCGGCATCGACATCAGGATCGCCTCGGTGCGTCCGCCCGATTGCAGGCCGAACAGCGTGCCGCGGTCGAACACCAGGTTGAATTCGACGTAGCGGCCGCGCCGGTAGGCCTGGAAATCGCGTTCGCGCTCGCCGTAGGCGTGATCCTTGCGGCGCGCCAGGATCGGCAGGTAGGCATCGATAAAACCGTCGCCGACGCTGCGCACCATGGCGAAGCTTTGCTCGAAGCCGGTATGGTTGAAATCGTCGAAGAAAATCCCGCCGACGCCGCGCGCTTCGCGGCGGTGCTTCAGGTAGAAGTAATCGTCGCACCACTTCTTGAACTTGGCGTGCAGCCCCTCGCCGTACGGTTCCACCGCATCGCGGCAGACCTGGTGAAAGTGGCGCGCATCGTCGGCGTTGCCGTAATACGGCGTCAAGTCCATGCCGCCGCCAAACCACCATACCGGCGCGCCGCTGGCGTCGGTGGTGGTAAAGAAGCGCACATTCATGTGCACCGTAGGCGCGTGCGGGTTACGCGGATGCAGCACCAGCGACACGCCCATCGCTTCCCACGGCTTGCCGCCCAGTTCAGGACGCGCCGCGGCGGCCGACGGCGGCAGCGCCGCGCCGGTGACGTGCGAAAAATTGACGCCGCCCCGTTCCAGCACGTTGCCTTCCTCGATCACCCGCGAAATTCCGCCGCCGCCTTCCGGGCGCTGCCAGGCGTCGCGCGCGAACGGCTTGCCGTCCAGCGTTTCGAGCGCGGCGACGATACGGCTTTGCAGGTCGAGCAAATATGCCTTGACGGCTGAAGGGGAGGGGGCTGACGACATCGTGGGGGGCCGCAACGGGCGGAATAAAAATTGAGGGTGGATTGTACCCTGTTGCGGATTTTTGTGATAGCAAAACAAGCGGCGCGGCGTTTCCAGCTTAGTTTTCTGTGGCGCGGGCGCGCGCCAGCTCGCTGGCGAAACGGCTGGACATGGCCCACGGCTGGCCGGCGGCGTCGCGTTCCAGCGTGAATTCGCCTCGCAACAGTTCGCGCCGTTCGGCGTGTAGCGCCACCAGCACAGGGCAGGCGTAGCGCATGCCGGTCCTCACCGCGCGGCAAGGCCCCAGCGGTTCCAGGTCGTCGATGCTGACCGCGGGGTCGTGGCTGACTGTGTACGACAGCTGGTCGTGCACCGCGCCGGGCGGGCTCCACTCGCCGCTGATCCCCGCGCTGGCGGTCCTGAACGCGGCCAGCATCGCGTCGCGCCCGAGCGGCACGCCGCTGCGCAGGAAATCGCCGTTCTTGTCCAGCTTGCCGAAGCGCGCCGTCAGCAGTTCCGGCCAGGCCAGCGCGATGTCGTACCAGTCGTTCTTGATCGAGGCGGCGATGGTATAGCCCTGGCTGGCCTGCGCTGCGCCGGATTGGGCGCTGACGATGCACGCGCGTATCCGTCGGCGCGGATTGTAGCCGGCTTCGCTGATGTCGCCCGGCTTGAACGACGGCAGCAAGCCGGCAATCCTTTCTTGCGCCATGCCGGAATCGCAGTCCGGCACGTCGTGATCATGGGTCTGGCTCCAGACGATCGCGGCCAGCAGCGCGGGCAAGCCGATCAATCCCAGCCAGTGGCGGCCGGGCGTCACGAGGCGGGCCAGCCAGGGACGCTGTTTGGCGAGCCGCTTGGCGGTCGCATGGACGATGATCACGGCCAGCCCGGAGCCGCCGCTGCGGGTGCGGGCCAGCAAGGCATTGAATTGTTTGGCCGTCAGCTTGCCCTGGTTGACGATCAATAACAGCGCGTCGACCGGCGAGGCGACCAACTGGCCGGCCGGCAAGCTGTCGCCGGCGGCGTCGCGCAGCCACGGGTCGATCAAGTCTTCGTCGTACAGGATTTTCAGGGCCGCCTGGTGCACGTGGCGCAGCGTCTGTTCGATCAGGTCGCGGCGCCTGGACAAGGCGTCGCCTGCATGGTGGGCGGGCAGTGTCTGCAGCGTTTGCCGCAACCGATCGGCCGGCAAGACCTGGGTGGTCAGCAGCCATGCGAGGGTGTCGATCAGGCTCGGGTTCGCCTGTAGCAGGTCCAGCTCCAGGCCGGCCAGCTGCGGATCGTCGAGGTCGATCTGGTGCTGTTCCAGCTCGTCCAGCGCATCGTCGCGTTCTTCCACGCTGATCAGGCCCAGTTCGTGGATGGTATTGATGGAAGTAATGCGCGGGTCGGCGGTCATCGCTGGAGAGCTTTCAAGATCGGGCTTTCAAGAGGAATGAGACCGGCAATCTTATGATAAAAGCTATTTCCTTGGCGCACTACAGACCTCAAAGGGGCCGGGCGGAATAGATCCGCGCCGGCCCCGCTGTTTTACCGCAAGCGATCTGGCGCTCAGTGCTTCAAGCCGCGCCAGCCGATGTCGCGGCGGTACTGGGCGCCGTCGAAATGGATTTTTTCCAGCGTTTCATAGGCCTGTTTCTGGGCCAGCTTGACGCTGTCGCCGAGGCCGACCACGCACAAGACCCGGCCGCCGCTGGTGTACAGCTTGCCGTCGGCCTGGCGCGTGCCGGCGTGGAAGGTCACCGCATCCGGCGTTTCGGCCGGGATGCCGTCGATCAGCGTACCCTTGATTGGATCGTCCGGATAACCGGCGGCGGCCATCACCACGCCGACGGCGGTGCGACGGTCCCATTCCAGTTCGACCGCGTCCAGCGTGCCGTTGACGGCGTGTTCCATGACGCTGACCAAGTCGGTTTTCAGGCGCGACATGATCGGTTGCGTTTCCGGATCGCCCATGCGGCAATTGAATTCCAGCGTTTTCGGATTGCCCTTGTCGTCGATCATCAGGCCGGCGTACAGGAAGCCGGTGAACACGATGCCATCCTTGGCCATGCCGGCGATGGTCGGGTTGATGATTTCGCGCATCACGCGGGCGTGCATCGCCGGCGTCACGATAGGCGCCGGGGAATACGCGCCCATGCCGCCGGTGTTCGGACCCTGGTCCTGGTCTTTCAGGCGCTTGTGGTCCTGGCTGGTGGCCAGCGGCAAGATGTTCTTGCCGTCGCACATGACGATGAAGCTGGCTTCTTCGCCGGCCAGGAATTCCTCGATGACGATGCGCGCGCCGGCGTCGCCGAACTGGTTATCGGACAGCATCTGGTCGACCGCCTGGTGCGCTTCTTCCAGGCTCATCGCCACCACCACGCCCTTGCCGGCGGCCAGGCCGTCGGCCTTGATGACGATCGGCGCGCCATGGGCGTCGATGTAGGCGTGCGCCGGAGCGACTTCCGAAAACGTCCGGTAGGCCGCGGTCGGGATGCCGTGGCGCTGCATGAACGCCTTGGCGAAGTCCTTCGACGATTCCAGTTGCGCCGCTTCCCTGGTCGGGCCGAAAATCTTCAGGCCGCGCGAGCGGAACAGGTTGACGATGCCGGCCGCCAGCGGCACTTCCGGGCCGACCACGGTCAGGCCGATGTGTTCCTGCTCAACGAAGTCGGCCAGCAACTGCGGGTCGCTGATGTCGAGGTTGACCAGGCGCGCATCGCGCGCGGTGCCGCCATTGCCCGGCGCCACATACACCATCTGGATGCGTTCCGATTGGGCCAGTTTCCAGGCCAGGGCGTGTTCGCGGCCGCCAGAGCCGACTACCAAAATTTTCATAAGAACCGTTCGTTCAGAGTAAAGGAGGCGCATTGCGCCTCCGGGCCATACATATCGATTAGTCTTCGATCAGGGCGTTGGAAAACACTTCCTGGACATCGTCCAGGTTTTCCAGCGCGTCGAGCAGCTTTTGCATCTTGATGCCATCGTCGCCGGAGAACACGGTTTCGGTGGCCGGTTTCATGATCACTTCCGCCACCTCGGCCTTGAAGCCGGCCGCTTCCAGCGCTTCCTTGACGGTTGCGAAATCGTGCACCGGGGTCAGCACTTCGAAGCCGCCTTCGTCATCGGCCACCACATCGTCGGCGCCGGCTTCCAGCGCCGCTTCCATCAGCTTGTCTTCATCGGTGCCCGGCGCGAACAGCAACTGGCCGCAATGCTGGAACAGGAAGGCGACCGAGCCTTCATTGCCCATGTTGCCGCCGTTCTTGTTGAAGGCATTGCGGACTTCCGCCACGGTGCGCACCTTGTTGTCGGTCATGCACTCGACGATGATCGCCGCGCCGCCGATGCCGTAGCCTTCGTAGCGCACTTCTTCATAGTTGGCGCCGTCCACGCCGCCGCTGCCGCGGTTGATCGCGCGCTGCACGTTATCCTTCGGCATGTTCGCATCGGCCGCCTTGTCGACCGCCAGCCGCAGGCGCGGGTTGGTGAGCGCGTCGCCGCCGCCCATGCGCGCGGCAACCGTGATTTCCTTGATCAGACGGGTCCAGATCTTGCCGCGCTTGGCATCGGTCGCGGCTTTTTTATGTTTGATATTGGCCCATTTACTGTGTCCAGCCATGTCGAATCTTCCTTAGACGGTGTGCAATTGTGGCCGACATTTTAGCATAGGGGCATGTCGAAAAAATCTCGGCCATCGCCTGGTATCAGGCGCTTTTGTGCGCTTGCACAACAACTATATGATGCAATAGTATCAAAAGTGCAATGCGCTGGTCGAGTTCTTATTGTTTGCTGGCCATAGACCACAACGACCTTCAGCTTTTGCCCTTACAATTGATACATGAGTACAAGTCCAGCCCAATCCCCCTCCCAGACACTGTCCCGTTCAACGTATCTTGGCGGCCTCGCCATCGCGGTGGGCGGCGCGGTATTGTTTTCCACCAAGGCCGTGGTCGCCAAGTTGTTATACCGCTATCAGATCGATGCGGTGACGCTGATCGCCTTCCGCATGATTTTTTCGCTGCCGGTGTTCGCCGCGATCGCGCTGTGGAAGATGCGCACCGAGGCGCCGCTGGCGGTGGCCGACCGCTGGCGCCTGGTCGGGCTGGGGCTGGTTGGTTATTATTTGTCGAGTTTCCTCGATTTCCTCGGGCTGCAATATATTTCGGTCGGCCTGGAGCGGCTGATCCTGTTCCTGACGCCGACCTTCGTGCTGCTGATTACCACGGTGGTGCTGAAGCAGCGCATCAGCCGCCTGCAATGGGTGGCGCTGGTGACGTCGTATCTCGGCATCGTGCTGGTGTTTGTCCACGATTTGCAGGGCGGCGCCAGCAATGTGGTGCTCGGTTCGCTGCTGGTGCTCGGTTCGGCCAGCGCCTATGCGGTCTACCTGCTGGGCTCGGGGGAGCTGGTCAAGCGCATCGGTTCGCTGCGCCTGGTGTCGTATGCGATGTGCGTGTCCAGCGCGGCGTGCATCGGCCAGTTTTTCGTGTTGCGGCCGGCCGAATTGCTGATTCAGCCGATGCAAGTGTATGGCTTGTCGCTGATTAACGGCATTTGCTGCACCGTGATGCCGGTCTTCATGACGATGGTGGCGGTGGAGCGCATTGGTGCGCCGACCGCTTCGCAGGCGGGTATGATCGGTCCTGTATCGACGCTGTTCCTCGGCGCCATGATACTGGGCGAGCCGATCACCAACTGGCAATTGGCGGGCACCAGCCTGGTGCTGGCCGGGATTTACATATTGTCGAAAAAGAAATAGCCCGTCACAGTTTGCCGCTTGGCGCGGTTAACGATGCAATGAGTCAATTTAGTCAAATGAAAGCACGCCCATGAAAGCACGGATCGCCCTGATTGCCCACGACAAGAAAAAAGACGACATGATCGCGCTGGCCGCCGGCTATGCCGATTTCCTGCGCACCTGCGAATTGTCCGCCACCGGCACCACCGGCGGCCGGCTGATCAACGAGCTGGGCCTGGCTGTCGAGCGCAAGCATTCCGGGCCGTTCGGCGGCGATTTGCAGATCGGCGCGCTGCTGGTGGAAGGCTTGATCGATTGCGTGATTTTCTTGCGCGACCCGATGACGCCGCAGCCGCACGAGCCGGACATCAACGCGCTGGTGCGCGCCTGCGACGTGCACAATGTGGCGTGCGCCACCAATCTCGCGTCGGCCCATCTGGTGCTGTCGCAATTGCAGGCGCGCCAGGCGCAGGCATCCAGCTAGGAGTACCGCGATGACCAAGGCAATCAGGATCAACCGCACCGGCGGTCCGGAAGTGATGGAATATATCGACGTCGATTTGCCGCCGCCGGGTCCGGGCGAGGCGCGCATCCGGCATGAAGCGATCGGTCTCAATTTCATCGACGTGTATTTCCGCACCGGCTTGTACCCGCAGCCGTTGCCGGGCGGCCTGGGCGTCGAGGGCGCCGGCATCGTCGAAGCCATCGGCGACGGCGTCACCGAAGTCAAGCCGGGCGACCGGGTGGCCTACGCGGTGCGCATCAATGGCGCGTATGCGCAGGCGCGCAATATCCCGGCCGCGCAATTGCTGGTGCTGCCGGACCGGATCGGCTTCGACACCGCCGCCGCGATGATGTTGCAAGGGTTGACGGTGCAATACCTGTTCCACCGCACCGTGGCGCTGAAGGCCGGCGACACGGTGCTGTTCCACGCGGCGGCCGGCGGGGTCGGCCTGATCGCCTGCCAGTGGGCCAGGGTGCTGGGGGTGAACCTGATCGGCACCGCGGGTTCGGATGAGAAAACCGCGCTGGCCAAGGCGCATGGCGCCAGCCATGTCATCAATTACAACACCGAGAATTTCGTCGAGCGGGTGCGCGACATCACTGGCGGCAAGGGCGTGTCGGTGGTCTACGATTCGATCGGCAAGGATACGTTTACCGAGTCGCTCGATTGCCTGGCGCCGCTGGGGACGATGGTCAGCTTCGGCAATGCGTCGGGACCGGTGCCGCCGTTTTCGCTGACCGAACTGGCGTCGCGCGGTTCGCTGTTCATCACCCGCCCGGCGTTGTTCGCCTACGCGAATAACCGCAAGAACCTGGAAGAGATGTCGGCCTCGCTGTTCGGCGTGGTCGGCAGCGGCGAGGTGCAGATCGAAGTGCGCCAGCGCTATCACCTGGCCGACGTGGCCAGGGCGCACACCGAACTGGAGTCGCGCAAGACGGTCGGTTCGTCGATCTTGCTGCCGTGAGCGGCCAGCCGGACTGCGGCGACGGCGCGCCGAAATTCGGCCGCCTGCTGATCGTGCTGGTGCTGGCGGTGATGCTGATCGGCGTGATCACCCTGTCGGCCGAGGCCTACTACTCGTAAAAAACGCCACAGACGTAAAAAAAGCCGGCGTGCATGACAGGCAAGCCGGCTTTTTTTATCTGCACCGTGTTATTCGACTTTCAAGTCGATCCGGTGCGGCACGCCGTTCTGGCCGGGGAAGTTGGCGAAGGCGCTGGCCACCATCGCCGGCATCACCACTGCGGTCGATGCCTTGCGGCTGGTGTTATGCACGGTCACGTCGAACAGTTTTTTGCCATCCGTGCCATCAATGGTAACCCGCAACTGGCGCTCGAAATTGTGGCGTACCGATTCTTCAAATGAAGGTCCATACAGGAATGGGTCGTAGAATGGCGAGCGGTAGCCGTACCAGCCGCGATAGCCCCATGGTCCGCCGTAGCCGTAGCGGCCGCCCCAGTAGCCCGGGCCATAGAATGGGTCGGTGGCTTCCAGCACGCGCACCGGCAAGTCGGTGGTCGAGAAGTTCATCACTACCTTGAGTTTCGCCGCATCGGCGCGATCCACTTCGCGGAAACCCAGCTTGGCCAGTTCGCCGCGCACCAGGTTCAGGTAACTGCGGTATTCCAGCGTATCATGTTCCGGCGCGGCGGCCTGGAAGGTATAGGTTTTTTCCTGCAATCCCACCGGCCATTCGTTAAAGGCGGTGACATCGCTGCGGATGGTGGTGGCGCAACCGGACAGCAGCAGCGTCATGGCGGTTGCCAAAATGGCGAGGTATCTCATCGCATTGATCTCCTACAAAGAAAACTCAAGTATCCGATTCACAGTCTACGTCTTGATGTGACAATACGTTCGATTATTACAGATTGTTACCCGCTGTGTCTGTCTTTATACATGGCTGACTACAAGGCTGACTACAAGGCTTCTCCATGGCCAGCCGCAGTATCAGCGCAGTATCGGACATATCAGGGGCTGGTATTGGTAAAATAGGCCTTTGCTCCCGCACTCATACAATCCCTATGCGCACAGACAGCCCTCAGACGATTTACCGCAAAGACTACACCCCGCCCAGCTTCCTGGTCGACAGCGTGGAACTTGGTTTCGATCTCGATCCAGCCCGTACCGTGGTGGCCAACCGGATCCGCATGCACCGCAATCCGGCCGCCGTCAGCCGCGCCATCGAGCTGCACGGCGAGCATATCGAACTGGTGCGGGTGACCATGAATGGCAAGGTGTTGAAAGCTTCGCAATACAAGCTGACGCCGACCGGCCTGACCATCCCGAAAGCGCCGGATGAGGTGATGCTCGACATCGAAACCTTGCTGGCGCCGCAGCAAAACACTACGCTGTCCGGGCTGTATGTATCGAATAACAACTTCTTCACGCAGTGCGAAGCCGAAGGCTTCCGCCGCATCACCTTCTTCCCGGACCGTCCCGACGTGATGGCGAAGTACACCGTCATGCTGCGCGCCGACAAGGAAAAATATCCGGTGCTGCTATCGAACGGTAACCTGATCGAAGAAGGCGACCTGGGCGATGGTCGCCATTACGCCAAGTGGGAAGACCCGTTCAAGAAGCCGTCCTACCTGTTTGCCTTGGTCGCGGCGCGCCTGGTGTGCCAGGAGCAGCGCTACACGCTCAAGTCCGGCCGCGAAGTGCTGCTGCAGGTGTGGGTCGAAGAGGGCAACCTCGACAAGACCGACTATGCGATGGAATCGCTGAAAAACAGCATCCGCTGGGATGAGGAGCGCTTCGGCCTGGAACTCGACCTGGACCGCTTCATGATCGTCGCCGTCGGCGACTTCAACATGGGCGCGATGGAGAACAAGGGCCTCAACATCTTCAACACCAAATACGTGCTGGCCAATTCGCGGGTCGCCACCGATGTCGATTACGCCGGCATCGAAGCGGTGGTCGGCCATGAATATTTCCATAACTGGACCGGCAACCGCGTCACGTGCCGCGACTGGTTCCAGCTGTCGCTGAAAGAAGGCTTGACGGTATTTCGCGACCAGGAATTCTCGGCCGACATGATCGGCACCGACACCGGCCGCGCCGTGACCCGCATCGACCAGGTGCGCACGCTGCGCCAGGCCCAGTTCCCGGAAGACGCCGGCCCGATGTCGCATCCGGTGCGCCCGGATTCCTTCGTCGAGATCAACAATTTTTACACCGTGACGATCTACGAAAAAGGCGCCGAAGTGGTGCGCATGTACCAGACCCTGGTTGGCCGTGACGGCTTCCGCAAGGGCATGGACCTGTACTTCGAGCGGCATGACGGCCAGGCGGTCGAATGCGACGATTTCCGCGCCGCGATGGCCGACGCCAACGGCCGCGATTTCAGCCAGTTCGAACGCTGGTACAGCCAGGCCGGCACGCCGGTGCTGAGCGCGGCCACTCAGTACGACGCGGCCGCCAGGACCTACGACATCACCCTGAGCCAGCGCTGCCCGGCCACGCCGGGCCAGGCCGACAAGCTGCCGTTCCATATCCCGGTGGCGGTCGGCTTGCTGGGCGCCGACGGCCGGGACTTGCCGCTGAACGTAGACGGCCGGCGCAGCACCGGCAGCATCGTGCTGGAATTGACCGAGGCGAGCCGGACCTTCCGCTTCACCGATGTGCAGGAAGCGCCGACGCCGTCGCTGCTGCGCGATTTCTCGGCGCCGGTGGTGCTCGAATACGGCTATACCGATGCCGAACTGCTGCACCTGTTCAAGCACGACAGCGACCCGGTCAACCGCTGGGAAGCGGGCCAGCGGCTGGCCATGGAACGCTTGCTGAAACTGACCGCGGCGGTGGCGGCGGGCGACACGCTGACGCTGGATGCGACCTTCATCGAGGCCCAGCGCGCGCTGCTGTCCGACGCCGCGCTGGACCCGGCGTTCCGCGAGCTGGCCTTGATTTTGCCATCCGAAACCATCATCGCCGAACAGCTGGACGTGGTCGATCCGCAAGCAATCCACACGGCGCGCCAGTTCATGCGCCGCACCATCGCCGCCGCGCTGAAAACCGAATTGCTGGAGCAGTACCACGCCAACCAGACGCCGGGCAAATACAGCCCGGACGCGCTGTCGGCCGGCAAGCGCGCGCTGAAAAACCTGGCGCTGTCGTATTTGCTGATCGCGCCGCAAGCGCAGCAACTGGCATTGGCGCAGCAGCAGTTCGACACGGCCGGCAATATGACCGACCGCGCAGCAGCGTTGTCGGCGCTGATGCACGCCGGTTCGCCGCAGCACGCGGCGCAGGCGCTGGCCAGTTTTTACGTCGATTTCAGCAATGAAGCGCTGGTGGTCGACAAATGGTTCGCGCTGCAGGCGGCGGCGCCCGGCACCGACGTGGCGCGGGTGCGCGAACTGATGACGCACCCGGCGTTCACGCTGAAAAACCCGAACCGCGCGCGCAGCCTGATCTTCAGCTTCGCCAACGGCAATCCGTCGCAATTCCATGCGGCCGACGGCAGCGGCTACGCCTTCTGGGCCGAGCAAGTGATCGCGCTCGACGCGCTGAACCCGCAAGTGGCGGCTCGGCTGGCACGCAGCATGGACCGCTGGCGCCGCTACACGCCGGCGCTGCAAGCCCATATGCGGCGCGCGCTGGAACAAGTGGCCGGCAAGGCCAAGCTGTCGAACGATGTGCGGGAAGTGGTCAGCAAGGCGCTGGCCAATTAAGCAAAACAATAGATTTAACACATCCATCATCAAAGGGAAGTCATGAAACGCGTCAGTCTCACGCAATATCTGGTCGAAGAACAGCGATCGCACAACAGCATTCCGGCCGAATTGCGCCTGTTGATCGAAGTCGTCGCGCGCGCCTGCAAAACCATCAGCCATTCGGTCGGCAAGGGCGCGCTGGGCGATGTGCTGGGCAGCGCCAACGTCGAAAACATCCAGGGCGAAGTACAGAAAAAACTGGACGTGATCTCGAACGAAATCCTGCTCGAAGCGAATGAATGGGGCGGCCACCTGGCGGCGATGGCGTCGGAAGAAATGGAATCGATCCACCCGATCCCGAACCGCTATCCGAAAGGCGAATACATGCTGTTGTTCGACCCGCTCGACGGCTCGTCCAACATCGACGTCAACGTCTCGATCGGCACCATCTTCTCGGTGCTGAAAGCGCCGGAAGGCATGGCCGAACCGACCGAACAAGACTTCATGCAGGCGGGTAGCAAACAGGTGGCGGCCGGCTACGCCGTGTACGGCCCGCAAACCATGCTGGTGCTGACCTTCGGCAATGGCGTCAACTGCTTCACGCTGGACCGCGAGATGGGATCCTGGGTCCTGACCCAAAGCAATATGCAAATCCCGGCCGCGACCAAAGAATTCGCGATCAATATGTCGAACGCGCGCCACTGGCACCCGCCGGTCCAGCGTTATGTCGATGAACTGCTGGCCGGTAAGGACGGCGTGCGCGGCACCGACTTCAACATGCGCTGGATCGCCTCGATGGTGGCCGACGTGCACCGCATCCTGAACCGCGGCGGCGTCTTCATGTACCCGGCCGACACGTGCGACACCTCGATGCCCGGCAAGCTGCGCCTGATGTACGAAGCGAACCCGATGGCCTTCATCGTCGAGCAGGCGGGCGGCGCGGCGACCGACGGCAAACAGCGCATCCTGGACATCGCGCCGCACAAACTGCACCAGCGCGTACCGGTCTTCCTCGGTTCGAAGGACGAAGTGGCGCGCGTGACCAGCTACCACGCCGAGTAAAGCGATCGGCCGCAAGCCAGCAGAAATGCGGCTTGCGGCGCACTTTGACGGCATTATGCTGGTCTGTCGCACACAAATGACAAGAAAAACGCAGAGTCACTAGCAAATGTTCCCGTTTCTTTGTTAGAATACGAGCCGTCGCCGTTGTAGCTCAGTTGGTAGAGCAGCACATTCGTAATGTGAAGGTCGCCAGTTCGATTCCGGCCTGCGGCACCAAGTACAAGAGCAGCAATGCTTGAAAAAACCCAGATCAACCTGCTTGCAGGGGAAGCTGGGTTTTTTTACGTCTGAATTTTTGTTTAAGGCGAACCGCGATGGTTATCGACAGCCATGGATGCAGGACTTGCTGATCTGGAATCGCGATCAGTTATGGCCTTGGCCGAAGTGGCTTCCGAGATCGGTAAATCACCGCGCGCAGTCGAGCGGGCCAGGACCAAGCTCGTCAAAGAAGGCAAACCGCTTCATCACGGCTCGCGCAAGGGGGCTTATTGGGCGATATGAGAAGTTTTGAAATGAGTCATCTCGCTCAAATCTGAAACTACCCAGGCCGCCCCGATATCCTGTTTTTGCGGAGCCTGGGCCATGTTCCTTACAAACCGGCCGCCTTTTCAATCAGCGTGGCGATTTCCTGCGGATGCGAGATCAGCGCCAGGTGGCTGCCCTTGACTTCGATCGTTTGCGCATGCATGCGCTTGGCCATGAAACGCTGGAAGTCGGGATTGATGGTACGGTCTTCGGTCGACACGGCGTAATAGGTCGGCTTGACGTGCCAGGCGGCCTGGGTGGTGCGCGCCGAAAAGATCGATTGCGATGCCTGGCCTTGCACGGCATACAGCGTGCGCGCCTTGGCGCTGTCGAGGTCGCCCGCGAAATCATGCAGGAAAGCCTGTTCGCTCAACTGGGCAAAACCGTCGGCCGACTTGATCAGGCCGGCGCTGGCGGGCGCGGCCGGGAATTTGGCCGCCAGCGCGCCGTAGTCTTCGTTGGCGTCGGGGCCGCGCGCCGCTACATACACCAGCGCCGACACTTTCGGGTCGCTGCCGGCTTGCGTGATGACCATGCCGCCGTAGGAGTGGGCCACCAGCACGGTCGGGCCATCCTGCAGCGCGAGGATGCGGCGGGTCGCTTCGGCATCGTCGGCCAGCGACGTCAGCGGATTTTGCACGGCGGTCACATGCAGGCCGGCCTTTTGCAGCAGCGGAATCACTTCGGACCAGCTGGACGCATCCGCATACAGGCCGTGCACCAGCACGACATTCTTGGCCGCGGCCGGCTTTTGTGCAGGCGCGGTCTCGGCGGTCTGGGCCATGGCGTTGCTATAGGCGAACAGCGCGCCGGCAGCGATGGCGACGGAGAGGAAACGACGTTGCATGATGATGTCCTTTAAAGAAGTGGTTTCGATAAGGATAGTATGCCGATCCGCCTGCGACAGGATCATGACGCACTTATTACAAAAAAATGACAGTGGCACGCTACGGTTTTGCGAGTTGCTCTTTTCCAGGCGGAATCCATCCGAACTGGCGAACGCCATTGCATGAGTTTCAGATTCAGCCGCCACTGCTTGTGTCCTCGACCCGGCGTGCCTGTCGCTGACAGCGGATTCACGGCGATTGCCTTGTGATTGCGTTCAAATCGAATTTAACATTTCCGCTATGAAAAATGTTTCGCAATTGTTGGAATTTAAAAAATATAAATTTCCAAATGGAAATTGCCGTGAATATTAATGCATTTTTTGAATTGAAGTATTGGGCAGGCAATCACATGGAAAAATCAGGAGTGAAATATATTCATTGTTTTAATCGGGCGATTGAATGTGACATTGAAATTGTCATGCTGTCACAAATGAGCTATCGCACTTTACAATTGAGAAAAATCAAATGTCAAATAAAAAGCATGGGTCTACAATCGATGGAGATTCGCGGCAGCTCCGCTGCCTGCATGACTGTTATGCCCTTGAAAGTGGTGTGTCAGTAGTATTTCTATGACGGAAATTCCAACTTTGCAATAGCTATTTAATTAGTATATTTTTATTAATAATGTAATGATTGGCGAAATTAATAATGGAATCTGAGTCGTGATGATTGGTGAGATTCCTTGATGAAATATGTTGGTATATTCTCCAGGCCATTAACGATGGCTTCCAAAATAAGCGTCATTTAATGCAAGATAATATTGTTCTTGCTGGCGCTAGCTTTTATATTTTTATTTGATTCACCAGCAAAATGTCAATGCCGTTGATTTTTTGAGGCTGATAGCTCCCCTAGCCGACTTGATTTAGTCATCAATAATATTCTTATCTGCATTATTAACTTCGTTAATTTTATAGGAGGATCGAGATGAAAAAAATTCTTGCCTGTGCCATCTTGTCGCTGTCGTTCACCCCGGCTGCCTACGCCGACGATTATAAAAAATCATATTGTTCCAACCAGGAATACGTTACCCAAGGCAGCAAGTATCCACACTTGCATTGCGCTAAAGATTTTTACGTGTATTCGGAAAGCAGCAGCAATCACAAGTACATGGCGCAAGGCAGTGAAATCTATTGCGAACGCACGCGCGCCGCGATCGACGATGTCAAGGCCCGTGGTCCGAACGGCGTGATTGGATATCAACAGGTACTGGATAGCTTGCTGAGTTTCGCAAGAGTCTATTGCAAGAAGTGATAGTTCGCGGCGGGGTATCGCGCCCCGTCTCCCCTGGATCAATTTGATGGAGTGCGATGATGACAAAATCTTTTAAAGACTTGACGAGCGACCAGTTGGCGCGGTTTACCGCCACCTGCCAACACTTTGGCATCGATCCCGGCAGCGTTCCGGCGCAAGTCGACACCGCCAAGGTCAAGGATGGCGTGCTGTGCGGCCACCCGTCCGGCAGTGCGGAATTTCCAGTCAGTAAAATTCACGATGTCAACACTATCGCCGAATTGAATGCGCTCGGCGGCTGCAAGGACGATAGCTACACCAAGGGCGTGGCCAGCGACAGTTTTGTCAGCTATCCACCGTCCGCCGCCAGCCTGGGATTGCCCAGCCTGGCCGCTTGCGGCGGCGATGTGTGCAAATTGAAGGACAGCATGACGCTGGACCAGCACGAAGCCGTCGCCAAGGCGATGAATGCCTATTTGATGGGCAATTCGGCCAAGGTCAGCGATTACGAAGAGCATATCAACGCGATCCACTTCCCGATGCAGGTGGTCAGCCACGCGGCCCAAAACATCGTCATCGGACCGAACAATCCGCTGATCATCAACAACCCGAGCGGCGCGCCGACGAATGTCGTGGCGGGCACCATCACGGTGCAGCGCGGCGGCTACATTCTGGTGAAAACGCCATTGAGCATGAATAGCCAAATTTTCACGGTACAAAAGTGAGGGACGGATGATGACGTTCAATATCGAGGGAGCGAATGGGCAGAGTGGGAGTCCCGGCGGCGCCGGCGGCACCGGTTCCACTGGCAGGAGTGCGAATGCGGGCAGCTCCAGTGGCGGCAAGAATCCAAGCTGCTCCGGCGGCTATGCCGCCGATCCTGGCGGCACCGGCGGCAATGGCGGCACCGCCTCGGGCGGCGGCAACGGCACGATTTCCGGCAGCGGCATTTTGCGTCTGGGCGAGATCGTCGGCGATGTGGTGATCAGTTTTAGCGGCGGCAGCGGCGGCGATGGCGGTGCCGGCGGCGCCGGCGGACGCGGTGGCGCGGGCGGCGCCGGCGCCACCGGTTCCGGTCCTTGCGCTTCGCGCTCGGGCGCAAGCGGCGGCAGGGGCGGCAACGGCAGCGCGGGCATGCCTGGGGGCAAGGGAGCCGATGGTCCCGCCGTGGCGGTGTTTTATACCGTCCTGAGTCCGAGCGCCAATGTCACCTTCCAAAACCAGCGCTTGCAAGGCGGCAGGGGAGGCTTGGGCGGCGCGCCGGGCGCCGGCGGCCCGGGCGGTTCCGGCGCCTCCAGCGGCAGTCCGGGCACTACCGGCGGCGCCGGCGCGGCGGGCGCCAATGGGCAGCCGGGCAGCTTTTCCCTCAACCCTGAAACTTGACGATGGCGCGCTGTCATTTAACCGTTCCCGGCGCTGCAAGGACCGGGGGCAAAAGGAGTTTTTGATGACCATATTTGATACGGCAACGATACGCGCGGCTGGCGCCAGTGCGGCCCCCCAGCCCGCCGCTTCCGCCGGCGTGGCGGGCGCCAACGGCGGCAATGGCACGGCGGGCCATCTGAGCGGCCCGAATGCCTGTCCGACCTGCAATTGTTCGACCAATGGCCAGGCCGGGCAAGGCGCCGGCGGCGGTGCTAGCGGCAATGCCGCCGGCGCGGCTTATCCGGCGCCGGCGATCAGCCTGAGCATCGATACGCTGTACGGCGCGCTGGTGATCACCTCGGTGGGCGGCAATGGCGGCGCCGGCGGCGCGGGCGGCCATGGCGGTCAAGGCGGCCATGGCGGCAACGCCGGCCAGATGACCGGCAATGCCGACAGTTCTTGCCTGGGCGGCAGCAAGCCGAAGTGCCAGTTGGCCAGCGGCGGCAAAGGCGGCGATGGCGGACCTGGCGGCGACGGCGGCAATGGCGGCGCGGCCGGCAACGGCGGCGACATCACCGTCGATATCCAGGATCGCAGCCAGGGTTCGGTGACAGCGCATTCGGTCTCGGGCGAAGGCGGCCTCGGCGGCGCCGGCGGAGCGGGCGGCCAGGGCGGCCAGGGCGGCGCCAATGAAATTATCCAGGGTGGCACTCCCGGCAACGCGCCCGCCGGTACGCCGGGAAATGCCGGCGCGGTTGGCGCGACCGGGCCGCTGGGTTCGTCCGGCACCGTGATCAACAAGAATTCGGTGACGGCATGAGCGGCGGCGCCGGTCCCACAGCTTACGATGCGCCGCTGGCGGGACGCCTGGCGCCGTTGACGACGCTGGCCAACCAGACCTTGAGCAATCTGATGCTGCCGTCCGGCTGGGCGCTGCTGTACCAGTATTCGGCGTCATCGGCATTCGGCGGCGCGCAGTATTTCCTGGCGGCGTATCCTGCATCGGCGCCGACCGTTTGCGTACTGGTGCTGGGCGCGCCATGGAGCCGCTTCATTTCGTTTTACGTGCCCTTTGTCAACCATGCGCTGGACCCGGTCAGCAGCGCCATCGTCGGCAATGGGACCCGCATATCCGCCGATCTCGGCTTCAATTCGATGTACAAGGCGGTGCGCAAGCAATTGTGGCTCGATATCGCCAGTGTCAGGCAAACGGTGCCGGCCTTTGCGGTGAATTTGCCGATGATTACGACCGGCATCGGTCCGGGCGCCGCGATGGCGCAATTGGCGGCGCTCGATTTGCGTCCCGGTAAGCAAAACAGTCCATCCGAGGTATCGCAACTGCAATCGTATGTGTATTCCTGCCCGCCGTTCGGCGATGCGGCGTTCGCGCAGTTTTTTGCCGCGCAGATCGGCGACGGCTACCGCTTGCAGGCGCAGGCCGATTTCTTTCCGACCAGCCCGGCGGCGGGCAGCGGCTATGTCCAGGCCGGCGCTGCGCAAAACCTGCCCTTGAAAATCCCGACCTACGATTCGCCATGGGTCGAACGCGACGGTCCGTATTACCAGCAATTGCTGACTGGCGCCGAGCCGGCGGCCGATAGCGCCGGCAGCCTGGACATGTCGAGCGGCATCGATGCGATGCTGGCCTTCAGCCTGTCCAAGCTGAGCGCGGTGGCTTACCAGATGGCCCAGCATCCCGGCAGCACGGTCGCCTTCGGCTACGACCCTTACGTACTGAAAAGCAATGTCACGCTGCAGGGCAGCGTCTGGGCCAGCGTGTTCGAGGGGCCGGATACGCTGGTCATCGCGCTGCGCGGCACGATTAGCTGGCAAGAATTATTTACCCTGGTCAGCGACGCTTTTCCCGCCACGCCGGACTGGCTGGCCAGCGGCCATGGCCAGTATGCGAAAGGCCTGGTGGCCTTGTACGGCGCCGGGCGCGACACCTTGCGCGCCGCCTTGTCGGGACTGGGCAACAAGCCGGTGCTGCTGACCGGCCACGATATCGGCGGCGCGCTGGCCAACCTGATGGCGGTCGACTTGTCGCAAAACCCGCTGCCGGGGCAGCGTCGCGTCGCGGCGGTGTACACCTTCGGCGCGCCGCCGGCCGCCAGCAATCCGTTCGCCGCCAGTTACGACACCGGCCCATTGGGCGCGCTCAATTACCAGGTGGTTCGGCCAAACGACGTGATGCCGCGCATGCCGCTGTCCGGCATGCTGTTTACGCTGGGAACCCGGGTGGCGTTGTCGGGCGGCGATTTCGATTCCTACAACGGCAGCACCTGGCATGGCTTGTATAACTACATCAATTTGCTGAACCCCCACGTTTGACGGAGATTTTGATGGAAAAGCAACAGCAGCCAGGAGCGGCCGCGGCAGCCTTTTTTACGAAGCAGCTCGCTTATCACAAGGTCGGCCGCGAGCAACTGCTGGCGGAACCGGTGCGCCTGGCCGCCGGGCAAACGGAACTGGTGCTGGACTGGTATCCGGAACGCTCGGCGCTGGCGCCGCTGCGGATCGAGCGCAACCATGTGGCGGTGTTTGCCTGGAGCAAATTGATCCTGGAAGCGGGCCAAAAACTGATCGTGCACGGGCCGCATCAGGAACGCAGCTTGCTGGTCATCGAACACCTGCACCTGGCGGCCGGAGCGCAACTGCAACTGCACATGCCGACCGAACTGGTGGTCGCGCGGTGCGACAGCGCCGCCGTGGCCGGCCGTGCCGGCGAGGCGGTGGCGGCCACCATCGTGGTGACGGCGGCGTCGGGCGCAGCGGGAATGAATGGCCCGCAAGGCGGCGCCGGCGTGCCCGGCAGGGCACCCGGTTCGGCGGGCGGCAATGGCGCGCCGGGCGGTGGCGGCAGTCCCGGCGGCAATGGCAGCAGCAGTCAGACCTCGAATCTCCATATCGGCATGATGTTTGGCCACTATGTGTTTGAAATCAACGGCGGCGATGGCGGCGATGGCGGGGCCGGCGGGGCCGGCGGCAATGGCGGGGCCGGCGGCATCAATCCGGCGACCCACCAGATGGGGATGGGCGGCGGTGGCGGCTCGGGTGGCCCGGGCGGACCCGGCGGCAACGCCGGTAATGGCGGCGTGCTGCGCGTCTTTACAGAAGGGATCGCGCCGGGCACCACCTACGAATTGCGGCAACCGGTGCCGCGCGGCGGGGCTGGCGGGGCCGGCGGACGCGGCGGCATACCGGGACTGGGCCATCCCGACGGCAGCCCCGGCATGCCCGGCGTGAATGGTCCGGCCGGCAGCGACGGCTGGCCCGGCGTGATTGAAATACGGGTGATCTAGGCACGATACGGCGCGGCATCAGGACCAATCGGAACGAGGGGAACCATTATGGCAACTGGCAATTTCTCGGCACTCGGCGCCGAGGCTGGCGCGGGGCTGTTCGACGCGACTCAATTGGCGCCGACGCTGGTCAAGCTGGGCGTTGCAGTCGGCCTGCTGCGGGCGGTGCCGGATACGCCGGATGCGTACGTGCTCAACGCCGCATGGTTTGAAAATCCGCTGAATGTCACCGGCGACAACCTGGGCCGCAACGGCGCGACCATCGCACTGCTGTTCGCCGAATTGCTGGGCGAAGTGTCGGCCGGCGCGCTGGGCCTGGCGGCCCAGGACCTGGGGGCGATGGGCGTGTGGAATCCGATCCCGAATCCGCAGAATGGCAAGGCTACCGGCTTTTACCTGGTCAACTATCCGGTCGATGCGGCCCGGCCCGACGGCGACCAGGTGTTTGGCATCGGCATTTTGCACCAGTGGCAGTTCCAGCCCGGCGGCGCGAACGCGGGTGCCGGCGACATCGCGGTGCGGGTCTGGGGCTTGCTGCCGGTCTTGAGGATCGGCCAGGGCGGCATGGCGCTGGTATTGGGGCAAAGCAGCTATCCCTTGAACATGGGCCTGGAATTCGCCGCGCCCGGCAGCGACAATATGATCGACAGCAATGGCTTGTCGTTCAACGGCGTCAAGGTCAGCGCCCAGTTGAGCCTGGCGCCGTCGCCGGCGGTCGACTTGTCTGTCGTGATATTGAAATTGAAGCTGCCGACTGAAGTGACGGCAAGCGACCGCAACCTGGGCCAGATCGCGCAAATCACGCCGCAGGAATGGCTTAGTACGGTATCCACGCTCTGTGTCACGGCCTTGCAGCGCGTGTTGAACCAGGACCAGCGGCTGGCGTATCTGTTGCCGATCTTCGGCTTGTCGCCGGTGCTGCCGAACAGCGCCTTGCGGCTGCCCTTGCTGGGCTGGGAACAATTACTGTCGCTGGCCAGCGCCGGCCAGCCGATGTATACGCCATTCGTTGCCTGGTTCAACCAGTTGCTGGCGCAACAAGACGCCTTCGCCGGCTGGATGGGCGCGATCGCGGCCTTGCTCGGCATGCCAAGTGCCACCGTCGATGGCGCCGGCAGCCAGGCCGATCCCTATCGCGTGGCGTTGTTGCAAGACAGCCAGTTCGGCACGCTGCTCTTGACGATGGTCAGCCGGGTCGATGCGGCTGGCACGCGCTATTTGCTGCCCGGTCTCAATTTCCGCGCCAAGCCGCAAGTGCTGGGCAGCGCGCCGGCGCAAATCGGCCTGCATGCGCAGCTGGACCTGGCGCAATTTTCGCTGGCCACCAGTGGCAGTGCCGGCATCCAGACCGATTTCCTGAACCTGGTCATCGGCTTTGCGCTGACCAATACCGATGCCGATAAACCTTTGTTTGAAGGTAATGTCGGTTCCGCCGCCTATGTATTCGGCAGCTTGACGGCGGGCATTTCCGTGTTGCAGGGACAAAATGCGGCGCTGAAAGTGGTGCCGGCCTTCCAGTTGAACCATGTCAGCACGCCGAATGGCGCCTATGCGGTGATCGACCTGACGCAAGCGGGCGACTTGGTCGACCAGGCATTGCAGGAATTATATGGCCTGGTCGACGCAGCCCTGCAAGCCGTGTTCGGTGTCGCCGCTGGTTCGACCTATGGCGCGCAGGCGGCGGTACTGCTGGGCGTGATCGCCCCCGCGCCCGGCGCCGGTGTGCGCTGGCCGGCCAGCCTGGCGCCGCCGTTCAGCGCGGCGCAACTGGTGCGCTCGTTCCAGAATCCGGTCGCCGCGCTGGCCGATTATTATGCGGCGCTGGTGCACGGCGAGGCGCTGGCCGGCGGCCATGCACCCGTGTTTTATGTGTTGCAGGCGCTGGGCGGCTTGCTCAACAGTACGGCCGGCCCGACCGCCGCCAGCGGCAGCGGCTCAGTGACAGATCCGTGGCTATTCCCGCTGGCCGCGCCGGGCAGCGGCGATTTGCCAGCCTCGCTGCTGGCTTATATCGATACCTCGCCCGACGCCAAGCGCCGTTTGACGTTCGGTTTGCAACTGGCGCCATCGATCAGCTTTGGCAGCAATATCAGGCTCGACGCGATATTCAGCGTGCAGGCACTGAGCCTGGAACTGCCAGTGGCCAACGATGGCACGGCGCTGGTGGCGCGCATCTTCCCTGGCCTGGCTGTGCAGTTGGCCTTGCCGCAAGGATTTACCACGCCGCAGGTGGCGGGCGCGGCGGTCAGCGTGGCCAGCGCCGGCTTCACCGGCGGCTGGTCGCCGTATGCCGGCTGGCACTGGAACATGACGGTTGGCCAGCCGGCCGTGGTGGTCGACGGCAACCGTCTCGATGTCGGCCAGGGCATGGTGTTCAGCGACAGCGATTCGATGCAACAACTGGTGACCAGGCAGGCCGCCAGCTTTGCGCCGGTGGTGGTGGCGCTGATCGGCGTGGCGGTGTACCGCACCGGCAACCGGCCCGGCCTGGCCTTGAACGGCGTCCTGGGCTTGCTGCCGCAACTGGGACCGTTCATGCCGGCCGGCCTCGCATGGCCGGCGCAGATGCCGCTGCTGCAGCCCAGCGGTTTTTCCGACCCGGTCGGCGACCTCCAGCGCCAGCTGTCGGCATTGCTGGCGCACGCCGATAGCAGCCGTGCCGCGCTGGCGCTGCTGGGCTGGTCGGTCAGCAATGACGCGGCCGTGCCGCAAGTCGATGGCGACGGCAGTGTCGAACAGCCGTTCGGCGTACCGTTCGATTTGCCCGGCGGCGTCGAGCTGGCGGTGTGGACCAGCGGCCAGGGCCAGACGCTGGGCGCCGGCTTGCGGCGCGACTTTGGCTTGACCGCCGGCGGCATTGTCGCCGAGACTGGATTGCTGCTGCGCCTGATCGAGCTTGGCTTGACCGGCGGCGTACCGGCCAGCAACGTGGTGCCCAGCTTGCGCTTGCGCAGCACGCTGACCCCGGCGACGGCCTTGTCGATTCCCGGCAGCGGCGGCAATAGCCTGGTATCGATCAGTTTCGGCCTGGAACTGGGTCTCGGCAATCAAGTGCTGGCGCTGCAGCCGCTATTGCATGTCGTGGTGCGGGAAAGCGACGGCAGCTTGGTCGACTATGATTTGCAACAATTGACTGGCGCCAGCAGCCAGTGGCTGGCGGCTTTTTATGGCACCGTCAACCTGGGCTTGAGCCGCCTGGTCACGCCCCTGCTGGCCAATTCGGCGGTCAACAATGCCTACCGCGTCCTGCAACTGATGAATCTGGTTTTGCCGCTGGACCAGGCCCATGGCCAGGCCGCGATCAATGCGGCCGGCTGGAGCGCGATGCTGTCGGCGCCGCTGGAATTTTTCCGCCAGCGCGGCATCGCCCTGTTCAGCGACAGCGCCAGCCGCGCGCTGGCCGTCGCATTGCTGCAAGATATCTGCGGCATCGCCTTGCCGCCGGTGCCCTTGCCGCTGCTGCAAGTACTGCACGCGCTGCAACTGGTCGAGGGAGAAGCCGGCGGTTACGCGCCGCGCATCTACGATCTGCTGCAGACCGCGGCACAGCCGGCGCAGCAATTAAGACAGCGCTTCACGGCGCTGGTGCACAACGATGTGCTGTTAGCCGAACTGGTCGGCCAACTGGACCAGCAACTCGAAGCGGTGGACTTCGGTCCGCTGCAACTGGCGATATCGCAGGGGGCGCTGTTCAGCATCACGCTGGGCCACGGCGACGCGCTGATGCTGGGCAATCTGCTGCAAATCAAGGGGGCGCTGCGCTTCGACTTGCGCACCAGCCAGCTGGCCGGCGACCTGGAACTGTATTGCGCGCAAATCCAGCTGGCGCTGCGATCGCAACTGGCGCTGGCCGTCAATCCGGCGCAGGACTTCAGCTTCGGTGTCGACCTGGCGTGGGGCGACGGCAGCCAGACGATGCCCTTGCCGCTGCGTGTGTATCCATTTTCCGCCGCGTTATTCCTGGAACAAATCCAGGTGCTGGCGCCCGATTTCGCGCTGGCCACTTTCTTGAGCCAGGTGGTCGATGCGCGCTTGCTCAATACCTATCCAGTCGCGCGCACCGCACTGACCGCGCTTGGCCTGGTCAGACATGACAGCGGTAGCGAAAAATGGTTCATGAGGTCGCCACTGGGCCTGTTCGGCGATCCGCTGCAATGGCTGCTTGGCGACGCGGTGCTGGGCCGCAACGGTCAATTGAATATCGCCACCCTGCGCGACGTGTTCGCCACCATCACCAGCAGCAGCCAGGCGGCCAATGGCGTCGGCATCGCACCGGTGACCGATGGCGTGCGGATCTTCGGCTTGCCTTACGGCCAGCAAATCACGCTGGTGGCCGATGTGGACAGCCAGCAATTCACGATCACGCCGGGCTTGCCTGAGAGTATCAGTTTGCCGCTGCTCGATGGCGTCATGTTGCAAGACTTGTCGTTCGCGCTGTCGCTGGGGCCGAACTTCCAGCCCGGCGTGGCGGGCTCGGTCGGCGTCAGCGGCGATATTTCCGCCGGCAACACCTTGTTGGTGACAGCCGGCTACCGGCATGGTTTCCTGCTGTCGGCGGGCTTGGTGCAAAGCAAGCAGACCTTCCAGGTGCTGCCGTTCCCCGGTTGGCAAACGCTGGTGCTGGAAGCGGCGGCGCAAGCGGCGCAAATGTTGCTGAAGCAATTGAACACAGTGTTGCTGGACCAGTTGGCGGCGGCCGGCGCGGCCGATTTCGTGGCGCGGCTGCGCAGCGCCGGCAGCCAGTTGCAAGTCGCCGACCTGATCAGTGAACTGGCGGCCGCCGGCAGCCAGGGCGCCGATGCGGTCGGCACGGCGGCGCTGTCCTGGCTGACCGGGCGCTTGTCGAGCGCCCATGCGGCCAATAGCGTGGCGGCGGTGGTGACCTTGCTGCAGCCGTATTTCCCGCAAATCCAGGCGCAGGGGGCGCTGCTCAGCTACCGGCCATCGGACAGCTTGCCGGTGACCTTGCTGAGCGGCGTGCAAACCCTGGGCGGCGTCTCGCAACTGGGGCTGTGGACGGCACTGGAGTTGCCGGCCAGTACCAGCCTGGTGCTGAATATCGAAGCCACCGGCATCGGCATTCCGCTGCAGGCGGATGGCCAGCCGGCGCCCGGCCTTGTGCCGCGGCCCCACTTCCAGTTTTCCGTGCTGGCGCCGCTGCAAGACCAGTTGGGACCGAAGCTGGAGATGCATTTCGATGTAGCGCAAGGCAAGTTTGTACTCGGCATCGACCCTGCCGGCGGCAGTGGCGGCGCCCACAGCGAGTATTACCGCGAGTTGCTGCCGATGTTCTTCGGCGAGCCGGATGCGTCGAAGTGGGGCGGCGCCGTGCTGTCGTGGCTGGAAGCGCTGCTGCTCAACATCGTGCCGCGTTATGTGTCGATCGTGGTGCTGAACCAGTCCAGCGTCAAGGAGTGGATGGCGCAGCCGCTGTTCCCGGCCGGCTCCGCCGTGAATCTCAACAGCGCCAGCAGCGGCGGACCGAGCGCGGCGCAAATATTGATGGCGGCGCAATTGCTGATACAGTCCGGCGCCGATCAATTGTATATGCTGAACAGCCTGCAAGCGTTGCAGGCGCTGACCATCGAATCGTTCCTGGCCGGTTTCTTGCGCGCCTTGCTGGCCGATGAATTCCAGCTGATCAGGATCGGCGCCGAGGGCGGCATCTGGGTCGGGCCGCGGGTGGCCGGCGACGATTATTTCGGCTTGCGCGTGATGCTGCCGAATATGTCGCTGGCGGCGGTACCGTACGTCACGTTCCAGCTGGGCGACGCCGATACCGGCTGGATTTCCAGCGCCGGCGGCGACGCCGACTTGAAGGGCGGCATTTCGCTGTATGTGCCGATCTCGGCCACGGCGCCGGATTTTGCGCGCACGGTGCTGGAATTCGTCAATATCGGGCTGGATTTTGTTGGCAAGCAAAAACAGAACCTGGTGCAATTGCAGCGCTTCTCGATGCGCGCGATCCAGCCGCGCGGCTTGATCACCTTCGATTTCGGCAACAGCAATCCGGTCAGCGGCTACGGCGGCGGGATTACCCTCAGCGATATCGGCATGTCGCTGGCGCCGAATGTGGCCACCGGCGGCGGTAATGCGGTGGCGCAAAACCTGCTCGGTTCGGGCAGCTCCGAGGCGCCGCAACAAGACAATCCGGCCGCCAATCCGACCTTTTCGGTGCGCACCTCGTACGTCAAGCAATTGTATGTCGAATTGTTCAATGGCGAAGACAAGGGCACGTCGCAAATCTGGTTCCCGGTGCAGCGCAGCTTCGGCCCACTGTACGCCAACAAGATCGGCGCCGGTTGGCAGCAAAGCGATTATCTGCTGCAAATGCTATTCGACGGCAATGTCAGCCTGGCCGGCCTGTATATCGGCGTCGATACGCTGTCGGTCGGCGTGCCGGTCAAGAACCCGCTCGATTTCAGCGCCTACCAGCTCGACCTGGCCGGCCTCGACATCAGTTTCAAGGGCGGCGCGGTGGAAATCAACGGCGCCTTCCTGAAACAGGACAGCCCTTTGCGCTACGACGGCGCGGCCACTGTCAAGGCGGCCAGGTTCGGCTTGTCGGCGCTCGGTTCCTACGCCGAATTGCCGGTCGATCCAGCCCAGCCGGACGGCGCCAGCGTGACGTCGCTGTTCGTGTTTGCCAACCTGAATATTCCGCTCGGGCCGGATCCGGCCTTTTTCATCAATGGCCTGGCGGCCGGTTTCGGCTACAACCGCAATATCCTGATCCCGGAACCGGGCGAGATCGCCGAGTTTCCATTGGTCAAGGGCGCAATCAGCAGCAGCGTGTTTGGCGGCAAGGCGGCAACGCCGGATTCGGCGCTGGAAGTGCTGTCGCACGTGGTGTATCCGGAAGTGGGCCAGTATTGGGGCGCCGGCGGCATCCAGTTTTCCACCTATCAATTGCTGAATAGTTTTGCGTTGCTGATCGTGCGTTTCGGCCGCGAATTCGCGATCGACCTGGTCGGCATCACCAGCGCCTCGTTCCCGCCCAAGGTCGCGCCGTCGAGCGCGCTGGCCTATCTGGAGCTGGGCTTGCTGGTGTCGTTCCGGCCGTCGCAAGGGATGGTGTCGGTGCGTGCCCAGTTGACGCCGAATTCCTTCATCCTGTCGCAGGATTGCCGGCTGACGGGCGGCTTTGCGGCCGTGCTGTGGTACCAGGGCGAACACGCGGGCGACTTCGTGCTGACGCTGGGCGGCTATCATCCGGCGTTCAAGGTACCGGAGTTTTATCCGGTGGTGCCGCGGCTCGGCTTCAACTGGCCGATGGAAGTGGGCGGCGCGATGTCGCTCAATATCGCCGGCGGCAGCTATTTCGCGCTGACGCCATCGGCCGTGATGGCCGGCGGCTATTTGCAAGTGCTGTTCAAGGCCGGCCCGCTGCGCGCCTGGTTTAATGCCGGCGTCGATTTCCTGATCCAGTGGCAACCGTTTTACTTCATGCTCAACGGCTATGTCTCGGTCGGCGCCGGCATCGAAGTGACGATAGCCGGCGTCAGGGTCAGCCTGTCGGCCGAGATCGGTGCGCGGCTGCTGATGTGGGGACCGCCGATCGCCGGCCTGGTCAACGTCAACTGGTATGTGATTTCGTTCAGCATCCCGTTCGGCGACAGCGATCAATCGAAACCGAAGGTGCAGCCGTTGGCCTGGGATGCGTTTCAGAAAAATTTCCTGCCGCCGCTGAGTATTGCGGACCCTGCCGGCCAGGCCCACCTGCGTGACGAGGCCGCCAACCCACGCCTGCACCCGCAATTGCGCTTGCTGCAAAGCGGCATCCAGCCGCCGCCAGTGATCAGCCAGGCGTATGCGGTGCTGAAGGCGCAGGTGGAGCAAGGCTTGCTGGACGATTTCGGCGCGGCCGGCTGGGTCGTCGCGACGCCGTTCATATTCAATATCAATACCGTGATCCCGTCCACGCTGATGCGTTTCGATGGCGCGGCCGCGACCTTTACCGGTCCGGCGATCGGCATCCAGCCGATGGCCCAGCCATCGGTGACGACGCCGCTGACGCTCAGCGTGCTGGGCTGGGATACCGCGTCGAATAGCTGGGTGGCGGTCGACCTGGACCAGCGCCGTATCGCCATCGCCAGCCTCGGCAACGGCGTGCCGGAGGCGCTGTGGTCGAAACAGGCGTTCGATCCGAACGGCGTGCCGCAGGCGAAAGTGATACCGGATGGTATCGTCGGCGCCAGCATCGCCGGCTTGAGCGCGCTGCTGTACGCGCCGGTCGGGCCAATGGACCTGACCACGCTGGCTTATGTGACGCTGGGGCCGTTGCCGCTGCCGTATGCGTGGACGCCGCACTATCCGCAACAGCCGGTCGGCAGCCAGCAAAACCGCGCGCACATCATTGCCGCCAGCATCATGGCGCCGGCCGTGGTGGAATTGCGCGATGCAATCTACGCGGCGCTGCGCGACTTCGGCCAGCCGGCGCTGCGCAGTCCCGACTTGACGGTGCTGGCGCACAATGTCGGCAATATCTTCCAGTCACCGCCCAGCCTGGCTGCGCTGGGCGCGACCCTGCTGCCGCCGGCCCGTGCGGCCTTGCGCAGCGGCCGCAGCGTGCCGCAACCGGCTCGCCGCCAGTCCGCGCCAGCCGCGCCGGTCCAGGTCGACACCCATCTGGTCGGCAGCAGTTGGGCCTATCGCAGCGGCGTGGCCAGCGCGCTGGCGGCCACGGCGGGACGTGCCGGATTGCCGCTGACGCGTTACCGCAGCCGCGCCAAGTGGCTGCCCGGCAATGCGCGCGCCAGCCTGCAGGTGCAGGCGGCAGCCAGCCTGATCGTGCGCGGCGGCGCCGGATTGCCGCTGCGTTTGCTGGAAGGCACCACCAGCATCGTGCGCCTCGGCAGCGATGCGCAGGGACACTTGCGCTTGCAGGGTGGCTTGCCGTTGCGGATCTGCAGTTTCAACCAGTACCAGGAGCCGCTGGCGCAGCAATTGCTCGATCCGGCGCAACACAGCCAATACCAATTGCCGCCCAGCACCGAACAAGTGGTGGCCATCGCCCAGGGCGACGAGAGCGGCGGCGTGGCCGGCTGGTACCGCGACGGCGACTGGACCCGCTTGAACCATTATTACTTCCATGCCGGCAATAGCCTGGTGCGCCCGCAAGCGATACCGAATATCGGCGACGGCAAGCATGGCGCCATCCTGGCCGGCACCGTGCTCGACAGCAATCAGGTGCAAACGGCCGATGGCGGTTTGGCGAATGGCTGGCTGGAAACCTTGTTCCTCGACCAGGTGCAAACCGTCGCCGTGGTCATCGACGGCGCCGCCGTACCCCGGGTGCAGCTGTGCTGGAGCGGCGACCTGGCCCATCCAGCCTATGCCGGCGATGCCAGCGCCAGTTCGATGCGGCGCAGCGGCGATCTGCACATCCATCTGTTCGACGTGCCGCCGCGTCCGCATGGCGCCGGCCATGCCGCGCTGGCCGTGCTGGTGTTTGCGGCGCGTCAGCACGGTCATGCCAGCCTGCAAGGCGTGCTGGGCTGGAACCAGCCGCAAGCCACGCTGGCCAAGGCGGGCATCGGCGGCCAACTGGCCTCGCATGCGGCGTCGGCCGGCCATGCGGCGCCGCGCGCCACTCTTTTGCAGCTCAGTTAATCATGAACCAGGGACACACCATGAACGATATCGCCGTCGCCGCCGCCGACACGCCTTTGCAGCCCGGGCAAGTACGCTTTTATTGCGCCGCCCAGCCGCCGCTGCAAGCCGGCGGTTATTGGCTGCAGGCGAGCCAGATGGTGGCGGGCTTGAAAGAGCAGCCGGCCGACAATCGCTACGGCATGCAGCAGCCGTTCGCGGTCAGCGGCGCGCGGTTCCGCCTGCCGCCGCAAGACTTGCAACTGGTGTATCCGCCGGCCAACCAGCTTGGCGATTACGAGGAATCGCTGCCGCATGTGGTGTTGCGCACCCGTACCTTGCCATGGGTGCGGCAAATCGACGGCGGCACTTCCGGCGCCGGCGATGACAACGGCGACGTGCCGCCATGGATGGGACTGCTGACCGTGTATCCCGCCGAACTGGGCAACGCGGCGCCATTCACCACCACGGTCGGCCGCCTGATCGAACCGGAAGCGGTGAATATCCTGGGGCCGTCGCTGATCGACGCGGCGAGCCTGACGCAGGCGGAGAAAGAGGCGCAATTGCTGGCGATCGACCTGGACTTGCCGGTGTTCTGGGCGATCGCGCCGCAATTGCAGGAATTGCCGTGGCTGGCCCATGTGCGCGAAGTCAATACCGACCAAAAAGAAATCATGCAGATGGTCGAGGATGGCTGGTTTTCGGTGGTGGTCGGCAACCGCCTGCCGCAAGCCGACGCTGAAAATACCTGCTTCCTGGTATCGCTGGAAGGACAGCAGGCGCACTTGAACGGCGGCCCGCCTATCGACCCGCGCTATACCAAGATCCGGCTGGCTTGCCTGGCCAGCTGGAAATTCAGCGCCGCGTCGGCGCGCGGCAGTTTTCTCCACATCATGCAAAGCCTGCAAACGCGCGGCGGGATCGACTTGCTGCAGCCCACCCATGGTGCTTTCCCTGACCAGTTGGGCCCGGCGCAGCAGCAAGCGAAGGAAGCGCTGGAGATCGGCTTTTTACCGATGCTCAATGTCACGCGCGGCGGCGAGCCCACCACTTCCTGGTATCGCGGCCCGCTGGCGCCGGTGCCGACCAGCAGCGACAGCCTGGGGCCGTATTTCTTCAGCGACCGGGCGATCCGCTACGACCAGGCCAACGGCCTGTTCGACATGAGTTACGCCGGCGCCTGGCAAATCGGCCAGTTGCTGGCCTTGTCCGACGCGGCCTTCGCCAAGGCGCTGTTCGACTGGCGCCTGCAATCGTACCAGGGCCGGCAGCAGGCGGTCGCGGCCGACCATGTGCGGGAACTGGCCGGCGATTGCCAGGTGGACCTGGCCCAGGTGCGGCAGCAGGGACCGGCGCCGGTGCTGCACGGCGTGCTGGCCAGGCTGGCGCAACGCACGGCGGCGCTGGAGGGCGCCGCCGCCGAGGATGAGGCCGCGCCGGCGCCGCTGCCGAAGATCCAGCCGCATGCCTGGCGCGATGCCGCGCAATTGCCGGGCGTGATGTCCAGCGCCGCCTGGCAAGACGGCATGCGCCAGGGACTCGACCCGCTCGGCTTGCTGTACCGGCATGTGTACCGGCAAGGCGGGGCGCCGGAATGAGTTGGGCATGAATCGGTGCGACATGAATAACGCGGCATGAAAGGAAGCGCGATGACGATCAGGGAACACAGCAGCGCCAGGGCGCAATTGCTCAAGGTATTTAAACAGTCGATCCAGGCCACGCCCGGCGCGCGGGCGCAACTGGCGCAGCATGGCGTCGCGCCGCAAGCGGATGGCGGCGAGGCGCGTCCGGACCGGCAGCCGCTGGGTGATGAAGCATTGGACATTCCGGAAGCGATCGTCGCGTGGCTGGCGCAACTGACCTTGCTGTATGGCGTGCCGTTCGAATACCTGGTGCCGGACGCCGACATGCTGCCGCCCGAATCGATCCGTTTTTTTTATCTGGACCAGAACTGGACCGATTGCCTGGTCGACGGCGCCGTCAATATCGCGCTCGGTTCCACGCAAGACTATGTGCATATCCTGACCACCTTCGAAGAAGTGGCGCGGCAGGCGGCGCTGGGACAAAACAATGTGCGCGCGCAATTGCGCAAGCAAGCGTTGCCGGCCAACGTGCAAGTCGACGGCACGCTGACCGGCGTACTGCTGCGCTCGGCGGTGGTCAGCGGCTGGCCGGGCCTCGAAGTGGCGGCCTTCGCCGACGCCGCAGGTACGCTGCCATTGCCTTTGTTGCGCATCGACCGGCTGTCCGACAATGTGCTGATTTGCCTGTTCAATGGGGTGCCGCAACTGGTCGATTTTTCGGAACCGCCGGAAGGCTTGCACTTTGGCGTCATCGGCGGCAGCAGCGGGCCTACGCCTTATCAAGTGGCGTTGCGCGGCGTCGGCGGCAAATATGTGGCTGGCGCGCAAATCAACGATGGCCAAGGCAAGGCGTACACAGCGCCGGTGACCTTGCGCGGCGGTGCGGCCTCGGCCGGCGTGCTGAACGTGGCGCAAACCGGGCGCGACCTGATCGCCAATCTGGATCAGCTGGGCGCGCTGCAACAGCAGGACGGCAAGCCGCTGTTCACGGCGTCGCAGTTTGCCGTGCAAATGGTGCGCGGCGCGGGCTTGCAACAATTCAAACCGATTCCGCCTGAAGCGGGGCGGCAACTTTCTTCTTCCGATACAGCGGTGAACGCATGAGCACGCCTATCAATAATCCGACCTGGGCCGGCCCGGCCCTGTTCACGCCGCTATACCTGGAAGCGTTGATGGTGGGGCAAAAAAACCAGAATGGCGACTGGGCCGCGGTGGCGGTCGATTACGCCCAGCTCGGCATCCGCGGCGCCAGTCCGCAGCCGACCCCGTTCCAGGTGGCGGCGACGGCGCCGACCACCGGCATCCATTTGCTGTGGACCGCTCCGTCGGCTTTGCGCCATGGACAGGTTGGCGACCATGGCGACATGCGCTTGCCGCTGTTGCCGAACCGCTGGCTGGTCACGCGCAGCTTTATCGCCCAGCCGGGCGATGTGCCGCGTTATACGGCGTGGGTGCTGGAAAGCGATTTCCTTGGTACGGCGGCCGACGGCACCCATCCGTATCCCGATCCCGATGGCGGCAGCCAGCGTTATTTCATTGGCCGCCGCTACGATATCGGCGCATGGAATGGCGCGACCTCGCAATATCACCAGGGTTTCTTGCGGGCGATGGGACCGGGCGACCCCAGCTATGTCGCGGTGTATGACAATATGACCAATGTCTTGTCCTTCCTCGACGATATGCGGCAAGCCGGCAACGGCCTGTACAGCTATAGCGTGTGCGGCTGGTATGGCACGCCATCCTACGATATCTTGCTGGGCGTCGATGCCGATCATCCGCAAGGTTTTACCACTGAGCAAGAGTGGCAAGACATCATGCACAAGCTGTTGTGGAGCGTCGGCGATGCCGCCGACCAGGCTGCCGCCGAACAGGATTGGTCGGACTGGCTGGTCGCCCATCCGGTCTCCGGCGGCCCGCCGCTGACCGATGCGCAAAAGAATTGGCCGGGACAAAACCTGTGCCACGGTTTTTTATACAATCTGCAATGGCAGGGAGCGGCCGCGTTTTATCCGATCAATCCGATCTTGCAAGGCACCACGCCGCCGACCGTCGCGATCGGCGCCAATGCGGCCGAGGCGCTGGCGGCCTGGCTGGGCAAGGAGGCCGGCAGCGCCGGCGCCGAACAAATGCTGCTGGCGTTCCAGCAAGACATGATCTTCGATTATGTGCGGGACCCCAGCGTGTTCCAGGCGCGCACCCATCAAGCCCGTTTTGCGAACCACAACGGCGGGTCGCTGTGGGTGGTGTACCGCGCAGACCAGACTTCGTCGGCCACCGAGATTCCGCAAGGCAGCTACACGGTGCCGCTGGACGAAAACGCGACGGCGGCGCTGACCCAGCTCAACCGCAGCCAGTTCCAGCTCGACGCCGCCGAACAACTGCAAGTGTCGCTGCAATCGCAGTTGTACGATGCGTATTGGAAATTGGCCAATTATCCGCGCACCACGCCCGGCTTGCAGGCCCAGATCCAGCAGCACATCGACAGCCTGACGCCGCAAGTGCAGCAAATCGGGCAACAGATTACCGGCTTGTCAGCCACCGTCGAGCGCGAACGGAATGCCTTGTTGGCGCTGGTCGGCCCGTTACAGCTGAAACTGAACCTGGTCAACTTGCCGCGCTACGAAGCGCGCCAGGACCCGGTGGTGCTGATCGCCGGCGCCCAGCAAGATACCAAGTTCGCGGCGCCGGGCGCGCATGAAGAAGAGCAAGTCTTGTTCACCCGTTTCACCGGCCAGACTATTTCCGCGATCCATGTGCTGTATGACAGTGGTTTGAGCCTCGACGTGACGCTGGCCAGCGGCGACTTTCCGCAAATTATCTGGCCGAGCGGAAAATTGCTGCCCAAGGAAATCAACGATTTCTGGTTCGAGACGTTTTTACTCGACACCAATAATGCACGCCTGATCGCCCGGACCGCGTTCGCCAAGGGGGGCATCACGCCCAGTAACGAGCAATGGGACGATTTGACGGCGCAAATCCAGCGCCAGCAAACCTTGCCGTGGAATCAGGAGGCGCGCTCGCTGATCGATGCGCGCACCATTGCCGACACCGCCGGCTTGCTCGGCGTGCCGCCGGCCAAGCTGTCGGTCGCGGCCTGGTCGGCGCCGTGGGCGCCGCTGTACCTGGACTGGGAAATCGCATGGCATCCGAGCGCCGCCACGCCGCAACAGATGCTGGCCAATTGGGACCTGGCGGAATTCGATTTTGTGTGGAACCAGGCCCGGGCCGGCGGCAATGTCGGGCCGGCGGCCGGTAATTATGTCGGCCGCAGCTTGCTCAACGCGCAAATCGCGCAAGGCCTGAGCGACAAGCTCAGCGATTTCCTGCAACACGATCCGAACGCCGCCAGCCTGCCCCAATACCAGCGCGACCAATTGCAGGCGATGGCCGACGACATCGCCGAATACGATGTGCTGACGCAATCGATGTCCGGCCTGATCGAGCAATTGCTGATGCAGCAGTTGCAGATGAGTAAGTTGAGTACGGCCCAGGCGCCTGGCGTGGCCGAATTGCTGCAACACGCCAGCTCTTCGTTGCCGGCCGCCGGCAGCGACTTGTTTTACCCGATCCACGCCGGCCATTTCCGCCTGGTGCGCTTGAACGTGGTCGATGCGTTCGGCCAGATACTGCGCGGCTCGCAATTGGGCGACCAGTTGCAGCCGATACGCAGCAGCAGCCTGGTCACGCAGAATTTTCCGCAATACATGCAATTGACGCCGCGCATTACCCAGCCTTTGCGTCTCGATTTGCGCATGGTGCAATACAACGACGATACCGTCCGCAGCAATGCGTCCGACTTGACCAGCGCCATTTGCGGCTGGGTGATACCCAACCATATCAATCACAGCCTGATCGTGTTCGATCCTGCCGGCAACAACCTCGGTGAAGTGCTGATGATCGATAACGGCAACGATGGCGGCGATAGCGGCACGGGCTTGCGCTGGGATGCGGTGCCCGGCAGCGACGGCGTGCTCGGCGCGCCGCCCGAATTCGGTGCGTCGCTGCGGCATTTGAACGACTTCGTCAACGGCTTGCTGTTGCGTGGCGCACAGGGTGTCGGCGCGCTGGAAAGCTTGCTCGATGTGATCGATTCCAGTCTGTGGAATATCGATCCGCTGGGCCAGCCGATGCAGGGCAACCTGGCGATCCTGCTGGGCCGGCCGATCGCGCTGGTCAGGGCGCTGGCCACGCTGGGCGTCGACGGCACGCCGGCTTACAACCAGTCGTGGCTCGATACCGGCAAGAACGTCACCGGCGACTTCACGTCGGTGCCGCTGCCGGTGCGCATCGGCGACTTAAACCTGAGCAATAACGGCTTGATGGGCTATTTCCTCGACGATGATTACAGCCGCCTGTTTCCGTATCGCGGTTTCGACCGGCAACTGGCGATACCGCGCCGCGTGATCGCCGACCACGGCATCGCGCCGCGCGCCAAATTGGCGCACATGATGCAGCGGCTGGATGCGGCGGCGCTGGCGGACGCGGCGGCCGCCGGCGATGGCTACCTGGTGGACGATCCCGGGTTTACGCTGAAACCGGACGGCGTCATGACGCGCAGCCTGACGATGCTGGTCGATCCGCGCGGCTGGGTGCCGGCGCTGTCCGGTTATTTGCCGGTGCAATGGCTGGCGTTGCCGCCGGGGCCGGTCAACGCCGCGTTGAGCAATATGTTCGTCACCTTCCGCAGCGGTCCCTTATTGCTGGAAGAGTACAAGAGCAGCATGCCGCTGCCGGCCACGATCAAGGGCAGATGGACCTGGGTCGAGCGTTCCGGCGTGACCACCTGGAGCGAGAGCGGACCCCTGACGGCCAGCGATGGCGTGGCGGCATTGCCGGCCGCGCGGCCGGTCCTTAGCGAAGGCTGGCTGAAGTTGAGTGGTGCGCAAGGAAAATAAGGCCCGACGGCGGGTTTCGATGACATCACAGACAGGACGAGCGACATGGCCAATACCGTATTCACGTATCAATTCACGCCCGGGGCGGTGCAGGCGAATACCCGCGGCGGCTTCAATTTGCAGTTGACCAACGGGAGCAGCGCGATCGCCTTGACGCCCGACGATGAAATCTACCTGGCGCTGGCGGTCGGCGACGGCGGCAGCGACCTGACGCCCAACCTCAGCGATATCGGCAGCCAGCCGCCGAATAATGACTGGCGCTTCAGCAAGAACCCGTCCGGCGGACAATACAATTTCATCATTTCGCCGCTGGACAACATCACGCTGGCCGCCAATGCCAGCCTGTCGTTCACGCTGAGCAGCGTCATCATCAACCCGCAAGCGGGCACCAGCGCAGTGTTGTTGCAGGAATTCGTCGCCGGCGGCGACGCCGGCAAATCCTTCCCGGTCAGCAAGAGCGAAGCCAAGCTCAGCATTGTTGCGCAGGCGATCCCGTCGAAGGTCGGCAAGACCCAGGCCACCACGCTGAAATGGAGCGCGACGAAGGCCGCTTATGTGACGATCGCGCCGCTCGACCTGCGCGTCGACACGCGTGGCCAGATCGACACCGTGCCCTACCTGGATGTGACGCCGCCGGCGCCGCAAGTGTCTTACACCTTTACCGCATGGACCCAGGACCAGCAATTCGCGACCGACATCGTGGTAGTCACCATCAGCCCGCCGGTGATCCGCGATTTCGGCCCGCAAAACCTGGCGCCGATCAATTACGACGATAGCGTGACGCTGGCCTGGGCGGTCGATTATGCGGAAACCGTGATGCTGGTCTTGCCGCAAGGGCCGGTGTTGCAGCCGCCGGTCGCCAGCCTGGCGGTGCAGCCGAAGACCATGCTGAGCGGCAATTCCAGCACCGCCACCTATACCTTGCGCGCCACCGGCACCGGCAATCCGGTGCTGGCGTATGTGAGGATACCCTTCAAGCCGGTGGCCATCGATTATTTCCGTTATCCGGGTTTCGGCCAGACCTCGTCGTTCCAGTTCCATGTCACCAACGGCAATGGCCAGGTGGTGCTGCTGCAGGGCGACCAGGGGCCGTATTACCGCTTGACGGCCAGCGGTCCGTACGGCCCGCTGGTGCAATACCTGGGTAATTATCCGCAAGTGCAGGTGCAGGTCTTTATCGTCACGCCGGCGGGCGGCGCGCCGGGCGCCGCGCTCAAGCTGGAATGGCAAGTCTGCCTGGCCAGCAGCTTGAGCCTGGAATTCGACGGCGCCAGCCACGCCATCGCCGCCGGCCAGATCGCGAAGGGGAGTTTTACGGTGACGCCGCAAGCGAGCACCTTGTACACGCTGAGCGCCACCGATACCGGCGGCCGTGTCGTCACCAGTTCCCTGCTGGTGACGATTGCCGGCTGAAGTTTGATCGAGGTTTGTTTTTTAATCAACAGGAAAGAGGCGTTTTATGGAAGAAATCTACCGTGTCGTCTATGGCGCGATCCGCAAGGTCAAACCGGCGCTGCTGGAAACCGAATTGACCCCCGCCACCCGCTTTGACCTCTACCATATTTCATCGATCGAGATGGCCATGATCGTGTTCGAAGTCAGCGATTATTTCGATATCGAAATCGAACCCTATTTGCTGATGAGCCTCGCGACGATCGGAGAAGCTTGCACGGCCTTGCACAAGATCGTGCAGCAGCGCCAGCCGGCGCGGGCATTGTCATCCGATGTCTGACGCGGGCCAGGCCGGGCTGGCCGAGCATGAACGGGTGGTGATCACCGGCCTCGGCTGTGTGTCGCCGCTGGGGATCGGCGTGGCGCCGTTCTGGGACGGCGTGCTGCACGGCCGTTCCGCGCTGCGCCTGGTGACGCGTGGCCAGGCGGGGCTGGAAATCAGCGCGCCGGCGGCCGTCGTCGACGATTTCCAGTTGCAGCGCCATGTGCAGACGCCGCAGCAGGCGATGCTCGACCCGTTTGCCCAATATGCGCTGGTGGCGGCGCAGGAGGCGATACTCGATGCCGGCTGGCCGCTGCCCGTGGCCGAGCCGCATGAGGTGGCGGTGATACTCGGCTGCACCAGCGGCGGTGAGTCCAGCCGCGAGACGGAAGCCGTGCGCTTTTTCCACCAGGGCAAAAGGCGCTGCAACCCGGCGCTGGTGGCGCGCACCAATCACCAGGCGGCGGTCGGCATCATCTCCATGCATTTCGGCCTGACCGGACCGGCCTTCATCGTCCACAGCGGCTGCGCATCGGCGACCCATGCGATCGCGCAGGCCTACCTGATGGTGCGCCATGGCCAGGTTCGCTATGCGATCACCGGCGGCTGCGAAGCGAACGTGATTTTCTCGACCATGACGGCGTTCCACGGGATGGGCGTGGTGGCCAGCGACACTTGCCGGCCGTTTTCACTGCACCGCACCGGCATGGCGCTGGGCGAGGGCGCGGGCGTGCTGGCGATCGAAACGCTGGCCAGCGCGCGCCGGCGCGGCGCGGTCATCCATGCCGAACTGGCCGGTGTCGGCATGAGCGCCGATGCGCTGGACCCGGTCAATCCATCGGCGCGCGGCTCGGCGCAGGCGATGCAGACGGCGCTGCGCATGGCGCGCCTCGAACCGCGCGATATCGGCTATATCAATGCGCACGGTTCCGGCACCCAGTCCAATGACGCGGTCGAATGCGCGGCGATTCGCCAGGTGTTCGGCGCCCATGCCGATGCGCTGGGCATCTCGTCGACCAAGGCGGTGCACGGCCATGCGCTGGGCGCCAGCGGCGGCTTTGAAATGATCGCGACCGCGCTGGCGCTGCGTCACGGCTTGCTGCCGCCGACCGCCAATTTCGTCGAGCCCGATCCGTGCTGCGCGCTGGACGTGATTGCCAACCATGCGCGGCAACGGCAAGTGTCGGCGGCGCTGTCCAATTCCTTCGGACTGGGCGGCGTCAACGCGGTGCTGGCGGTGCGCCGATGGACATGAACGCGCGGCGGGTGGTGGTGACCGGCATGGGCGTGGTGTCGGCGGCCGGCAACGACTTGTCCAGCTTCTGGGATCAGTTGAGCGCCGCGCGCAGCGGCATCCGCACGGTATCGCACAGCGACGACAACTGGGGCGCCACGCCGCAGCGCCCGGAACGCCTGTTGGCCGGCAAGGTCGAACTGGCGCCGCTGGACGGCTTGCCGGAGATGCTGGCCGAGCCCTACCTGGACGATTTCTCGCGCTTTGCGCTGCATGCCGCCGGGCAGGCGCTGGCCCAGGCCGGCATCGCCGCCGGTACGCCGCACGCGCGCGGCATCGGGGTCATTCTCGGCACCGCGATCGGCGGCGACGAGGCGTATAACCAGGCGGCTTACCGGGCGTACGTAAAACGGCGCCCGCCGGCGCCGCAAACCATCCTGCGCGCGATGTACAACGCCGCCGCCAGCAGCGTGACGATGGCGTATGGCTTGCATGGGCCGTCGATGGCGATTTCGAGCGCCTGCGCGTCCGCCAGCCACGCGATCGGCCAGGCTTGCCTGATGATACGCAGCGGCCTGGCCGAGCGCATGCTGGCCGGCGGCAGCGAGCAATTGCCGTCGTATGTGCATTACGGCGCATGGCGCCAGATGCGGGTCTTGTCGCCCGACGGCTGCCGGCCGTTCTGCGCCAGCCGCAACGGCATCGTGCTGGGCGAGGGCGCCGGCCTGCTGCTGCTTGAATCGCTGCAGGCGGCGCGCGCGCGCGGCGCCGCCATCCTCGGCGAAATTTGCGGTTTCGGCCTGAATGCCGCCGCCAGCGACTGGCTGCGGCCGGACGCGGCCAGCATGGCCGACTGCATGCGCCTGGCGCTGGACCAGGCCGGCTGGCATGCCGGGCAAGTCGGCTTCATCAATGCGCATGGCACTGGCACGGTGCTGAACGACCATGCCGAGGCGCTGGCGATCCGCCAGGTGTTTGGCGACCACGCGGCGCATGTGCCGGTGTCGTCCAGCAAGGGCATGCATGGCCACGCGCTGGGCGCCAGCGGCGCGCTGGAGTGCATCGCCGCCTTGCTGTCGCTGGCCCATGGCCAGGCATTGCCGAATGGCGCGCAGCATCAGCCGGACCCGGAATGCGCGCTGGATATCGTGTCCGGCGCCTGCCGGCCGCTGGCCGCGCGGCGCGCGCTGAGCAATTCCTTTGCCTTCGGCGGCCTGCATGCGGTGCTGGCGTTGGCGCTTCAACCAACAGACTGAAAAGGATCGATGATGTCATTTACGAACCTGCTGTATCTCGCCAAGCGCCGCTTCGTCACCTACAAGATCGTCAGCGTTTTCAATCCGCTGTTCAACCTGTTCATCGGCGGCGATCGGCGGCCGATTTATTTCGATATCGACCAGACTTTCCCGGCCTTGCGCATCTTCGAACAACACTATGCGGAAATCCGCGCGGAGCTGGACAACCTGCTGCCGCACCAGCACCAGATGCCGCGGTATCACGATATCGACGATGACTTGCTGTATGCGTCGGGACGCTACAACCGCGACAAGCACTGGAATGTGTTCATGCTGTACTGCTATGGCGAAAAGCCGGAATTCAACCGCGAGCTATGCCCGCGCACCTGCGAACTGCTCGACGCGATACCGAACCTGTGCCAGGGATTTTTTTCGATCCTCGACGCCGGCAAGTCGATCCCGCGCCATACCAGTCCGTCGCGCTATTATCTGCGTTACCACCTCGGCTTGAAAGTGCCGCGCGAACGGCCGCCGGCGATCCTGCTGCGCGATACCCGCTATACGTGGAAGGAGGGCGAAGCGGTGCTGTTCGACGATAGCTGGGACCATGAAATCGTCAACCATGCCAGCGAGCCGCGCGCCGTGCTGATCGTCGACGTGCTGCGCCCGATGCCGCAGCCGGCCCATGCGCTGGGACGCTTGATCATGCTGCTGGCGCGCTGGGTGTACGCGGTCAAGACCCATAAACGGGTCAACCAGTTCTCGTGGAATCCGGATTGAGGAGCGCGCCATGAACCAGCAAGCAACCGTCAATGCGGCGGGCGCCGTGATCATCAGCGGCGGCAGCCGCGGCCTCGGCCTGGCCTTGGTGCGCGACGCGCTGGCGCAGGGCCGCATCGTCGCCACCTGCAGCCGGCATGACACGCCGGCGCTGCGCGAACTGCGCGAAGCGGACCCGGAAGAGATGCGCTTCATGTGGCGCGCGCTGGATGTCACCGACGCCGCCGCCAGCAAGCAATTCGTGCGTGCCGTGGTGCAGCGCTACGGCACGATCGCCGGCCTGGTCAACAATGCCGGCCAAAGCGATGGGCAGTTCCTGTCGCTGACATCGGAAGAACTGGTGCAGCGGCTGTTGGCGGTCAACCTGGAAGCGGTGATCCGCATGACCCGGCTGGTGGCGCCGTATATGTTGCGCGAAAACGGCGGGTCGATTGTCAGCCTCGGATCGATTTCCGGCACGCGCGGTTTTGCCGGCCTGTCGGTATACGGCGCCACCAAGAGCGCGCTGGACGGCTTCAGCCGCTGCCTGGCCCGCGAACTGGGTACGCGCCAGGTGCGCGTCAATGTGGTCGCGCCGGGCTTGCTGACCACCGACATGGCGGACGCCACGACGGAAGCGGAAAAGCGGCAAATCGTTGCGCTGACGCCGATGGGGCGGCTCGGTTCGGTCGACGACGTGGTCGGCATCGTACGCTTTTTGCTGTCGCCCGACGCGGCTTTCATCAGCGGCCAGAGCATCGTCGTGGATGGCGGGTTTACTTGCTGATATTGATATAGATCAACAGTGCGGCATATTTTTTCAGCAGGCTGTTATTGTCGGGACAGTGACAGCCCAGCCGCTTGTGTTGCATGGGCGCCGCCCATCCCCACACGCAGGCCGCCCATGTCCGGGCAAGCTGGTGATGCTGATGAACTATCTGCTGACCCGGTTCGGCAATGGCAAGACCAAAGTGGAGCAGGCACTCTTCTCCCGACAGCGGGCTGGCGGAGCGCCGCCGCAGGAGCCGACCAGGCTGCTACACACGATTTGTTTTTGATCCGTAATAAATTACTTAAAACCAATACCCGAATCGGCACCGGCCAGCACCGCTGCGTGAGCCAGCGCACGGTAGGCAAGTTGCATCTGGATTATTGTATCTTTTAATGCCCTTTTGTTTTGCATAAGCAAGCAGTTCCGGTTGCGCAACTAGATCAGTGGCGATGGCCGGTTTGATGTAAAGCAGCAAAGCAGCATCCATTCGTTTTCCTTTTGCAGGCAAACGCGGAGAATCATGAGGCCGGTCAGTGGATCGAAATCATGATTTAGTTTTCTCATTATTTATTAAAGGAAATCATCATGAGCGCACTTGAAAAATCCAGCACCGAACTGAACAAAGTTGCCAAGGATACCCGCGAAGAATTGCACAGCGCCATAGACAAGGCCGCCGACAAGGTGCAACCGCTGACCGAGCGCCTGGCCAGCAGCGCGCATGACGGCGTCGATTACGCCGGCGACAAGATCGAAGATGTTTCCAGTTCGCTGGTGGCGCGCGGCAAGCAACTGGGTGCGGCCTACAATCGCTTTGCCGATACCGGCCGCGGTTATGTGCGCAGCAGTCCCGCGGTATCGCTGCTGGTCGCGGTCGCCGCCGGTTATGGCTTGTCGAAATTATTGGGGTCGCGCAGTAAATAAACTGGCGTCAATACCGCCCCGTCGCGATGAGGCAGACGGGGCAGCAGGGGATGGCGCTGGTAAAACAACACGATGCGGTGCGTTGTGATGTGGGGTTGTTCCAGTGAGATTTTCCATCCACCATCATGCGGCTGGTTTGCCGGTCGCATGCATACCTGCGAGGTAGAGTATGGCCACGAATAAAAAGACGCCGTCGGTCGACGGCGCAGGCTCCATCCTGAGTACCGTATCCGGGCCGTCGGAGCAGGCGCCGCCAGCCAGCCTCGGCGGCAAGGACCACCATCATGATCAGCACCCGGCCGCCTTGCTGCAAAAGGCGGTTGCCGGCCAAAAATTGGCCGAGGCGATGCCATTCAATCCGCTGACGGCCGGCCAGCATGGCGAGGCGGCGCGGGTGCCGCAAACCGGTCCCGGCGTGACGCCCTCGGCGGTGTCGGCCACCGCCAGCACCATCACCGAAAACAATGCGTCGCCGAAGGCGGGCGACGGTATCGCGCCGCAAGGCAGCAGTCCGCTCAGCACCTCGCTCGACCCGGTGCGCGGCGACGATGGCGGCAAGATCCTGACCACCAACCAGGGCGTCGAAGTCGGCGACAACCAGAATTCGCTGAAGGCGGGCTTGCGCGGCCCGACGCTGATGGAAGATTTTATCCTGCGCGAGAAAATCACCCATTTCGACCATGAGCGCATACCCGAACGGGTAGTGCATGCGCGCGGTTCGGCGGCGCACGGTTATTTTGAAAACTACCGTGATCTCGCTGCGCTGACCCGCGCCGCGCCGTTTTCCAAGGCCGGTAAGCGCACGCCGGTATTCGTGCGCTTTTCGACCGTGGCCGGCGAGCGCGGCTCGGCCGACGCGGTGCGCGACGTGCGCGGTTTCGCCGTCAAGTTTTATACCGACGCAGGCAACTGGGATTTGGTCGGCAATAACATCCCGGTGTTTTTCATCCAGGATGCGATCAAGTTCCCTGACCTGATCCACGCCGTCAAGCCGGAGCCGAACCATGGCATGCCGCAAGCGGCCAGCGCGCACGACACCTTCTGGGATTTCGCCTCGCTGTCGCCGGAGACCGCGCACATGCTGATGTGGGTCATGTCGGACCGCGCGATCCCGCGCAGCTTCCGCACCATGCAGGGCTTCGGCGTGCATACCTTCCGCCTGGTGAACGCCCACGGCAAGTCGGTGTTTTGCAAATTCCACTGGCGTCCGCTGGCCGGCACCTATTCGCTGGTGTGGGACGAGGCGCTGCGCATCAACGGCGCCGATCCCGACTTCCACCGGCGCGACCTGTGGGAAGCGATCGAGGCAGGCGCTTATCCGCAATACGAACTGGCGTTCCAGGTGTTCACCGAGGAACAGGCCGATGCATTCGGTTTCGACGTGCTCGACGCCACCAAGCTGATTCCGGAAGAACTGGTGCCGTTGACCCCGGTCGGCAAGCTGACGCTGAACCGCAATCCGGACAATTTTTTCGCCGAGACCGAGCAAGTGGCGTTCTGCGCCGCGCATATCATTCCGGGCCTCGATTTCAGCCACGACCCGCTGCTGCAAGGGCGCATCCACTCGTACATCGATACCCAGATCAGCCGGCTGGGCGGCGCCAACTTCCATGAAATCCCGATCAACTCGCCGCTGGCGCCGCTGCACAACAACCAGCGCGACGGCATGCACCGCCAGACCGTCAACCGTGGCCGCGTCGCGTACGAACCGAATTCGCTGGCCGGCGGTTGTCCATTCCAGGCCGGCGCCAAGGGTTTTAACAGTTTCCCGGCGCCGCCCGATGGCGACAAGGTGCGCGCCAAGCCGGAGAAATTCGCCGACCATTATTCGCAGGCCAGGCTGTTCTGGATCAGCCAGTCGGCGCCCGAACAAAACCACATCGTGCATGCCTTCCGCTTCGAGCTGACCAAGGTGCAGACGCCGGCCGTGCGCAAGCGCGTGGTGGCGCTGCTGCGCAATGTCGACCGGGACCTGGCGCAGCGCGTCGCCGACAGCATCGCGATCCCGCTGCCGCCGCCGCTGCCGGACCAGCCGCCGCTGCCGGTGCCGGACTACGCGCCGTCGCCGGCCTTGTCGCTGCTGCACTTGCCGGGGCAAACCGGCATCGCCGCGCACAAGGTGGCCATCCTGGCCGCGCCCGGCAGCGACGTGGCCCAGCTGCGCACCGTGTACGCCTCGCTGCTGGCCGACGGCGCCGTGCCGCGGGTGGTCGGCAGCCGCCTCGGCAGCTTGCCGGCGAATGGCAACGGTGCGGGTGCCGCGCCGGCGGTCGAGATTTCGCTGGAAACCGGGCCGTCGGTATTGTTCGACGGCGTCGTCATCGCCGATGGCGCGGCCGGCGCCGAACGCCTGGCGCAGGACGCCAACGCGCTGGAATTCGTGCGTTTGCAATACCGCCATGGCAAGCCGATACTGGCGCTGGGGGCCGGCAAGGAGTTGCTGTCGAAGGCCGGCATTCCGCTCAGGCTGCCGGATGGCAAGCCTGATCCGGGCCTGATCATCGCCGATGGCGCCAGCCCTGGCGACCTGGCGCGCGCGGTGGCCGCGTTCAAGGCGGCGCTGGCGGCGCACCGCGTGTATGCGCGCGAGACCGATCCTCCGCTAGTCTAAAGTTCACCCACGGCGGCGGCCGGACTCTGCTCCGCGCCGCCATATTCCGTGCCTGCCTGTTGTTTCTCCCACACTCTTGCCAAATGAAACAATAAAAGCGCCGGGCAATGCTATGCTCGTTGCCAAGCTGTACATTTTGTATTCATTTGCGATGGACTGACACACACGATAGCGATCAAGCGCATGGATCAGGATCCGTACCAACCCCATAGCTGGCAGCCGCACGAACGTCCGTCCTTGCCGGGCTCGCCGTCGACGCCGCTGCATTCGCGCCGGCGCCGCTGGGCGTATTTCGCGGTCGGCCTGATCGTCGCGCTGACCGGCGGCCTCGGGAATGCCCTGGTCACCGCCAACCTGGTCAACCTGCAAGGCACCATGGGCGCTTATGCGTCCGAGATGCTGTGGCTGCCGGCGGCGTATGTGATGACCACCGTGTCGATGAATCTGCTGCTGGTGAAGTTCCGCCAGCAATACGGCCTGCGGCTGTTCACCGAAGTGTTCCTGGTGCTGTATGCGCTGGTCACCTTCGGCCACCTGTACGCCAACCAGCTCGCTTCCGCGCTGGCGGTGCGCGCCGCGCACGGCATGGTCGGCGCCGCGCTCGGCACGCTGGGGCTGTATTACACCTTGCAGGCGTTTCCGGCCCGGCACCGGCTCAAGGGGCTGGTATTCGGGCTCGGCTTCGCCCAGCTGGCGCTGCCGCTGGCGCGCATTTTCACGTCGGAACTGCTGGAAATCGGCGAATGGCGCGGCCTGTATCTGTTCGAGCTGGGCCTGACGCTGCTGGCGCTGGGCTGCGTGATGGCGCTAAAACTGCCGCCGGGCGACCGCTTCCAATCGTTTGAAAAACTCGACTTCGTGACCTTCGTACTGTTCGCGCCCGGCGTCGCGCTGTTATGCGCGGTGCTGGCCCAGGGCCGCACCGCGTGGTGGCTGGAAGCGCGCTGGGTCGGTATCTGCCTGGCCGCGTCGATCGCGCTGATCGCCGCATCGCTGGCGATCGAGCATAACCGCGCCAATCCGCTGCTCAATACGCGCTGGCTGACCACCGCCAGGATGACCAGGCTGGCGCTGTCGGTGCTGCTGTTCCGCATCGTGCTGTCGGAATCGACCGGCGCGGTCGGCTTCCTGCAGGCGCTGGGCTTCAACACCGACCAGATGCAAACCATGTTCGCGGTGGTCTTGTCCGGCAGCGTGGCGGGGCTGGTGTGCAGCGCGCTGCTGATCAACCCGGCGACCTTGCACCGTTCGCTGATGTTCGCGCTGGTGCTGATCGCCATCGGCGCGTATATCGACGGCCACGCCACCAGCCAGACCCGGCCCGCCAATATGTATCTGAGCCAGTTCTTGCTGGCCTTCGGCGGCACCTATTTCCTCGGTCCGACCATGGTCGCCGGTTTCGGCGCGGTGATCGCCGAGCCGCGCAACCTGGTCAGTTTTTCGGTGATGTTCGCGATTACCCAGAACATGGGCGGCTTGCTCGGCACCGCGATTGTCGGCACGGTCCAGACCGCGCGCGAAAAATTCCATTCCAGTTACCTGGTCGAGCATTTGACGATGCTCGACCCGCAGGTGGCGGCACGGGTGCAATCCGGCGCCGGCGCGTATGCCGGGGTGCTGGCCGACCCGGTGCTGCGCAGCGGGCAAGGCGTGGCCCGGCTGGGCGCGATCGCCACCCGCGAAGCCAATGTGCTGGCCTATAACGATGTGTTCCTGCTGATCTGCGGCGTCGCCATCCTGACCTTCCTGTGGCTGCTGCTGACTCAGTGCCGGGGCACGCTGGGCAAGCGGGCGCATGCACTGAACCGTGCACTGGCGCACGCGGCCGGCGTGCATGCCGGCATGGCCAATGTTTCTATCGCTAATTCGGAACCTCGATGACACTGCCAGACTCAACGCCGCCGACTCCACCCGCGACTGAGGCCGCTCCGGCTGCCGCGCCGTTGACGCCGCCGCAGCCGGAGCGGCGCCGTCAGTGGTTGTCGGGCATTTTCTTTGCGTCGGTAGCGCTGATCGGCGTGCTGATCGTGTTGTATGCGTGGCGCTTGCCGCCGTTCAGCAGTCCCATGGTCAGCACCGAAAACGCCATGGTGCGCGGCCAGGTGACCATCGTCGGCAGCCAGTTGTCGGGTTATGTGGTGGACGTCAAGGTGCAGGATTTCCAGATGGTGCAACAAGGCCAGTTGCTGGTGCGGATCGACGACCGCATCTACCGCCAGCGCTACGACCAGGCGCAGGCGCAACTGGCTGCGCAACAAGCCGCGCTGGCCAACTGGGCGCAGCAGCGCAACAGTGCCGGGGCCAACGTCGCGATGAGCCAGGCCGCGCTGCTGAATGCCGAGGCGCAGGCCCGCAAGACCGGCGCCGACCTGCTGCGGGTCGATGCGCTGGTGGCCGACGGTTCGCTGTCGCGACGCGAGCAGGACCAGTCGCAGGCTGCCAAGGCGCAATCGGCGGCGGCGCTGGCCCAGGCCAGGGCCGGTCTCGACATCGCGCGCCAAAACGTGCAGTCGGTAATCGTCAACAAGGCGGCGCTGGAAGCGGCGGTGGCGAATGCGCAGGCGGCCGTCAAGGCGGCCAGCATCGACCTGGACAATACCCGCATCACGGCGCCGTCCGACGGCCAGCTGGGCCAGGTGACGGTGCGCCAGGGCGCGTACGTCAATTCCGGCGCGCAGCTGATGGGCGTGGTGCCGCGCCAGATGTGGGTGATCGCCAATTTCAAGGAAACCCAGATGAACGGCGTGCGGATCGGCCAGGGCGCAACCTTCCATGTCGACGCCTTGAACGGCGCCGCGCTGACCGGCCAGGTGGAACAGATTTCGCCGGCCACCGGTTCCGAATTCAGTGTGCTGCCGGCCGATAACGCGACCGGCAACTACCTCAAGATCGCCCAGCGCATACCGGTGCGCATCCGCATCGATCCGGGCCAGGCCAACGCGCGCCGGCTGCGGCCCGGCATGTCGGTGGTGGTCAGCGTCGATACGTCGGCGGTGCTGAACGACGCCGCCGTCAATCCACCGCCGCCCGGCAAAGGAAGCAAGCCATGATGCGGCGCGGCGTAGTGGCATGCACGATGGCGGCGATGCTGGCCGGCTGCGCCGCGAATGCGCCGCCGGCACCGCCATCGTCGCTGCAGGTGCCGGCCGAGTTCCGCTCGCGGGCCGGGCCGGCCGCGAATGGGCCGGCGCTGGAGCGTTGGTGGTGGCAGGCGTTCGGCGATCCGGTGCTGGGCGCGCTGGTCGATCGCGCGCTGGCCAATAACGGCGACCTGCTGGTGGCGCGCGCCCGCGTCGCCGAATACCGCGCGCGCCTGGCCCAGGCCGACAGCAGTCGCCGGCCGGCGCTGTCGTTCGACAGCGCGCCGACCCGCGCCCGCACGCTGGCCTACAACGGCGAACCGTATGTGAGCAATGTCTTCCAGGCCGAGCTGCAGGCCGGGTATGAAATCGATGTATGGGGCCGGCTCGCCAGGCTGAGCGACGCGGCCGCCGCCAGCTACCGCGCCGAGCAAGCCAGCGCCGACGCCGCGGCCTTGTCGATCGCCGCCAGCGTGGCGGCTGGCTACCTGAACTTGCGCGGCCTCGACGCGCAGCTGGAACTGGCCCAGGCCACCTTGACACTGCGCCAGCAGTCGCGCGACCTGGCGCGGCGCCAGTTCGAGGTCGGCTACAGCTCGCAGCTGGAATGGCTGCAGGCGCAATCGGAATACCATGCGGCGGCGGAACTGGTGCCGCAATTGCAGCGCGCCATCTTCGAACAGGAAAACGCGCTGGCCATCCTGGCCGGCGGCAATCCGGGGCCGGTCGCGCGCGGCATCCCGCTGGCCGACTTGAACCCGCCGCCGGTGCCGGCCGGCTTGCCGTCGGACTTGCTGCGCCGCCGGCCCGACATCGCGCGCGCCGAATTGAATTTGCTGGCCTCGAATGACAGCCTGGCCGCGATCCGCGATCAGTTGCTGCCGTCGTTCAAACTGACGGCGGCGGGCGGCGTGCAAGCGGCCACCTTGACCACCTTCCTGAACGCGCCGCTGGCCTTGTGGAAATTGACCGGCATCGTGGCAGGCCCGATCTTCGACGGCGGCCGGGTGCAGGCGCAAACCGATGCCGCGGCGGCCCGGCGCGACCAGCTGGCCCATGCGTATGAAGACACGGTGCGCGGCGCGTTTGCCGAAGCGGATAACGGCATCGGCGCGCTGGCCAGGTTGCGTGAACAGGCGCAGGAAAACGATGCGCGCCGCGCCACCGCCGCCGACACGCTGCGCATCGCCCGCAACCGCTACCGCAACGGTTATGCCTCCTACCTGGAAGAGCTGGACGCCCAGCGCACCTTGTATAGCGCCGACGTCGGCCGGCTGCAATTGAAGACGCGCATGCTGGTCGCGTCGGTCGACCTGTACCGCGCCATGGGCGGTGGCTGGGCCGCGCCGCCACCGATTCCCGCCCCCTGATTTGCGGTTCCGTTTCTCCTCGTTTGCCCGGCTTGCCGGGCTTTTTTTGGTCAGGCCGCATGGGCGTTAATTGGAGATTAAGGATCTGGAGGTGTAATATCCCTGCCAGGAAAAAGCCTGGCTTGTGGCCGGCTACATCTTGTCATTGATATCAAGAGGTTAGTAAATGGAAATTTTTGGCATAGGCGGCATAGGCATACATGTATTGGTCGCCTTGTTTTTTGCGATACATGCGATCCGCAACGGCCAGCCGATTTTCTGGCTGTTCGTGCTGTTTTCATTCCCGCTGCTGGGCAGCCTGGTGTATCTGTTCGCGGTCTACCTGCCCGCTTCGAACTTGCGGCACGGCGCCGGCAAGGCCGTGTCGGTCGCCGTGAAAACGCTGGATCCGGGCCGTGAATTGCGCGAAGCCCGCGCCGCCTTCGACTACACGCCGACCGCGCAGAACCAGATGCGCCTGGCCAGCGCCTTGCTGGAAAACGGCGCCGCCGAAGAAGCGGCCGGCGTCTATGAAACGTGTTTGCAGGGCGTGTTTTCGTCCGACCTGGAAATCCGCTACAGCGCGGCGCGCGCGTGGCTGGAGTCGGGCAAGGGCGCCCATGCGTTGCCGCACGTGGAATTCATCCGCCGCAACGACGTGCATTTCCGGGCCGAGAAAGTATCGATCCTGATGGCGCGCGCGCTGGCCGGCGCAGGCCGCCAAACCGAGGCCAAGGCGGAATTCGACGATGGGCTGCAGCGTTTCGGCAGCTTCGAGTGCCGCGCCGAATATGCGATCTGGGCGGCCGGCAATGGCGAGCACGCATTGGCGGCGCAACTGCGCGCCGAGCTGGACCAGGCGATGCAGCGCTGGAGCCGCCACACCCGCGAGATGTACCAGCCCTTGCTGCGCCGCCTCAAGACCGCCGCCTGAATCAAAAGCCGTGCCTGATGTTGTTTTCGCCTTCGACCAGCTGGTATTGTTTGCCGTCGTAGGCGTAGCGCGCCCATTGATTGATTTTGGTGACGACGCGCCCGGCCTTCTTGGTGCTCGGCTCCGGTGCATTCTCTTCCTGCTCAGGGGCGTTGGCTTCCTTGGCCGCTGCGCTCTGTTCCTGCTGCGCCGCGTCAGTTTCCTGGGCGAGCTCCGATTTGCCTGAAATAAGCATCATCACATCGTCGTAGGGGCCTGGCTTTTGAGGGGCGACAAAGTGGTAGTCGCCGGTCACATTCCAGCATTTATTGGCGTCCGGGTGGTCTTCAGGGTCACAAGCCACATCGTTATCCGCATGTATGGCGAATCCAGCTACCTTCCGCACTTTCTGGTCGCTCAAATCGTACAGCACCGTGCTCGTGCTGACGTTGCCATAGTAGACCAGGCTGTTGATGATTTCCATGCCAGGCTTGTCGGCGCCGAGCTTGATCCACTTGACGTCGCCGACGTAGCCGCTGTTGCCGATGGCGCCTTCTTCATGGCGCTTCAAGACTTGCCATTGATCGCCGTCCTGTTTCATGAAAAAGACGTTTAACAAGCCTGGCGTGTCATGAATCGCCGTGGATTGGCCGTCGGCGCCGGCCGGCTGCGCGTTCACCACCAGTACCGTGACGCCATCCGGCAACACCGTATGGGCGATCGCCTGCAGCAAATACCGGCCGCGCTTGTTGTGCTTGTCCGGGTTGTTCCAGGTGGTCAGCGCATCTTTGCTGGCGGGGCGGTAATTCTTGCCAAAGATGGCGACCATCAATACGCCCTCGTCTATTTCGCTGGCCAGCGGCGCCGGTTTGCCCGAGCAGGCGGCCAGGGTGGCGGCCAGCAGCAGGAGCAGGGATGTTTTGAATAAGGTTGTGGTGATGCGCATAATTGTCATTAAATAAAATAATGGCGCATTATGTCATGCCGTATTTGCTGGCGGGCCGGCTATTTGTCTCAAATTGATAGCAAGATCAGGGACGCTCGCCGGTCACACGCCCGGCACGATGTTTTCGCCTTCGACCAGCCGCTATTGCTTGCCGTCGTAGGCGCAGCGCGCCTGCCCCTTGAGCTTGCTGGTGTCGCGTGCGATGTCGTCGGCGTCCGGCTGCGGTGGGCTGTTTTCGCTGGCGACCGACGATTCGCCGCTGACTACCAGCAGCAGGTCGTCATACGATGCCGCCGGCCAGTTCCAGCAAGGGCTCGCCACTCAAGTCGAACGGCGCCAGCTGGCTGATTTAGGGCCGGTTTTACTTGTCCAGCACCACCCTGGCGCCGTCATTACGCCGCAGCTGCTTCCTGAAGCGTCCCAGCCAGTGCTCCAGGTCGTCGATATAGGTGAACACGGCCGGCACCACCAGCAAGCTGAGCAAGGTGGACGTGATCAGGCCGCCGATCACGGTGATCGCCATCGGCGAACGGAAACTCGGGTCGGCGCCCCAGCCCAGCGCCAGCGGCATCATGCCGGCGCCCATCGCGATGGTGGTCATCAAAATAGGCCGGCTGCGCTTGTGGCAGGCGTCGACCAGCGCGTCGACGCGGTTCATGCCGGCCTGGCGCGCCAGGATCGCATAATCGACCAGCAGGATCGAGTTCTTGGTGACGATCCCCATCAGCATGATCAGTCCGATCATCGACGGCATCGACAGCGCGCGGCCGGTCAGCAGCAGCGCCACGAAGGCGCCGCCGATCGACAGCGGCAGCGCGGCCAGGATGGTGATCGGCTGCATGAAGTCCTTGAACAGCAGCACCAGCACGCAAAAGATGCACAGCACGCCGATCAGCATCGCCAGGCCGAAGCTGGCGAACAGCGACGCCATTTCCTGGGCGTCGCCCAGCTCGGCGATATGCACCGACGGCGGCAGGTTTTTCATCGACGGCAGCGCGCGCGCCTCCTTGTTCAATTCGCCCAGCGAGCGCTGGCCCAGCTCCACGTCCAGCGTCACGTTGCGGCTGCGGTTGAGCCGGTCGATCTGCGCCGGGCCGCTTTCCATGCTGATGCCGGCCACGTTGGCCAGCCGCACCGGGCCATTCTTGCCGGGCACGGTCAGGCGCGAAATCGCGTCCAGGTCGGCCCGCACCGCATCCGGCAGCTTGACCCGGATCGGCACCTGGCGTTCCGACAGGTTCATCTTGGTCAGGTCGGTGTCGTAGTCGCCGGCGGTGGCCACGCGCACCGTTTCGCCGATCGCCGTGGCGGTCACGCCGAGGTCGGCGGCGCGCGCGAAGTCGGGCCGCACGATGATTTCCGGGCGCACCAGCGAGGCGCTGGAACTGACGTTGCCGATGCCTTTCAGGCCGCGCAGTTCGCGCTCCACTTTTTGCGCCGCGCCGGTCAGCGCGACCGGGTCTTCGCTGCGCAAGACCAGCTGCATCTTGACGCCGGTGTCGGGCGGGCCGACGGTGAAGCGGGCGCCGGGGATGCCGTCGAGCTGATGCCGCAGCTGCGCTTCCAGGCCGGCCATCGATTCCTTGCGCTTGGTACGGTGCAGCGTGGTCAGCGTCAGCACCGCGCGGCGCGCCTCGGCCGCCGCGCCGGGCGCGAACGCGTCGCCGGCCGAGCCGCCGCCGATCGAACTGAACACGCCGGTGATGCCAGGCACCCGCAGCGCCGCCGCGCGCGCCTGCGCCGCGACCACGCGGGTTTCGGCCAGCGTCGAGCCGGGCGGCAGTTCCAGGTTGATCTGGGTCTGGCCGCGGTCGGCGGCCGGCACGAAGCCTGTCGGCAGCAGCGGCACCAGCATGATCGAGCCGGCGAAGAACAGGCCGGAAGCGATCGCGGTGACCAGCCGGTGGTGCAGGCACCAGCGCATCACGTTCAAGTAGCGCCGCATCAGCCAGCCGTCTTTTTCTTCCTTGTGCTTCAGCGGTTTCAGCAGGTAGGCGGCCATCATCGGCGTCAGCAGCCGCGCCACCACCAGCGAGGCCAGCACCGCCAGCACGGCGGTCCAGCCGAACTGCTTGAAGAACAGGCCGGGAATGCCGCCCATGAAGGCGGTCGGCAGGAACACCGCGACCAGCGCGAAGGTGGTGGCGATCACCGCCATGCCGATTTCATCGGCCGCTTCCATCGCCGCCTGCATCGGCGTCTTGCCCATGCGCAGATGGCGCGAAATGTTTTCGATCTCGACGATGGCGTCGTCGACCAGCACCCCGACCACCAGCGCCAGCGACAGCAGCGTGACGGTGTTGAGGGTGTAGCCGAACCAGTAGATGCCGAGGAAGGCCGGCATCACCGACAGCGGCAGCGCGGCGGCGGCCACCAGCGTGGCGCGCCAGTCGCGCAAGAACCACCACACCACCAGCACCGCCAGCAGCGCGCCTTCGTACAGCAGTTCCATCGAGCCTTCGAAGTTTTCCTCGACCGGGGAGGCATTGTCGATGGCTTGCTGCAGCACGATGTTGGGATGGTCTTTCCGCAGTTCGGCGACCGCCGCGCGCACGCCCGCGGCCACCGCGACTTCGCTGGCGCCCTTGGTGCGGAACACGTCGAAGGCGACCACCGTCTTGCCGTCCTGCTGCGCGATCGAGCGCGGTTCGGACACCGTGTCGCTGACCCTGGCGACCTGGTCGAGCCGGATGTGGCGCCCGTCCGGCAGCGGAATGTCGATGCGCGACAGTTCAGCGGCGCTCTGCACGGTGGCGATGGTGCGCACCGACTGTTCGGCGCCGCTGACGTCGCCGCGTCCGCCCGGCGCTTCCCTTTGCACCAGCCGCAGCTGGCGCGACACGTCCAGCGCCGACACTTTCAGCGCCGCCATGCGTTGGTCGTCGAGTTCGACGCGGATTTCGCGGAACACGCCGCCGACCCGGTTCACCGCGCCGACGCCGGGCACCGCCAGCAGCCGCTTGGCGACGGTATTGTCGACGAACCAGCTCAAGTCTTGCGGGTCGAGCGGATTGTCGACGCCGTCGCGGGCGGTGGCGCTGAAGGTCAGCACCACCCGGCCGGCGGTGGAGATCTTGGTCACGGCCGGGTCGCGCAGCTCGGCCGGCATGTCGGCCTTGACCCGCGCCACCGCGTCGCGCACGTCGTTGACGGCTTCGGCGATCTGCTTTTCGAGGATGAATTCGACCGTCACGACGACCGTGCCGTCGAGCACCTTGGTATAGATATTCTTGACGCCTTGCAGCGTCGCGACCGAGTCTTCGATCTTGCGCGCCACCTCGGTTTCCAGCTGGGCCGGCGCGGCGCCGGGCAGCACCGCGCTGACGGTGACGATCGGCAGTTCGATGTCGGGAAAATCCTGCACCGGGTTGGCGCGGTAGGCCAGCAGCCCGGCCAGCGTCAGCAACGCGAACAGCATGATGGCCGGGATCGGATTCTTGATCGATAAGGAAGAAAAATTCATGGCCGTTCCTTGTTTGGCGCGGCTGCCGCTGCCACATTGCGCACCAGGTCGCCGTCGTTCAGGAAGCCGGCGCCGCTGACGACGATGCTGGTATCGGGCGTGATGCCGCCGAGGATTTCGATGCGGCCGGCCAGCCGGCGGCCCGGCTGCACCTTGATCTGGCTGACGCGCTGGTCTGGATTGAGGCGGAACACGTAGCTGAAGCCGTCGCGTATCGCGATCGCCTGCTGCGGCACGGTGATCGCGTCGGAAGCGCCCAGTTCGAACTGGCCGCTGGCGTACATGCCGGCCTTGAACGGCGCTTCCTTGCCGGTGGCGGCCGGCAAGTCGACGTACACCAGCGCTGAGCGGGTTTGCGGATCGACGGTCGGTGCGATCATGCGCACCTTGCCGTTCAGCACGCTGCCGTTGGCGGCCGTCACTTGCGCGCTGGTGCCGGGTTTCAGGTTCAGCAATTCGGCGGCGGTGACTTCGGCGCGCCATTCGAGGCGCCCCTGGCGTATCATGCGGAACAATTCGGTGCCGGCGCCGACCACCGACCCGACGGTGGCGCTGCGCGATGAAATCACGCCGCTGTCCGGCGCCACCACCTGGGTATATTTCAGGCGCAGCTGCTGGCTGGCCAGTGACGCCCTGGCCGACGCGATGCGCGCGTTGGCGGTCTGTTCGGCGGTCAGGTACTGGCTGATTTGCTGGGCGCTCAGCGCGCCGCTGCTTTGCAGCGTGCGCGCGCGGGCCGCGTCGGCCACCGCCTCGGCGGCATTCGCCTCGGCTTCCATCACGGCGGCGCGGGCTTGCGCCAGGTCGGCGTTGACCGTGTCGCTGGAAAACAGCGCCAGCACTTGGCCGCTCCGCACCATGTCGCCGACGTTGACCTTGACGTCGGTCAGGCGCAAGCCGTTCGATTCGCTGCCGATCACGGCTTCCTGCCACGCGCTGACGTTGCCGTTGGCGCTCAATTTGATCGGCAGCCGCGCCGAGGAAGGCTTGGCGGTGGTCACGGTCAGCGCCGCTTTCTGTACGCCGGCCTTGCCTTTGTCGTCGGCGGCGCTGGAGGCCGGCGCATACGCGCCAAAGCCGATGACGGCCAGGCTGGAGACGGCGGCCAGCGCCAGGGCGATCGGTTTGATGGTCAGTTTTTTCATGATGGACTCCGCTGAGGGTTCGCTATCGGATGGTCAGGGGGCGCTGCCGCTGCCGGACGCGGCGCCTGCCGCGGGCGCGCTCCAGCCGCCGCCGGCGGCGCGGTACAGCGCGATCCAGGCGGCGCTGCGTTGCTGCTCCAGGTTGACCACGGTGTTTTCGGCCGCCAGCCGGCTGCGCCGCGCATCTTCCAGTTCCAGCAGGCTGGCCAGGCCGTTCTTGTAGCGGTCTTCGGTCGCGCTGAACGACGCGCGGTAGCCGGCCAGCGCGGTTTGCGCATCGCCGCCGCGTTCCCCGGTGCTGTGCAGGTCGACCAGCGCCTGTTCCACTTCGCGCACCGCCTGGCGCACCTTGGCGCGGTAGGCGAGCACGGCTTCGTCGTAGCGCGCGGCGGCCGCGTCGACATTGGCGCGGCGCCGGCCGGCGTCGAATACCGGCAGGCTGACCGACAGCGGGCCGATGGTCCAGGTGTCGGCGCTGGTATTGACGCCATCGCTGCGGAAGTTGGCCGCGCCGACCGAGCCGGACAAAGTCAGGCGCGGGTAGCGTTGGGCTTGCGCATTGCCGACTTCGGCACTGGCGGCCGCCACTTCACGTTCGGCGCTGAACACGTCGGGCCGCTGGGCCAGCACTTGCGCCGGCAGGCTGGCGATGGCCAGTCCCGCCGGCGCCACCGCCGCATGGGCCGCCAGTTTCCGGCGCAGTTCGGTTTCCGGCACGGCGCTCAGTTCGACCAGGCCCTTGATGCCGCGCTCGCACGCGGCGCGCTGGTCGATGGCGCGGCTATTGCCCTCGGCGGCGCTGGCGCGCGCCAGCGCGGCGTTGGCCGGCGACTGGAAGCCGGCCTTGGCGGTCATCTCGGTCAGGCGCGCGGTATCGGCCCGCGACGCCGCATCCTGCAGCGACACGGCCAGCAATTGCTGGCAGGCGCGCAGGCTGTAATACTGGTTCGCCACTTCGGCCGCGACCGACACGCGCGCATCGTGCCAGCCGGCTTGCGCGCTGTCGAGCCGGGCCTGGGCCGCATCGCGGGTGGCGCGGTTGGCGCCGAACACGTCGATTTCCCACGACGCCTGCAACGCCGCCTGCGAGGTGGTGCCCAGCGGCTGCAGCGATTGCTGGCTCATGCGGTTGACGCTGGCGCTGGCGTCCAGCGACGGCAGCAGCGCCGCGCCGCCGGCGACCCGGTCGGCGCGCGATTGCACGATGCGGGTGCGCGCGCTGGCGATGCCGGGACTGACTTGCTGCGCGGCGCCGATCAGCTCGACCAGCAGCGCATCGCCCTGGCCTTGCCACCAGCTTTGCAAGTCGCCCAGCTTGCCGTTGTGCGGCAGCGGCGCCTGCCATCCGGCCGGCGCCGGCGCCGTCACCTGCGGCGCCGGCCCCCGCAGCGCGCAGGCGCTGAGCGCCAGCGCCGCGCATACGGCCAAGGCAGGTCCCTGTGTCTTCATGCTGTTTTCCTTTGCAGTCGGTTTTTTTCCACCGCGATGATCGCCTCGGCGTAGTCCACCAGGCTGGCCGCCCATCGTTCGACGGCTTGCGGCGTGGCCAGCAATTGCGGCCGTATCGATTCGACCACGTCGCGCGTGGCCATCGCTTTCCATCCCATGCCGACGATGGCGAACGCCAGCCGGTGCATATCGTCGTTCGGCGGGCTGATACCGACGTGGCGGCTGACCATGTCGACCAGCGCCAGGTGCACCGGCTTGATGCCGCGCTGGATCTCGTTTTGCCACAGGCCGGTCGGTTCCAGCAATTCGCGCAGCCACAGGCGCACGCGCAGCTGGGTCAGGTCGCCCTGGTGCATATAAAACACCACTTTTCCGAAAAAAATATGCAGCGCCTCGCGCAGCGGCAAATCCGGCTGGGCCAGGGCGGCGATGGCCTGTTGCGGATTGTTCGACTGGTGCTTGAAACAGCTGCGGTACAAGCCTGCCTTGTCGCCGAAGTAGTAGCTGATCGCCGCCACGTTGGTGCCGGCGGATAGCGCGATTTCGCGGGTCGACGTCTTGGCATAGCCTTGCTCGCCGAACAGGCGGATTGCGCTCAGCAGCAAGCGTTCGCGCGACTGTTCGCCGTCCGAACGGGGTTTGCGGCTGTCTTCGGTCCGTTCCGGTTTTGGGGGGGCTTTTTCTGTCATGCAAGCATTTAATCATATATTTCAAACGATTGATATAAGTAAATCAGCCGTTTGATTTATATGATGGACGAGCGTTATCCGCGATGCTGCAGCGCACGCGGGACGGCCCGAAGCTGGCGATCGATGAGGGAGAGGGCGGGGCGGGGGAGTGTTACGGGCAAAAAAATGCCCGCTGACCTTGCGGTGCGGGCTGAATCCAAAGTTCAGAGAACGGTTTGGAGGAGACAGGGCTACTATAACCCAAAAAATGTTGCGGTGCAATACGGTAAAACTACCATGTTGTCACACTGCTGTCTCCTCGCATCAAGCGACGATTGATAGGGCATGTCGATTTGTCCATGTTGCAGCGCACATCGATCCATGCAGTCTCAGGCATTCGCGCGCAGCGCCAGCGTAAAGGTGCTGCCGGAACCGTAATCGCTGCTGAAAAACAGTGCGCCGCCGATCACATTGGCCAGGTTCTGGCACAGGTACAGGCCGAGGCCGGCGCCTTCGACGTGGCGCGTCGACGTCGAATCGAGCTGCGAAAATGCCTGGAACAGCTTGGCCTGGTCTTCTTCCTTGATGCCGGCGCCGCTGTCGGTGATGCTCATCTCGGTCAGCACATGGCCATCCTCTTCTGCGCGCTGCGACAGGCTGATGTTGACCGTGCCCTGTTCGGTAAACTTGATCGCGTTGTTGAGCAGGTTGATCAGGATTTGCGTCAGCGCGCGGCGGTCGGTGTCGACCGAGATCGGCTGCGGCGCCAGTTCGACGGTCAGCGCCAGGCCTTTTTGCTGGGCCAGCGGGCGCAGCGTTTCGGCCACTTCGGTCATCAGGTCCTGGCATTGCACCGGCTCGATCGACAGCGTCAGCTTGCCGGCCTCGATCTTGGCGACGTCGAGGATGTCGTTGATCAGCGACAGCAGGTGGCGCGCGCTGGCGCGGATGGTGTTCAACTGCTTGTCCTGGTCCGCGGTCAGCGGTCCCGGCAATTTCATCAGCAACGCGCCGGTGAAGCCGATGATGGCGTTCAGCGGGGTGCGCAATTCATGCGACATATTGGCGATGAAGGCCGACTTCATGCGGCTGGCCTCGGCCAGTTCCAGGTTTTTCAGCGCGATTTCGCGGTTGATGGTTTCCAGTTCGGCGGCGTGGTGCGCCAGCCGCATGTTCAGTTCGATCACTTGCCGTTCGCGGGCTTGCAATTCGCCGTTGACCTGCACCGCCTGTTCATAGGTCGAGATCAGCAAGTCGAGGATTTGCTGGCGTTCGGCGTTGATGAAATGCTTCTGGTCGCCGAGGTACAGCGCGATGCCGATTTCGACATTCTGGTTCTTGCGCAGTTTCTGGTTCATCAGCATGTGGCTGATGCGGTTCAGCAGGTAGTCTTCGGCGTACGGCTTGCGGATGAAATTGTCGGCGCCGCACTCGATGCCGCGGATGATGTCCTTCGGGTCGTTCAGCGACGTCACCAGGATCACCGGGATGTCGCGCAGCGTCGCGTCGGACTTGATCGCGCGGCACAGGTCGTAGCCATTCATTTCAGGCATCACGATATCGGACAGCACCAGGTGCGGCTTGCGCTCGCGGATCGCGGCCAGCGCCAGCTGGCCGTTGGCGGCCACGCGCGCGTTGTAATGCAGCGACTGGATCAGGCGGCGCAAGCGCTCGGCCTGGGTTGGACTGTCTTCGACGATCAGGATTTCGATTTCGTCGGGCTTGATTTGATTACTGGAGTCCACAGACCATCTCCTGGATTCAATGTGATTACGGTGTTGCGGCGTGCCACGGATCAACTGGCTGTAACCGATTACATCGGCTGGTTCGTGGCGACGCGGTGTATATATGTGATGTGACTATATCGGATTTATGGCGAAAACAGTAAAAAATCCTTTTATGAAACTTTTTTAATGTTTGCGCGCCGGGCAAAACGTGCAGTACAAGGCAAGGCAACGCCGCCATGGATGTTTTGCCCGGCGCTGTGCGCCGCGCGGGTCGCTCAATAATCGCCCTGGAAGCGGCCGGCCCGGTAAGTCAGGACCAGCGTATCGCGGTGGCCGTGCGTTTCCAGCGGCTGGATCGGCGTCGATTCATGGATCACGGTGGCGTCGTCGAGCAGCAGCAGCGACCACGGTTCGGTCAGTGTGAAGCGCTTGCCGTTCGGTCCGTCGGCTTCGAAGATGCGGGTTTCGCCGCCCTTGATATTGGCGCGGCCGATCAGCAGCACGGCGACAAAATCGACGCCGTCGCGGTGCGCGCCTTCCGGCGTCGGGCGGCCGATGCCGTCGGTGGTGTCGATGCGGAATTGGTGCGCCTCGATGAACCATGGCTGCTGGCCGCGCAATGCCGAGCACACATGGCCCAGCGTGCCGAGCAATTGGATCCAGGCCGGGCTGGCCGCGATGGCCGGCGCGATCGGCTCGAACAGGCGTTGCATGCCGCCGTGCAGCGCGTTGTATTCCAGCGGCTGCCAGTGGGCGCGGTGTTCGGTCTGGGTCAGCTGGCGGCCATCCTGGATGAAGCAGGAGTGGCGCCGGCGCCGGTAGCGGCCGCCATCCTTCAGGTAATTGTCGAGCGCCAGATCGTCCCAGGAGGGGATCAGCGCGGCCAGCGCGGCGCCATCGCAGCCGGCCAGCGCGGCAACATGCTGCGGCCGCAGCACGGCGTAACCGTCGTTGCGCAACGCCTGGATGACGAGATCGGGATCGGTGAAAATCGGTGCGGAAGTGGTCATTGTCGCGCGGTGCCGTAAAGGCCGGTTCAGGTTGTCGGGCCTGTTATTTTACGATGCATCGGGCAACAGCGTTTTATCCTTCACCATCAGACGTTTTTCATCAGGCTGGCACGCAAATCGGTCAGTTGATTTTTCATGCCTACCACTTGATCGATATTGCAATTTGTTGCATTCAATATGCACTCCGGCAACAGCGCAGCTTGATGGCGCAACTGGTCGCCATGCGGAGTCAGCGAAATGATCACCTGGCGCTCATCGCTGGCGGCGCGCACGCGGGTGATCAGGTCGGCGGCTTCCATACGCTTGAGCAAGGGCGTCAACGTGGCCGAGTCGAGGAACAGCCGTTCGCCGATATCCGACACGGTCAGTTCATTACGCTCCCACAACACCATCATCACCAGGTATTGCGAATACGTCAGGTCGAGCTTGCGCAACAGCTTGCGGTAAAGCTTGCTCATCGCCAGCGACGTCGAATACAGCGCAAAGCATAACTGGGCGTCCAGTTGCGGTACCTGATGCAGCGGATTGGCGCTGGCAGGCGGTGTCGGGGCGAGTATGGTATCCATGCCCACAGTATATATAGTGCGCTATTTAATTGCAAGGCGAGACTACCACCGGGGTCAGCCCCGGTGGGGCATAGGATTAGCGGCTGCGGCCGTAGCGCAGGCGCAACAGATCCAGCATGGCGACGTTGAGCTCCCACGCATTGCTGACTGGTTGTTGCGTGTACGGCAAGGCTTGGGTATAGGGCAGCGGGCCGAATTCCGGCGTCATCGTCATTTGCCGGGCGCCGGCCGCTTTGCGCAGGGCGACGATCTGGTCCCACCACGCCAGGTGCTGTTGCAGCGCCGCCTGCGCTTCCGGGGCGCGGAAGTCGGCCACTTGCGGGCCTTGCTGGTGGCCGACGCGGGCGTGGATGTGGCGCACGTGCGGCAAGGTGCGGGCCAATGTTTCCGGCTGGTCTTCCAGCAGCGATTCGCAGGCGCAGCACCAGTGCGACAAGTCGGCCGTCAATTGCAAGCCGGGATCTTGCTCCAGGTACGGCAGCAACAGCATCGGATGGCCGCTGAAACGGCTGCGGTGGATTTCATGCACAATCGGCACGCCATGCCTGGCCGAGATGTGGTCGGCCAGCGCGATCAGGTCGCGGTTTTGCGCCGGCGTGTAGAAATCCTTGCCGGTATGCGAGTTGACCAGCAGCGGCCGCGCCGCGCAGGCGTTGTCGAGCAGCGTGGCCAGCGCCGCGCGGTGTTCGTCGAATTGTGGATGGAACACGGTTTCCCATTGCTGCGCGATCAGGCCCAGGCCGGCGTCGGCGATGCGGCTGGTCCAGTCGTCGCGCTGGACCGGGTCCAGCGGCAGCGACATTTCAATGCCGTCGAAACCGGCCGCCAGCACGCGCTCGATGAACACTTGCGGCGCCAGTTCGTTACTGCCCCAGTGCGGGGCGAAAATCAGGATATCCATGCTCGCCCTGACTGTCAGATGAAGCCGCGTACCGGGAACGACGCGTCGCGCTGGATCCAGTTGGCCTGCGAGTACGCGGTGTTGCCGTCGGTGGCGTGCAGCGTGTAGGCGTGGCGCGACACCGGCGAACGGTTCGGCGCGCTGTAGTGCGGCAGCAAGCCGTGGAAGCAGACCAGCGCGCCGGCCTTGACTTCCAGCGGCACGGCGGTGCTGTCGTCGGGCCATGGCATGTCGCTCAGTTTTTCGACCCGCACCTGGTCGCGCGCCGCGCCTTCGCGCAGGAACCGTTCGCGCAGCGGGCCGCGATGGCCGCCCGGTTCGGCCCACAGGCAGCCATTGTCCAGCGTCGCGTCTTCCAGCGCGAACCAGAAGGTGGTCACGCTGATCGGGGTGGTGTCGAAATAGGTCGCATCCTGGTGCCAACGGACTTCGCCGCCGATGCCGGGCTGCTTGAAGATGTACATCGATTGCCACACTTGCGCGTCGGCCAGGCCGACGTCGCGCGCCACCTCGGCCAGCCGCGGGTCGCTGGAAAACGCGCGGAATACCGGGTCCAGGTCGTGCATCGCGTGGCCGATCTTGTTGATCGACAGCGACTTGGCTTGTTTTAATTGGCCGTCCGGGCCGAAGGCTTCTTCTTCGAAAAAGCAGCGGATGGTGTTGTCGGACGACAGGAAGAAGTCGTTGGTGTTCCTGGCCTGGTCGCGGGTGGTGAAAATCGACTGGCTGGCGCTTGGGTCGAATTCATTGACAATCTGTTCAGCACGGGCGCGCAGCGCGGCGATCTCTGCGGCGCCTTTGAAGCCGGGCACGATCAGGTAGCCATCACGTTGATATTGTTCTTTTTGGTCGTTGCTCAGCATGGCGATGGCTCCTGAAAGGGATGGAAACAGCTTGGAAGTAATGACAATGAAGACATTGTACGGCGCTGGGCAGGCCGCAACAATCGCCAAGTTGTTGACAGATTGTCGTCAAAACATTGACAATCAAGGCCATGGACCAATTACGCGCAATGGAAATTTTTGTCGAAGTGGCGCGCTTGCGCAGCTTTACCGCCGCCGGCGTGCGGCTCGGGTTGACGCGCGCCATGGTCAGCAAGCACATCATGCAGCTGGAGCAGCGTCTCGACGCGCGCTTGCTGCACCGCTCGACGCGCGAAGTCAGCCTGACCGACGCCGGCCGCGCCTATCTGGCGCCATGCATCGCCACCGTGACCCAGGCCCAGGAAGCGGCGCGGGTGGTGGCGCACGCTGGCGCCGAACTGGCCGGGCCGCTGCGAATACAGGCGCCGTCCAGTTTCGGCAGCGCGTGGCTGGCCGACGCGGTGGCCCGTTTCAGCTTGCAACATCCTTTATTGACGCCGGAATTGTTTGTCGACGATGCGCTGCTCGATCCGATCAAGCACGGTTTCGACTTGACGATACGGGTCGGCGGGATTCCCGACAGCAGCGCGCTGGCGATGCGCCGGCTGGCGCCCTGCCGAGGTTTGCTGTGCGCCAGTCCGGCCTATCTGGCGCAGTGGGGCGTGCCGCACACGCCGCAGGATTTGATGCAGCATCAATGCCTGCATTTCAGTCATTTGACCGATGGCACCAGCTGGCATTTTGTGCGCGGCGACGAAAGCAGCACGGTGCGGGTGCGCGCCGGGTTTACCGCCAATAACGGGCTGGTGCTGCACCAGGCGGCGCAGCGCGGGCTCGGCATCGGCTACAGCACGACATTCCTGGCGTGGTCCAATTTGCTCGACGGCACGCTGGTGCCGGTATTGCCGGAATGGTCGCTGCCGCTCAATTATCTGAGCGCACTGTATCCGGCCAGCCGGCAATTGTCGCCCAAGGTCAGGGCGCTGATCGATTTCCTGGTCGATGAATACCAGCCGGCGCCGCCGTGGGACCGCGCGCTGGACGCGGCCGGCTTGCTGCCGCGTGCCTGACGCCGATCAGGTCAAACCACCCATGCGCCGTTGTGATACACCAGCTTGTCATCCAGGTAGACGCCTTCGGTGACGGCGAAAATATCGACGTGGTAGCGCGCATCCTTGCGCTTGAATTGCGGTTTTGCGTAGACGCCGTGCTTGGCGCCCAATGACAGATGGATGCCGCACATGCGTTCGAAGGTGCCGATGTCGTTGACCATCTGCTCGCGCGAAAAGGCGCGGTTCATGCCGAAGCCCAGTTCGCGCACCCACACTTCGCCTTCATGGGCGCGGATGATGTCCAGCATCGCCTCGAATTCCGGCGTCGCGTCGACGGTGCCAACCACGCGGCCTTTTTCGATCACCAGCGTGATCGGCTTTTCCGGCTGGTTGACCCTGAACGAGGTGTCGCCGAACACGAAGATGCGCACCCGGCCATTCACCGCTTCCAGGTCTTGCGCTTCGGTGAACACTTCGCCGAGCGGGAATTGGCCGCCGATATTGTTCATCCCGCTGTAGTCGCCGATGTTCAGCTTGGCCTTTTCAAACGGCGATGCAAAAATCAGTTGTTCGCCGCCGCTGTCGACCATGCCGTGCTGCGCGTGATCGATGCGTTTTTTCAAGGCGTGGCCGACGCCGCGGTAATACTCCGGGTCGTAGGCCAGCGAGGCGATGTAGTGCAAGCCCTGCACGCCGGGCATGCGCGACAGGTGCACGTGTTCGATCACTTTCAAGCCGCGCTTGAACAGTTCGATGCGGATGCGGAACGCTTCCAGCCGGAAGCTGGTCGACTGTATCAGCACCACCAGGCTGGAGGCCGGCAATGCGGCGAACGCGGCCAGCACGTGCTCCGGCGTCACCTGGTCGAAATCGATGAAGGTGGCGTGCGGCAGCGCGATGCGGTACGCCTCGGTCAGCACGATGTTGAGCCAGCTGCGCGTGTCGCACACCACCAGCGCCGGTTCTTGCGGCGTGTGCTGGATCGCCAGCGCCAGCAAGTCGCCGACATGTTGGGCCGCCATGGCCACCGCCGCGGTGCTGATGGCGTCGAGGCGGCTGCTGTCCGGATTGCTGTCGTCGATAGCTTGCGTCATGATGGTTGAGTGAGTGTCCTGGAGTGGGATGTTGCGGATGAGCATAGCCGTGCATTATAAAGCCTACTTGATGGCCGCAGCCCCAGCTTATCGCTTGTGGAGTGCTTTACGGCAATGTATTATTTGACAGACCGGCACGATGGCGAGACGATTGCCCGGGCTGGGCATTAGTTGCAGCGTCCGTGACAGTGTAACTCCGCAGCCTAACTCCACAGCGAGACATTTTGATGAGTGTGATTGGACAAGACATACCGATGGAGCGGCCCGATACGGATGGCAGGGCCGCCGTGTTCGTGCCATCGGCCCATGTCAAGGAAGATGTGCTGCTGACCATCCGCAAAGGCGCGGCGATCGTCGGTTTCGCCAATCATGACCGCACCATCACCGTGTATTTCGAAAGCAACCGCTTTGACGATCCGCTGCTGGCCAAGTGGGAACACAAGGCGCGCAAGGCGTACGACCGATTGATCGATAACGCGCCGACGGTGTCGAAGCTGAACGTCAGTCCCGACAATTTCGAGCAAATCGGCTACATCAACGGCAAGGGCATCACGATACGCCGCATGGAAAGCCTGAAACGCTGGCTGACTTATTCGGATGCGATGGCGTCTTGCCCGGACAGCGAACTGGTGCCGCGCACCGTGCTGGCCAAGGTCGAGGTCGGCAAGGTGTAAGCTCTTGCAACCGTGGGCGGCAGGCGCGCACGACAGGCGCGCATTTGCGCGGAGTGGCAAACGCAGGCAGAATCGTGGCCTTTTCGACATTATGGCGCCTGCCTCCGATGATACGACCGCTCTTGCCAGCATTCTTGCCCGCGCTGCTGCCTGTGCTGCTGCCGCTGCTCTTCAGTTCCATGCCGGCCCAGGCCGCCCCGTTCTACACCGGCAAGACCCTGGCCCATCCGGCCATCAGCGCTGCCCAGGATAGCGCTGCCGACATCGCCTTCATCAAGGAAAAGGATGGCGTCAACGGCTACTACTGCGAGTGCGCCGGCAGCAGTTCGAAACCTTTGCTGCTTGACAAGTTCGGCACTGCCGTCATCCGCTCCGTCTTCTATGCCGCGCTGGACAGGGAAGCCGACAACAGCGTGCAAACCATGCTGGTGCTGCTGCGCCAAGGCGACAGGAACGGTCTGCGCGCCTACCGCTACGAGCGCCATTCAGGCCGGTACCGGCGGCTCGATGATTTGCAGCCGGCGCTCGACCGCATTGCCGCGCAAGGTCTCCCGCCGAATGCGGGCCAGGTCAAGGCGGCGCTGGCCAGGCTGGCGCCGATGGATTACAGCGTCCAGCGGGGCAAGAGCGGCGATGCCGATATCGACGCCATCGACCATACGCTAGGCAGCGTGGTCGGCTACTACGACGACGAAGACAAACCCGTGGCCGCCGGCGACAAGCATGCCGTCACCTACAAGAAAAGCTTCCAGAAAAAGGGCGACCGTTATCTGACGGCCAGCTATACCCTGTATAGCGACCTGGATGCGGGCACGCTGCCCAACTACCGGCTGTGGCAAGTCACCTGGGAAACGGCGCCGCAGCAGTTCAGCGGCAGCGAAGAGGGGCCTGCCGTGATCTACAGCCGGGCCTGGGACGACGGTGCGGTGATCGAACGTGGCCAGTTCCGCAACGGCAAGCGCGAAGGCTTGTGGCTGCGCGATGGCATGCATGAAGGCAGGACCAAGGGCGGTTATGTGAATGGCTTGCCCGAGGGGCCATGGCATATCGAAAGCCCGCGGCAAACCGAGGATGGTCTGTACCGCAACGGTAAGCGCGAAGGCCGCTGGACGATCGCCAACTATGCGGATGAAGACGAAGCGACGGGCTTCGATACCTATGTCGCCGGTCAGCTGAACGGCCCCCATGAACGCAGCATCGGCGGCAAGTTGCGCGAACGCGGCGTGTTTGGAAACGGCACGCGCCAGGGGCCGTGGCTGACGGAAGAGGGGAGCGGCAGCTATGTGGATAGCCAGCGCGACGGGCCATGGAAGCTCAGGCTGAAGGACGGCGCCATGCAAAGCGTGCGCTACGTGAAAGGCAGGAAGCAGGGCGAGGTCATCGACACGGACGCCGAGGGCGCGCTGCGCCTGCGCGACCATTACCAAGCCGACGTGCTCGACGGGGCGCGCACGCGTTATCTGGGGCCTGCCGGCAAGGAAGTCGTGGTCTACACGGCCACCTTCCGCAACGGCCAGCTGGATGGCCGCGAACAGGCTTTCGACGATAGCGGAAAAATCCTGCGCCTCGATACGCTCTGGGACCATGGCAAGAAAAATGGCCTCGACGCGCGCTACTACCCGGACGGCAAGCCGGAGCGCCTGGCCGACATCCAGCAGGGCCGGCTGGCCACGCGTCTGCGCGACTACTACCCGGACGGCACACTGCTGAACGATATCCGCCGCTGCTACTTCACCGAAGATGGCCGCGAGCGCGATGGCGTGTGCGACTACCACCGCACCTACTTTCCGGACGGCACACCCGAGTACGACTATGTCTTTTTATATGGCGATCGCCAGCAAGGACGCACTTACTACAAGAATGGCAAGGTGCAGCAGGAACTGCTGGTCGACCGCGCGGCCGACACCTCCGTCTTCAATACCTATTATGAAAGCGGCCAGCTCAAATGCACGGAACCGCGCCGCGGCCACGGCAAGCGCACGGTGAATGGGCAAGCAATCCAAAGCTACGGCGCTGCCAGCCGGGATGGCGACAGCATCTGCTATCACCCGAACGGCAAGATGTCCAGCATCCGCAGCTACAGCAAGCGGCTGGCCCTCAATTGCGGCAAGCAGTTCGACACAGCGGGCAAGCAAACCTTCCCCGGTCCGGAGGGCTGCCCACCGGTCAGGAAAGTACCGTTCATCTTCGGCGAATAGTCCGGCAAGTCATGATTGGCTACACCACGATGATGCTGGCCTGCGCCTTCAGCGGGCAGGGCAGGCTGTCGTCGAAGGTCAGCTCGATCGCGCTGGCGACAAAAAAACCGCCGATATGCTGGGCCGCGATTTCCGGCGGCGTGCCGGGCTTGGTCAGGTTGACGTCTTGCGCAAAGATAAAGATGCGCCACACGCCATGGACATCTTGCCCTTGCTGCAGCAGCAAGCGGTAAGCCCGCTTCAGATCGAGGTCGGCGGCATAGGTGCCGTCGTTGGCGCCCGGGTCGAAACCGAGGCCGTCGTCGGTCAGCGGCTCGACAAAATACAAGCCTTGCGGCGCCTGGAACAGCACAAACGCATACAGTTCATTGCCCTTGAACAGGCTGCCATCGGTTTTCTGGAAGCGGCTGCGCACCCACAGCGGTTCGAGGGCTGGCACCACCGGCGGCGTTTCGCTGGTCACCGGCCCGGCGACATGGAGGTTGACCTGGGTTTCGCTGACCGCGTGATGATAGGCGGCGCCGCTGGTGTAGCGGTCGTAACTCCAGCTGATGTCGGCCGTATAGGGCACTCCCGCGTTCGGCGCTTCCGGCAAGCTCCATTTAGCGACCACCCGCTCGCCGAGCGTCAATTCGCCTGGCGCCGGCGGGGTTGCTTCCTGGCCGCGCCAGAACGGATCGGCCGCGTCGGAACAGGCTACCACGAGCGCGCCGGAAGCGATCGCCGACGCCACCCCGGCCACGGTGAATTCCGGCTGGCCGGAACCGGCGCCCTTCAGGTCGCAGCAATGCACGCTGGGATCGGTTTCCTCGAACGTGCCGCCGACGCTGAAGCTGGCCTTGCCCGCTCCCTGGGCGGCGGAAATGAGGGCCACCAGCGCCGCGATCAGCAGGATCAGGATCGCCAGGATCTTCCACCACGGGTCGGCAAACGGCAGTTCGCCATGCACGCCCGTGTAGGCGGGATTCGGCGTCCACACCATCGTCAGGCCGGTCGGCACCACCGGGCCGTAACCGGGCGGGCAGCGGCAATCCCGGCCCTCGCCGCCGGTGCCGCCCCAGCGCTTGCCCGGCAAATGGCCTTGCAGGTTCGACACGTGCAAGGTGCCTTCCTCGACGGTGCAGGTATAGCTGTTGGTGGCGCTGTTGAAACGGGTTTCGGCGACGAACATTTGCTGGATCGAGCGGCGCGACGTAAAGCCGTCGGCTTGCGCGACGAAGCTGACCAGCGGCTTGCCGGGCGCCGCATGCTGGAAGTTGGCGTCCCACGTCACCAGCATCGCGGCGCCGGCCGGGATGCTGGCAAAGAAAAAGGTGCGCGCCACCGGGACGATGCCGGGATCGCCGACGCTTTCCAGGTAGACGGTGACATTGCTCAGCGGGCTGGACGACATATTGGTGATGTGGGCGGCGATGCGCAAATTGTAGATGGCGTTGTCGAAGATGCCGTCCGGCAGCATGATATTGGTGACCGGCTCGATCGCGAACGGCCGCGTCAGCACTTGCAGTGGGGTGGTGCTCATGGCGCTTGCTCCTCATGGGGATTGACGATGAGATAGGTCACGCCGCCCAGCAATTTCTTGTCCTGGCGTTCCAGCACGCGCAGCAATTGATATTGGCCGTACGGCAGCTTGCCGGCGCGCACACTCAGGTACACCGCCGTGGAGGTGCCACGCGGCAGCTCCACGGTCAATTCCTGCGCCCCCTCCTTGGGGTTATTGTCGCCTTCGCCGCCGCCATCCCCGCAATGCGCCTCTCGGCTGAGCCATGCTTCCACCACGGCTTGCGTGGCCGGCGTCAGTTTTGCCAGGCCCAGCGCTTCCAGCAGGCGCGGGTCGATGTCGCCGCCATATTCCAGCGCCACCTGGACCCGCTTCGGCGCGCGCGGCAAGGCGTTGACGGCGAGCGTCAGCAGGCGCGCGAACCTGGCCGCCAGCACGATGTCGACATTGTGCTGGGCGATCTGTTCATGCGCGGTCGGATCGAATACGTAGCCGTTGGGCAGCGGATCGGGGATCGGATTGATGTCGTTGGCGCCATGGGCCACCGCCAGCAGGCATTCGTGGCCATTGTTGACGATCACCGGCAGCCATGGCACCAGGCAGAGCACTTCCTGGGTCTCGCCGGGCGCCAGGTCGGCGAAGGCCGAGCCGATCTGGGTCGCGTTGCCGACCGCGATCTGGGCGCTCGGGTCGGCCCAGTAAAAGTCGATGCGGACGCCGTTGGCCTGGCTGTTGCCGCTATTGGCCACCCGCGCCCACAGGTAATTGGTGGTGCCGGCGATGGGCGCGCCGGGCGCGCCGTTGGGATCGCTGCCGGGAACAACCCAGATGTCGGGGCTGTCCCACCAGTACGGCGAACCGTCGTGGATGATCAGGTGTGCGGACATGATGTGCTTTCTTATCAGTGTGAATCCAGCCTTTCCAGCTTAGGACGCGATCCGGCGATCGGTTTGCGCCACCTCAAAACTCACGCTGCTCAAAAGCGTGGTTTTTTGATCCTAAACTTGGTCAATGTGGAAACCCGGTTAAAAGCTATTATTGATAGTTGATTACTATTTTCGGCAAAGCGCCAGGCCGGCCTGTTTTTAAGCGCCGCGTATCGATTTCCCTATGGGAATGGGCATGAAAAGTCACGCCGCGGACGCAACTTGCGTTATTATTGGATTGGTAATGGAGCCTCGCGGCGCGAGTTTTTCACGGTATTGCAAGTTTTAAATCCGGTGCCTTCCTCCGCTTTTTAAATTTTGCTAATGCCAGGTATGGATCTGGATTGAATAGCAACATGGCATATAGATGGGAAACGAGCGATAGCGTTTGGCTGGAAGATGAGCACAGCGGCCAGTTCACACTGACCAGCAGCAAGGGCCTCGGTTATATCGACTGGGCCAGCCTGGCGCCCAACCGTTTCCCCGATGTGGCGCAATTATTGGGCGCGGCGCTGCCGGGCGGCTGCACGCACAGCCACATCTATCCGGAAGGTTTTGCGTTTTGCCCGTCTTGCGGCAAGCCGCTCGATACCAGCCCGGTATCGGCGGCCGGCACGCCGCCGGCCTGGTGGGGCGCGACCAGCGCGCTCTTGCCGGCCAGCGCTTATTCCTTGCCGAAACATGTGCCGCATGGCTTGACGATCACCGCGCTGCCGCTGGCGGCCGCGCTGGAAACCCGCCCGCCGGAGCCGGAAGTCGGCATGCACGATGTGCGCATCCCGAAACCGCCGAATGTGCCTTGCGTGTTCGCCGCGTCGCATTTCGGTTTCAAGGCGCAGCGCCTGCTGGCGCTCGCTTACAGCCGCGACGTGCTGCAATACTGGGACCCGCTGATGTCGAGCTGGCACATCATCAGCGGCGAGGACGGCGCCGCCGACCTGAAGTTCAGCGCCTCCGAGTATGCCTGGCTGCCGGCCACGTCCGGCCGTCCCGGCGATGTGGCGCTGGTGCCGACCGGGCAGGGACTATACCGCCTGACGATCAACCCGGTCGGCGAAACCTACCGCACCGAACTGGTGTTCGCCGCGCCGCTGGCCGCCGCGCCGGGCGCCGTGCTGCGCCATATCGCCTGTCCGTATGTCGACGACGACGGCAGCATCGGCATCTGGAGCGCCAGGTCCGACGCGTCCGGGCAAGAGTTGAGCAAGGTCGGCGCCGCGCAATTGTTGGTGCCGCAAGCGGGCTGGCTGGCGCCGCTGAGCTACGATGAACGGCTGATCTGGCTGCACGCCGAAGGCCAGTTGATCTGGCAGGCCGGCACCGATCCGCTGTGGCTGCGCTGGCCGCAGGGCTGGAGACCGCGCCTCAATTTCGGCGGCGCGACGCAAAGCCGCGATGGCCGGCTGTGGCTGGCCGGCCACGATGGCGTCAGTTATTCATTCCTGGAACTGGGCCGCGACAACGGCCAGATCGAGCGCATCGATGGCGCCCGCCTGGGTTTCGGCAAGCTGCTGTTCCGCCGCGGCCACCAGGTCAAGGGCGATCCGTGGGATAGCGAAAACGTCGAAGACCACAGCAAGAACGACGCGCTGGTGCTGCCGCTGATGCAGAATTTCATCGCCGACCGCGACGAGCCGACCGGCCTGGTGCTGCGCATCGACCGCTATACCGGCAAGGCCGAGGCGGCGCTCGATGGCGGCCCGTTGGGGGGCCCGCTGGGGGGCCCGTTGGGGGGCCGCACCTTCATCGAATGGATAGGCTTGCGCAACGTGATCCTCGGCGAAGTGATCGGCATGAGCCATCCGGCCGACTGCGTCCCCTTCGTCTACGACAATCATTTGTGGCTGCACCATCCGAAATGGAATGAAATCCGTGGCTGGCACTTGAAGGCGCTGGTCTGATGCGCCCCATCCTGGCAAGCCGGGCCGCCGGGCTCGGCATCGTGTGGTACGCTGCGGCTGCGGCGGGATCGGCGCTGGCTGCGCCGGTGTCGCAGGTATTCCTGGTGCAAAACTCGGGCTGGATGGAGCCGTTCTATACCGACCCCAGCTCGCAATACAAGGCGCTGGTGACGGAGGTGGTGATGGCCGCGACCCAGGCCGACGACTTGATGGTGCTGGCCTCGTTCAACCAGGGGCTGCCGGGCGCGCCGTCGCCGAAAGCGTTGCTGGCCGAAAAAGTGGTACCGCAGACGCAGCGCGCGCAACTGGCCCGCGTGCTCGACAGCCTGACTACCAGCAAGAAGCCGGGCAGCAATGCGCTGGCCGACACCGACCTCGGCGAAGCCGTCAGCGCCGCCATCGGCAGCGCGCTGAACCACAAGCCGGGGCTGGTCTGGCTATTCACCAATAACAAGAACAGCCCGAATAACGACCAGGCCACGGCGCTGCGCAACCGCGAGTTTTATACGCTGATACACCACGGCGCCGACATCAAAAAGGCGCTGGCCTTCCCGTTGAAAATGCCGGTGAAGGGCGAGCGCTACAGCGCCAACGGCCTGATGGTGTATGTATTCGCCATCCAGGACCAGGGCGCGCGGCAATTGGACGATTTATTGCGTTCCGGCCGCTTGCAAAAAATCATTACCGAAACGCCGGCCCGGCTGAAACCGCTGGACCAGGATACCGTGCGCCTGTCGCCGACCAGGGTCGAAGGCGCGCCCGGCGTTGAGTTATCGATGGCGCCGAACGGCATGCTGCGCGCCGACGTGCAGTCGGACGCCAGCGCGCCGAGCGCGCGCATCCACTGGAAGCTGGAAAACGCGATTTATCCTTACACCATCAGCAATGCCCACCTGGCCGCGCGCTCGCTGCTGGCCGGCCAGGACCAGCCGATCGCGCTGGGCAGCGACCAGGTCAGCGCGCTGGCGCCGGGCAAGGGCTTGCCGCTGTCGTCGGTGATGCAACTGCCGGTGGGCAAGCTGCCGGGAAAATGGTCGACGGCGGCGATTGCGTCGGCCGGCTCGGCGGTCATCTTGCCCGGTTCGATACAAGTGCAATTGAGCGAACAGTCGCTGGAATTGTCGCAGGCCTTCACGCAGCGCATGGGCGACTTGTTCCCCGGCGATCCGCTGCCCGACATCTTCACGCCGCCCAGCCAGGTGCAGGGTTCGCGCGCGGTGCTGCCGATCCAGGTGCGGGTGCATTATGGCATGGCGCCGCTGCTGACGCTGATCGCCGCGCTGCTGGCCTTGCTGGCCGCCGGCGCCGTCCTGCTGATGGCGCTGACCCGTTCGCGCCGGGTGCAAGTGACGGTCGAGGGCGAATTGCGCACGCTGCATGTCAAGGCCGGCGGCCGCCAGCCCTTGTATGACAAGGCCGGCAACAAGGTTGCGGAATTGAAAACCACTTTATTTGGCAATACACTGACGGACTTGCGCGAAGGCGCCCAGGTTCGTCTGGGCCGTTGACGCTTTATCCAGGAAAATACCATCATGTCCAATACAAATAATCCGCGCACCATTTTGCTGGCGCAAGCCAATACCGACCCGGGCTTCAAGGTGCCGGGCGCGGCCAGTGCATCGGCCAGCGCCAGCGCCCAGTCCGACGCGGCCGCCGCCAATGCCGGCATCGAAGTGGCGCAAACGCCGCTGGACGGCGCGCCCGTCACCGATACCTCGTCGCGCGAGCTGGCCATCGGCGGCGGCATTTTTATCGTGCTGCTGGTGATCTTCTTCTTTGTCCGCAATGCGTATTCGAACCAGCTGGTGCGCAAGCGCGTGGCGCCGTCGTCGGCCGAATCGTCGGGCTGGCTGCTATTCGTCGGCATGTCTTTTGTCGCGGCGGCGGCGGTGCTGGCGCTGATGAATCCCGCTAAATTCCTCAGCCTGGCCGTCACCGGCACGCTGCTGGTGGTGGGTCTCGGCTCGCTGATCGGCGCATTTTTCGCCGGCCGCCGCTAATGACACCTCGACAAACCTGCTGCGCAGCCCACTTCCGGGTCTGGGTTGCTCGCTGACTCGGCGTCCCCGTACCTCCGTACAGCTGCGCTACTTGACCCGGCATTGAGCTTGCTCGCGACGGTTTTTCGAAGTGTCCTCAAGCCGGCCCATTCACCGTTCACCGTTCAGCGTTCACCGCTTACCGCTCATTCGCGAAAGATATTCATGGCAGATTTCCCCAGTTCAGGCGCCGAAAAAAAGGCTGAATTAAAAGTCGATTTACGGCCCACGCTCTTCATCGGCGCCGGCGGCACCGGCATGGAAGTGATGATGCGCATCCGCCGCCGCATCCTGTCGGAAGTGTGGAATCCGCACAATCCGACCCGCGTCGATTCGATCGGCCAATTCCCGGTGGCGCGCTTTTTGCACTTCGACCTGGACAGCGGCGCGGTGATCGACAGCGGCAAGTCGCAGCGCACCGACCCGTGGTATTCGCTGGTCAAGATGAGCGATGAGGAACGCCTGATCGAACATATCGACTTGCAGCAGTACCACGAATCCGACGACAGCCTGGCGCGTTTTCCGCTGATCGAAAGCTGGATGCCGCTGCGGCCGAAAAAACTGCGCTCGCTGGGCATCGACCCGACCAAGGGCGCCGGCCAGATCCGCGCCATCGCGCGGCTGTACCTGTACGATAAATATCCGAAGCTGCGCAGCCGCATCAAGGGCGCGCTCAATTCGCTGAGCAGCAACGCCGGCAATGAGCGCAAGGAAGATTACCAGCGGCTCGGCTTGCGGGTCGATACGTCGAAGTTCCGCATCGTCGTGATCGCCTCGTGCGCCGGCGGCACCGGCGCCGGCAGTTCGCTCGACATGGGCTGGATCGCCAAGGCCGTCGCGCGCGAGGAAGTGTCGAGCAGCCAGGTCGACCTGGTGATGTTCCTGCCGTCCGGCTACGCCAAGGCGAACAAGGAGCGCACCGAAGCGAACGCCTACGCCACGCTGATGGAGCTGGAAACGGCGATGCGCGACATGAGCGCGCAAGTCAAATGGGCCGACCCGGACAGCCTGACCGGCAAGGGCGCGCCGTTCGACGACGTGTATTTCGTCGACACCGCCAACCTGTCGAACAACGCCACCCAGGACGTGCGCGATGTGTACCAGATGGTGGCCGATTCGCTGTTCGAGGATTTCGCCTCGGCCGACTTCGCCAACAACAAGCGCTCGATCGCCGTCAACCAGCAGCAGCACAAGCTGGGGCCGTTCAATCCGCGCGTGCCGGAACAGCGTTTCGGCGACATGCGCCTGTCGTATTCGCGGGTCTATTCGGCGTTCGGCCAGGCGGTGCTGGACACCCAGCAAAACCTGCGCGAAGACATCCGCGCGTATGAATTGTCGGGCCTGATGGTGAAAGCCTTCTTCGGCATCATCGGCAGCGACGGCAAGCCGGCGCGCCGCGCCGGCGACACCGAACGCGACATGTTCATGCGCGAGCACATGGCGATGAGCGAACATCCGTTCGACCGATTCCCCGACTTCAAGAAGGGCACGGTCGACATCACGCCGTTCCAGGAATACGCACTGACCGACCTGCTGCTGATGGACAAGGACGAGCGCTCGCTGCTGGAGCGGGTCGAGAGCAAGGTGCAGCTCGAAATCGACCGCATCATGGGCGCCTACGAACTCAATATCTGGCGCGAAAAGGTCGCCGAACTGCTGCCGCAGCTGGAACGCGACGCGATCCGCGAAGCCGGCGCCACCGCCGAAACCAGCGAAGACCGCATCAAGCGCCATACCGTCGAACTGCTGACGCGGCTGAAGGGCCGCGCGCGCGACCAGCTGTATGCGCTGCTGGACGACCGCAAGCAGGGCGGGCTGGAATTCGTGCTGTCGCTGCTGGAGCAGGTCAAGGCGCGCATTGCCCAGCGCGACCTGGTCACGGTGGAGCGCAACGGCAAGCGCTACCGCGACATCCGCGACGCGCTGCGCACCCGCCAGGTGGAAGAATCGCTGGCCAACCTGGGCCAGGCGGCCGGCAAGTTCTTCGGCCGCGACGCCCAGGCGCGCGAAGTGATGGGCCACTTGAAGCGCGACATTTCCGACTACCTGCGCTTCCACATGCGCGCCGTCGCGGCCGCGCAAGCCAGCGAAGTGCTGATCTCGCTATCGAGCTGGCTGGGCGAAACCAAGTCGGTCGACGACAACGGCCAGGCGGTGTGGAGCGGCGTGGCCGGCGAATTCCAGGATGGCCGGCGCTGCGTCGAGGCGATGCTGGCGGCGGTCGACCAGCGCATCGACCAGTTGCGCGCCGATGCGCGCCACGAACATGCGACCTACATGAAACTGGCCAGCGACGCCTTGCCGGAACCGGTCCAGCTGACCGGCGACATCAGCAGCTGGAGCGAGGAAGTGCTGCTCGAATTCGGCGGTTCGTCGCGCTTGTTCCCGCAATTGGGCGATGAAGCGCTGCGCGCCTCGCTGCTGCTGAAACTGTTCCGCCGCGCGCAAGTGCAGCTCAGTTCCCGCAGCGACGACGCGCCGCAGGCCGATCCGCTGCTGGAACGCCTGTCGGCGATGTCGCCGCAAGAGCGCCAGCGCATTTTCAGCGAATGGATCAAGAGCGCGATGCCGTGGGTGAACGCGCGTTTCAGCGCCGAATTCACGCCCAAGGAAGACCAGTTCAAATGCTTCATCGGCGTCGGCGACGCGGCCGCGTGGGGCAAGATGCTGACCGAAATCAAGGCGTCGGTGCCGTCCGACCATTTCAAGGGTGACTTGATCAGCCTGGTCAATTCCGGCGTGCCGGGCCGCGCCGTGTGCTACATCGAACTGTCGGGCTACCCGATGACGGTGCTGCGCGGCTTGCCGACCTGGCGCACCTCGTACCAGATCGAAAACCCGAAAATCCCGACCCACCTGCATTTCGATTCGACCCGTTTCCGTCACCCGATCGTGCCCTCGATGGATGAGCTGAACCGGCTGGCCGACGATTACGAATACTTCCTGCAAGCGGTGGCGCTGGGCGTGATCAGGCGCAAGCCCGACTTGCAAGACCGCGAGGCGCTGTTCCAGCCGCGCGGCCAGTACCTGTTCGAAGTCGAAGCGGGCTCCGGCGAATGGCTGCAGATCGGTAATGAATTCGCGATCCGCTCGAACGGCTTGCCGTCGTATTACCGCAACCAGGTGGTCAGCGCGGTGCAGCAGCGGCTGACCCGCATCGGCGCGGCGCAAATGATGTTATTGGCCGAATTGATGCGGCATTACCAGTTGCGGGTCTATGAACCGAAGCTGGAACGCGATGAAACGGGCGCCGAAAAAGGCTCGCCGTCGCTGCCGAACATCACCGCCAAGCGGCTGCATGAAGCGTGGCTGAAGCGGGCGCTGGCGATGAATCCGGCCTTCAGCCACGACACCCTGCTGCGCGCGCGCGACATAATGCCGAACTGGAGCGAGCAAGTGAGCGATTCGTCCAGCGACGCTTACCGCTGGGAAGTCGAGAAAGTGGTCGACAAGCGCGTCATCCGCGCCGAATACCTGGCCAATGAAGCGGCGGCGGCCGGCGTGTTCGCCGCGGCACCGGCTACCGCACCGGCTACCGCGCCTGGAGTGGCGCCGCAGGCCGCGCCGCTGCGTCCGGCGGCCGTAGCGGGCGCCAGCTATAAAGTGTTCCTGAACAAGGTGCAGCATGGCCCGTATTCGTTCGACGAATTGGCGGCCCGTATCGGGCGCGGCGAAGTCGAGCCCTCCACCAAGATCTGGAATATGGTCTGGATACCGCGTGTCGATCAATGGAAGGTGGCGGCTGAAATGTCCGAGTTTGCCGCTTTGTTCGCCGCCGATATTCCTGATCCGGATGACGAGATTCCCGATCCGGAATGAGCTTAAAATGACGCGGGCCGCGCTGTGCATTGCAGTGTGGCCGGGGTCCTATCAAGAAACAAGGTCATGTTGTGGTTGATGAAGTAAATTACCGTTGCATTCATGGTGCTTGCCAGCGGGCTTTGCCGCGGCAGGCATCGTTTTGCCCTTTTTGCGGCACGCCGCAGCATGGCGCGAGCGCAGCGCCGCCGGTGCCGCAGCCGGTTCCCGCAGCGCCGCCGGTGCGGCAGCCGGCCCCGGTTCCGGCCCCGGTTCCGGTCCCTGTCCCTGTAGCGGCCGAAGCGGCGCCGCAGCCAGCGGCCGAACCTGCAGCGCCTCCCGCGCCGGCGCCGGCAACACCGAAGCCGGCACCGGCCGCACCAAAGCCCGCCGCGCCTGCCAAACCCGCCGCGCCATCCAGGCCGAGGCCGCCGGTACGCAAGCCGATACGGCTGCGCACCTGGGTCATGTCGCTGATCGCGCTGGCGGCGGTGTGGCAGTTCGTCAAGCCCGGCCCTGGCGACTCCAGTCCGCCCAACCTGGGACCGCGCCTGGACAGCGCGCTGGTGATGACGGCCGATTGCAAGCTCGACGAGGCACGCAAGGAACTGGCGGAGCTGAAAACCGCCCATGCGACGCCGGAACAGTTGAAACGCCTGCAAAAGGCGATCAACGACAATGGGCCGCCGTGCGAGCAAAAACGCTTGCGCCGCAAGGCCTGGACGGAAGCCGAACCGGCCATCAACGCGGCCTTGCAAATCGATGCGCTGGACCGCGCCGCCAGCCGCCTGGCCGCCTTTGTGCGGCGCTGGGACGACGGTCCGGAGACGCGCAAGGTCGCCGACAAGATCGACCTGCGCAAGGCGCAGGGCTTGCTCGACGAGGCCGAGACCTGCCTGGCCAGGTCCGATCGCGGCTGCCTCGAAAACCGCCTGATCGCCGCCGAGCGCTACAACCGTCCGGAACTGGCCGGGCGCATCAGGACCCTGCGCGAGGCCTTGTCGAACTTGCTGGCATCGACCTTGCTGGGCGGACATACCGTATCGGCCGCGCCGGCGCAGCCACCCCAGGTATTGAACAGCGAGCCGCCGCGCCAGGCGGTGCCGGCGCCGTCGCGCGTAATCAGCACGTCCCCTGCCGCCGCGCCGGCGGTCGGCCAAAGCGCCCAGCAGGCGCGCAAGATATTGAGCGATGCGGAACGTGAGCTGGGTCAAGGGAACTATAAGAGCGCGATGGACAAGGCCGATATTTGCGCCACAATGATCGACGCGGGCAACCGCGAATGCCTGGCGCTGAAGCAAAAAGCCGAGCGCCTGAACCGCGACATGCTGCGCTGCGTCGCCAACGGTTCCGACTGGATCAACGATCGTTGCAACTAACTCGATAAGAACAGGGGAAAGAACATGAAAAAAACCACCATCATCGCCATGGCGGGCGTGCTGTTCGCCAGCGGCTGCGCGACCCAGAACGGTGGCGGGACATTGGGCGGCGGCGACAGCAGCGGCGGCAGCGCCGCGCAAAATACCGCGGTCGGCGCGGCGGTCGGCGCGGTGGCCGGTTGCGCGCTGGCGCGGGTGCTTGGCAAAAGCTGCGCCGACGGCGCGGCCATCGGCGGCGCGCTGGGCGCGGCGATCGGCTGGTCGACCTATTCGGAAAAAGTGGCCACCGCACAAACCGTCAACGCCCAGGCCAGGCGCGAAGGCCTGGCGGTGCCGGCCAATGAAATCCGCCTGAAGGATTACCAGTTGCGCCCGTCGTCGTCGGTGGCGCAAGCCGGCGGCGCGCCGCTGCAGGTGGTTGGCGACATCCAGCTGTACGGCCAGTCGCGCCGCGTGCCGGAGGTGGTGCAAAGCATGACCTTGTATAAAAACGGCCAGAAAGCGTCCGACACGCCGCAAATCGCCAAGGTCGAAAAAGTCGACGGCGCCGGCCAGTACCGCGCCATCGGCGTCTACAAGATCCCGCGCGGCATGGAGCAAGGCCAGTACAGCGTGCAAAGCGTGCTGACCATCGATGGCCGCGAAGTGGCGCGCCGCGACGCCGGCTTCCAGGTCGCGCTGCGCGACGGCCGCACGGTGCTGCTGGCGCTGAACTGACCGCGCAGGCAGTTATTCCAGGCGCTGCATCTGCACCGCCACGCCCGACAGCACCGCATTGCCGGACAGCGGATCGCGCAGGTTTTCATCGAGCAGCGCATTCAGGTTGACGCCCGGCCGTGCGCTCGCCAGCGTGGTCCGGGTGCCCGCCAGGTCATGGCCCCAGCCATGCGGCAGGCTGACCACGCCCGGCATCATGTCGGCGCTGATTTCCACTTGCACCGCGATTTCCCGCGCGCCGTTGCGTATCAGCGCCTGGCCGCCTTCGCTCAGTTGCAGCCTGGCCGCATCGTCCGGATGCACCAGCGCCGTGCAGCGGTAGGCGCCCTTGGCCAGCACCGGCAAGTTGTGCATCCAGCTATTGTTCGAACGCAGCTGGCGGCGGCCGATGATGACCAGCGGCGGCGCCGGCGTGGCCAGGTCGGCCGCCACCCGCCGCAGGTCGGCCAGCAGCATCGCCGGCGCCAGTTCGATCTTGCCGGAAGGCGTGCGCAGCGCTTCCGGGATGCGCGCCGTCATCGGCCCCAGGTCGATGCCGGACGGCGCCGCCTGCAGCGCGGCCAGCGACAGGCGGTACGGGCCGTCGCGCAGCGCCAGGTCGAGCAGCCGTTCCGGTCCGCGCAGCGCGCCGGCGCTGCGCCGCGCCTCCGGCGCCAGCGCGGCGTCGTCGAGTTGTTCGATATCGGCGCCGGCGCCATGTCCGCCGACGATCGCGGCGATGCGCAGCAGGCTTTGCCATTCATCGGGCTGGCCGTCGGTGCGCTCCAGCACCGGCGGGCTGTAGCGCGCATGGTTATGATGTGAAAACTGGCTGAAGGTGACGTCGTAGTGGCTGTCTTCCAGCGGCGACGGGCCGGGCAGTATCACGTCGGCGTGGCGCGAGGTTTCGTTCAGGTAGATATCCAGGCTGACCATGAAATCGAGCTGCTGCAGCGCCGCCGCCAGCCGCGCGCCGTTCGGCGCCGACAGCACCGGATTGGCGGCGATCGCGATCAGCGCCCTGACCTGGCCGGGACCGGGAACATCGATTTCTTCGGCCAGGCAGGTGATCGGCAATTCGCCGGCCATTTCCGGCGCGCCCGAGACCCGGCTGTGATGCCGTCCGCTGACGATGCCGCGGCCGCCGCCCGGCTGGCCGCGGGTGTTGGCGGCGAACGCGGCCGCTTTCGGGAACATCGGACCGCCTGGCGCATCGAGGTGGCCGGTCAAGACGTTCAGCACGTCGATCAGCCATGAACACAGGGTGCCGTATTGCTGGGTGCAGGTGCCGATGCGGCCATAGGCGGCGCCCGCGCCGGCGCCGGCCAGTTCGCGCGCCAGCCGGCGCATGGTGGCCGCATCGATGCCGCAGCGGGCCGCCATCTGTTCCGGCCGGTACGCGCCGACGGCGCCGGCCAGCGCCTCCAGTCCATTGATGTGCGGCGCCAGCCGTCCCGGGCGCGCCAGTCCCTCGTCGAACAGCGTGTTGACCAGGCCGAGCAGGAAAAACACGTCGCCGCCGGGGCGGATGAAATGGTGTTCGTCGGCCACTTCGGCGGTTTCGCTGCGGCGCGGATCGATCACCACCAGCTTGCCGCCGCGCGCGCGCATGGCCTTGGCCTTGCCGCGGAAATCCGGCACGGTCCACAGGCTGCCGTTCGACACCATCGGATTCGCGCCCAGCATCAGCAGGTAGTTGCAGCGTTCGATATCGGGCACCGGCACCGACAGCCAGCTGCCGAACATCAGGCCGACCGACAGCATTTTCGGCACCTGGTCGATGCTGGACGCGGAAAACAGCTTGCGCGTGCCGAGCGCCTTGGCCAGGCGCGGGTAATACAGCGTCAGGCCCATCTTGTGCGAAGTTGGATTGCCGAGCACGCTGGCCACCGCGTCCGGCCCATGTTGCGCAATGATGGGCGGCAAGCGTGCTTCGATTTCGGCGTAAGCCTCGCTCCAGCTGGCTTTTTCAAAGACGCCGTTGCGCTTGATCAGCGGCGTGCGCAGGCGGTCCGGGTCTTCGTGCAAGTCTTTCAGGCCGATGGCTTTCGGACACAAAAAACCTTTGCTGAAGACGTCGGCCTGGTCGCCCCGGATGCGGCCGACCTTGCCGCCGTCGACTTCGATTTCAAGGCCGCAGCTTGCTTCACAAAACGGGCAGATGCGGCGGACGACGGCGGGCTGCGGCATGGCGATCCTTTAAAGAATAAAATCGAACGATCGTTCTATTGTCAATAGAAACTGCAATCTTGTCAACTTGGGTTTTAGAACCTATCCCAGTAGAGAGAGTCGCCGGATGGTTGCTCATCAGCAGCGCGGGCAAGGCGCGAGAAGGACGCATGGCGAGCCCTGCTACGACGAGCAACGAAGATCCATGCTGTTGAGGGGCTGTCAGCCGGCGATATATTCTCTGCTGGGATAGGTTCTTATGTGCGCCAGCGTACGTACTAAAAGAAAGATAACGGTTATTCTGCGGCCTGATCCATGGTTTTTAGATAACAACGAAAGGGAATATCATGAAAGCAAGCAAAAAAGTAATGGCGTTGCTGGCGGCAGGCTTGATGGTCGTATCGCTGGCCGCGTGCCAGAAAAAGGATGACGTCACCGATAAAGGCCCGGCCGAAACCGCGGGTCAGAAGATCGATGAAACCGCCGCCAAGGCCAACCAGGAAATCAAGGATGCGGCCGACAAGGCGAGCACCGAACTGCACAATACCGCGCAGGAAACCGGCGCCAAGATCGACCAGGCCGGTGAAGACGCCAGCAAGAAGCTCAATGACGCGGCTGAAAAAGTCGGCGCCAAGGTGGAAGCCGCCGGCCAGAAAATCCAGGATGACGCGGCGGCCCGCAAACAGCAGTAATTCAGCCAGCTGCCCTCTCAGGCTCCGGCGCGCTTGGCGCCGGGCTTGAGTATGATCACATTGTCCGGTACTGCCAGCAGGGCATTGGCCGGCGGCGGCTGCTCCGGCGTGCCGCCCAGCACCACGCTGAGGTCGACAAAGCCGGCGCGCCACGCGCGCTCCAGGTCTTGTTCGACGGCTTCCATCGACGTGTGCTGGAAATTGTCGAAGCGGCGCACGCCATAGGCCCGGTTGCGGCCATGCGACTTGGCCAGGTACAGCGCCATGTCGACCAGGTTGACCGCCCGTTCCCACGGCAGCGGCTGGTCCAGCGGTATCAGCGGATACGGCGCATAACCGAGCGACACATTCACCTGGATCTGATGTTCCTGGTAGTCGATGACTTGTTCCGAAATGCCGTTCAATACCCGGCGCGCGATGTCGTCGACGCCGCCGCGCGGCACCGCCGGCAGGAACGCCAGAAACTCTTCGCCGCCCCAGCGCACGATCATATCGGTTTCGCGCAGCAGCACATGCAGGCAATCCGAAATGGTCTTCAATACCAGGTCGCCGGCCGCATGGCCGTAGCGGTCGTTGATATGCTTGAAATGGTCGACGTCGAGCAGGAACAGCGCGCCGACGATATCCTCGCCGGACACACCGCTGCCGCGCCGTTCCGGCTGGTGCTTGTGGCCGCGCATGAATTCCTGGAAATGCCGCCGGTTATACAGGCCGGTCAACGGGTCGCGCGCGCTTTGCTGCTTCAATTCCTGGTTCTTGACGTGTAATTGCACGTTGGCGTGGCGCACTTTCCGGTACAGCAAGCCGATCACCGCCGTCACCAGCGTGAACACCAGCGCCAGCAGCCACCAGACGCGCTGTTGCAGGCGGCGGTTGTCCAGTTCGGCGCTCTTGACCTGGTTTTCGCGGCTCAGCAATTCGATCTGGCGCTGCTTCTTTTCGGCCTCGTATTTTTCCTGCAATTCATAGACGGCTTGCTGGCGCTGCTGCTGGAACAGCTCGTTTGAAATCGCCCGTTCGCGGTGGTAGGCGGCCACCGCGGCGCCCATGTCGCCGGCCCGTTCCAGCGCCGCGCCGTATTCCAGCAGGGTCGCCTGGAGTTCCGGTTTGCTGCCGGCCTTTTCATACACCGCCAGGCCGCTGGCAAATACCTTCTTGCCCTCGGCCAGGTGGCCGGTGCCGATCAGGGCCTGGCCGATATTGATCCTGGCGGTCGCTTCGATGGCGTTGTCGTTGATGATGCGCGCGGCGGCGATGGCCTGGTTGGCGTATTGCTGGGTCTTGGCGTAATCGTATTGCTTCAGATAGCTGTCGGACAGGTTGACCAGCGTGTTGGCGATCATGCCCTTGGCGTCCAGCTTGCGCTGCAAGTCCAGCACCACCAGCAACGCCGACAAGCCCCGTTTCGGCTGCCGCGAATCGAGCGACAAGGTGTATTCGGTGGTCTTGGCGATGGCCATGCGTCCCGGCGATTGCAGCTTGGCCGACACGTCCAGCAATTCGTCGAGCACCACGAAACCCTTGTCGTACTCATGCATCTGCTTGTACAGCACGGTCAGCGCGTTCAGTGCGCTGGCCAGCGGGCCTTGCTCGTCGATTTCGCGCGCCAGGTCGACCGCGCTTTGCAGCTTGAACAGCGCGGCCGGGAAGTTGCCCTGTTCGGCGCGCGCCTGGCCCGAGGTGATCGCCGCCTGCACCCGCAGCGGCAAGTCGGTGGTGCGGTTGGCCAGGGTTTCGCCCTCGAAGGCCAGCACGTGCGAGGCCTTGCGTTCGCCCATCGAAAACAGCACATACGCCTTGGTCAGCAAGCCCCTGGCCATGGTCGCCGGGTCTTGCTGCAGCCTGGCGTAGGCGATCAAATCCTCGGCCAGGGCCAGCGCGCCGGGCTTGTCGCCGATGCGCATCCTGGCGATGCTCAGTTGCGCCATGAATTCGCCGCGGGTGGCCGGCGGCGCCGCCATCGCCTCGCTTTCCACCTGCTGCAAATCGCGCAGCGCCCGGTTCGGCGCAAAGCGGCTTCCTTCGCGCGCGGCACTGATGCGCCGGTCGATTTCCGATTCCGCCTGGGCCAGCCATGGCGCCATGCAGGCGGCGGCCAGCAGCCAGCGTGATCCATGCAGGGCAAGCGTATGCGCAATACCAATCAATCTGCCGTCTCCAGGAGTTCCGCACCGCTGTTGCGATGAATATATGCAAGGAATTATATTCTTGTTGCAACCAGGAAAGATTGTTTTCTATAGCCTTTTTTATAAAAAGTCACAAAATGATCAATATAACAACAGAAAGCTGCCTCAGTAGAGAGCGGCGCCTGATGGGTGCTGTTGATACGCCGCTGGCTCACGCTGCGCCGGCCTCTCCCGGCGCCAGTTGCTGCAGCAAATACAGGCGCTGGTACAGGCCGCCGTCGATCTGCATCAGCGCGTCGTGCGGCCCGGCCTCGGTGATGCGGCCATGGTTCAGCACGATGATGCGGTCGGCCTCGCGTATCGTCGACAGGCGGTGCGCGATGGCGATGATGGTGACCTTGCCGCGCAACTCGTTGAGCGCGGTTTGCACGATTTGCTCGGTCTGGCTATCGATGCGCGACGTGGCTTCGTCGAGCAGCAGGATGCGCGGCTGGCCGGCCAGCGCGCGGGCGATCGCGATCAACTGTTTTTGTCCCGACGACAGCCGCGAGCCGCCTTCGCCGAGCGCCGTGTGGTAGCCGTGCTCCAGCGCCATGATGAAGTCGTGCGCATGCGCGGCGCGCGCCGCCGTCTCAATCTCGGCCTGCGAAAATCCCCGGCCCATGTCGATGTTTTCGCGCGCCGACGCGGCCAGCAGGAACGGGTCTTGCGGCACTAGTCCGACGTCGGCGCGGAAGTGCTCGTTGTCGATCGCGTCGAGCGCGATGCCGTTGATGGCGATGCTGCCGTGGCGTGCCGGATAAAAGCGCAGCAGCAGCGACAGCAGCGTCGACTTGCCGCTGCCGGTATGGCCGACGATGCCGAAGAACGCGCCTTGCGGAATCTGCAGCGACAAGTCGTGCAGCACGGTCTGGTTATCGATATACGCGAACGACAAGTCGCGGATATCGACCGCCGGCACCGAACCGTCGTTGGCGCCATGGCGCGGCGCCGGCGCGGCCTTGCCGGCCAGGTGTTCCGGCGCGCCGGCTTGGTCGAGCAGCGCCGACACGCGCGCGGTGGCCACCACCGATTGCTGCAGCTGGCTGAATTGGGTGGTGATCTGGATCAGCGGTTCGATCACCCGCGCGATATAGCTGATGAAGGCGTACAGCACGCCGACTTCGATCGCGCTGATGCTGCGCTGGCCGAAGCTGAAGATGACCACGGCCAGCAGCACGATGTTGAGCAAGTCCAGCGCCGGGCGCAGCAGCCAGGCGTTGGCGCGCAATTCATGCATGCGCGCTTCGTAATGGTCCTGGTTGACGCCGCGGAAGCGGAGCCCGAAGCGCAGCGCCGCATTGTTCGCCTGCAGCACGCTCATGCCGCCGATCGATTCGGCGATCTGGCCATTGATTTCGCTGCGCAGCGCGCGTGCCCGGGTGACTGCCGGCGCGCTCCAGCGCTGGTACAAGAACACGATCAGCAGCACCGCCGGCACCAGCGCCAGCACGATCAGCATCAGGCGCCAGTCCAGCCACGCCATCGCCGCCATGGTGCCGACCAGCACGATGGAATTGTCGAGCATGACGAACAGCACTTGCACATACAGCGACTTGACGGCTTCGGTATCGTTGGTGACCCGGCCCACCAGCTGGCCGGTGATGGCGCGGTCGAAAAAGCTCATCGGCAGGCGCAGCACGTGGCCGTAGACGGTTTCGCGCAGCCGGCGCACCGAGCGCATCGCCAGGCCGGACAGGCGCAGCAATTGCAGGTAGCGCAGGCCGCTGGCGATCCAGCCGGTCAGCAGGCAGCCGGCCAGCAGCAGCGCCATGCGGGTCCAGTCGAGGTGGCGCGGCAGCAGATGGTCGTCGATCAGTTTTTTGCCGAGGATAGGCCCGGAGACTTCCAGCAGCGCGGCCAGCACCAGCCACATGCTGGCCCAGCCGAGGTGGTGCAGATCCGGCTGCGCGGCGCGGCGCAGCAGCGCGACCGCCTGGCGCGCCTGGCCGCCCGCCGAGGCCGGCGCTTTCTTATGATTGGTTTGCTGGGTGTCAGAGCGCATCGAGGCTGGCCTCCAATTGTTGATAGCGCCATTGGCTGGCGTACCAGCCGTCTTGTGCCATCAGGCTGTCGTGGTTGCCGGTTTCGGCGATGCGGCCGTCGCGCAGCACCAGGATCAGGTCGGCGTTGAGCACCGCGCTGAGGCGGTGGCTGGCGATGATGGCGCTGCGTTCCGGGCGGTTCCGGCGCAAGTCATCGAGGTGCTGCAGGATTCGCGTTTCGGTGCCGGTGTCGACCGCCGACAAGGCGTCGTCGAGCAGCAGCATGGCGTTATCGGCCAGTAGCGCGCGGGCGATCGCGACGCGCTGGCGCTGGCCGCCGGACAGCGTGATGCCGCGCTCGCCGACGTGGGTCCGGTAGCCGTCGGGGAACAGCAGGATATCGTCGTGGATATCGGCCAGGCGCGCCGCCTGTTCGACTTCCTGCTGCGTCGCGTCGGGCCGCGCCAGCGCGATGTTGCTGGCGATGGTGGCCGAGAACAGGAACGATTCCTGCGGCACCCAGCTGATCGCCGCGCGCAGCGCCTTTAATGTGTAGGTATCGAGCGGGTGGCCGTTCCAGCGCACCTTGCCGGCGTGCGGCGTCAACTGGCGCAGCAGCACCCGCAGCAAGGTCGACTTGCCGCTGCCGGTGGCGCCGACCAGTCCCAGCGTCTGGCCCGGCTGCAAGGTCAGCGTGATGTCGTGCAGCGCGTCGGCGCCCTGGCCCGGATAGGCATAACACAGTCGCTGCATGGACAAGGGGCCCGCTATCAATTGTTCCAGCGTGCCGTGGTCGTCGATCACCAGCGGCGCATCGAGCATCGGCTGCAAACGGGCCCACGCGGCGCGGCCCCGCTCGATCAGCGACAGCACCCAGCCGGCCGCGAACATCGGCCAGATCAACTGGCCCAGGTACATCGAAAAGCTGGTCAGCGCGCCGATGGTCAGCTGGTGCTGCCACACCAGGTAGCCGCCCAGGCCCAGCGTCAGCGCGCTGGCGGCGGTCAGCGTCAGGCCGACCGCCGGTTCGTAGGCGGCTTCCCAGCGCTGCGCCGTCAGGCTGGCGCTGGCGGCGTGGCCGGCCAGCTCCGAGAATTGCTGGCTGCTGCGCTGTTCCAGTCCCAGCGCGCGCAGCGTGCGCACGCCCGACAGCGACTCTTGCACATGGTCGTTCAGCGCGCCGAAGCGTTTCAGCGAATCGGTCGAGGCGGCGTGGATATGGCTGGAAATACGCCAGAACGCCAGTCCCATCAACGGAAACGGCAGCAGCGCGATGCAGGCCAGGCGCCAGTCGACGCCGAGCAGCATGACGCCAAGCACCATCACCAGCGTCAGCATGCCGTCGAAGCCGGCCAGCATCGCTTCGCCGGCCGCCATTTCAATCGCATCGATATCGTTGGTCGCCAGCGCCATCAGGTCGCCGGTGCGCTGGCCCTGGTAAAACGCCGGGCCTTGCAGCGACAGGCGCTGGTAAAAGCGGGTGCGCAGCATCACGCCGAGCTGGTAGGCGGCCTTGTACAGCGTGGTGCGCCAGCCGACCCGCAGGAAATAGATCGCCACGCCGATGGCCAGCAGCGACGCCAGTTCCTGCCACAGGTCGTTGCCGCCGAGGCGGTGCGCGGCCATCGCGTCGATCATCGCGCCGATTTTTCGGGGAACCCAGACGGTCAGTGCAGCGACGCCGCTCAGCATGACGGCCGCCGCCGCGTAGGCGCGCCAGTGCTGGCGCACGAAGCTGGCGATTAGCTTCGATAAACTCATGAAATACCTTTGTGTATATGGGACGTCGCGCTGCGGAGGGACAAAACGCGCGTACGGGAACAGGCGTAGGATACAACATGCTCCGCAAGCTCGCAGCAGGGACTGCTGTCCGTGCTGCTGGCAGGCACCGGCGGCGGAAGGCTCCGCCGCGTATCGATGCCTGTTAATACATTAGTCTGGAATTATTTTTTAGGCAATGGTTTGGTCGCCGGCTTGACTGTCAGCATATCCAGCTGTTTCGGTTCGCGCGCCGCTGCCGACGCCGGCTTCGATTGCGCCGGCTTGGCGGCGACCGCTGGTTTGGCCGCGGGCTTCGGCGCCGGCGCCGGGGGTGCCGATCTGGCGACCGGCGGCTTGACCGCGGCCACTGCCGGCCTGGCTGGCGCTACGGCGGTCTTGACCGCTGCCGGCGCTGGTGCCGGCCTGGCCTTGACTGCAGGCTGGGCTTCAACTGTGGCGACGGTTTTCGGCACCGGCCTGGCCTTGACCTCGACCGGCGCGGCCACCGCCTTGACCGGCGCCGCAGGCTTGGCGGCTTCCAGCGGTGTGGATGCAGCCGGTGCGGCGACTGGCGCTACCGCTGCTGGCGCAGGGGCCGCGACCACCTTGGGGGCTGCGGCAACCGGCGCGGCGGCAGGTGCAGCAGCGGTCGGCACTGGTTTCGGCGCCGGCGCTGGAATCGCCACCGGCGCGGCGGCATCCGCGCGGGACTTGGCCGATTGCAGCAAGTGAGCCTGGGTGCCGGACGCGATGCCGAACAGTTCGCGGCTGTAGGCCAGCACGCTATCGATATGCGGCTTGGCCTGGTTGGCGCTGACACTGAAGAAGTCGCGCGGGTCTTTGGTATCGAGCAATTGCCTGGCGGCGGCCGAGCCGGTTTCCAGTGCGGCCTTGCCGGCGCTGATGTTCAGGGCGATGATTTTTTCGGCGCTGTCGAAGGCTTTGCTGGTCAGCGTGTCGAGGATCTTGAACTGCGCTTCCAGCTGGGATTTGGCGACGCTTGAAAATTGTTCGGGAAGCGGAAACATATTTACTCCTTTGTACGGATTAAAATGCTGGCAAAACGCTCTGCAAATCCCGGAATCCAGACTTGGCCGCGTTTTGTGGATGGTTCATTCAATTTTGATGCAACGCAATACGAATATTCTAGCGGTGAATTCAGTTGGTTGAAAGTTATTTTTATTTGTGGTGCTGGCCGGTTCGATAGCCAAAGTCGGCGCTCAGAAGTTTGCGCTACCGCAATACGCTGCGCACTAGATTGTGCAATGAACTAAAATATCCGTAAAATTCTTGCAGTGCAGCATTAACGTTATTATCCAAGGTAACTATGGCAATCAAATTGAATCAAGAAGTGGAAAGCCGCTTGCTGGGCTCGATCCAACGCTACTGCGCGAGCAACATGGATGAAGAGGTGGGCGAACTGAAGGCCAAGTTGCTGCTCGACTTTTGCCTGCGCGAAATCGGCCCATCGATCTATAACCAGGCCATCCTCGACGCCCAGTCGGCGATGCAAGACAAGATCGCCGAAATCGACACGGTCTGCTATGAAACCGAATTCAGCTACTGGAACAAAAAATAAGCGCCGGCGCCGCTGCACACCATCAACACTCACCGGGAGTCCCCATGGATCTGGTCATCCGCAACGCCACCCTGCCTGACGGCCGCACGGCGGTCGATATCGCGATCGACGCCGGCCGCATCGCCGGCACCGGGCACAGGCTGCCGGTGCAGGGCGCAACCGAAATCGACGCCGCCGGCGACCTGGTCGCGCCGCCGTTCGTCGACGCCCATTTCCACATGGACGCGACGCTGAGCTACGGCTTGCCGCGCGTGAACCAATCCGGCACGCTGCTGGAAGGTATCGCGCTGTGGGGCGAGCTGAAACCGCAGCTGAGCCAGGACGCGCTGATCGAGCGCGCGCTGCAGTATTGCGACTGGGCGGTGGCGCGCGGCTTGCTGGCGATTCGCTCGCACGTCGATATTTGCGACGATCGCCTGCTGGCCGTCGAAGCGCTGCTGGACGTCAAGCGCCGGGTCGCGCCGTATCTCGACTTGCAACTGGTGGCGTTTCCGCAAGACGGCCTGTTGCGCAGCCCGACCGCGCTGGATAACCTGAAACGGGCGATCGGACTCGGCGTCGATGTGGTCGGCGGCATTCCGCACTTCGAACGGACCATGGCCGACGGCGCCGAATCGGTGCGCATCCTGTGCGAATTCGCGGCCGAGCGGGGCTTGCTGGTCGATATGCATTGCGACGAATCGGATGACCCGCTGTCGCGCCATATCGAGACGCTGGCCTTCCACAGCCAGCGTCTCGGCATGCAGGGCAGGGTGACCGGTTCGCACCTGACGTCGATGCATTCGATGGACAATTATTACGTCAGCAAATTGCTGCCGCTGATACGCGAGGCGGGCGTGGCGGCGATCGCCAACCCGCTGATCAACATCACGCTGCAAGGCCGCCACGACAGCTATCCGAAACGGCGCGGCATGACCCGCGTGCCGGAACTGCTGGCGGCCGGCATCGATGTCGCCTTCGGCCACGATTGCGTGATGGACCCGTGGTACAGCCTCGGTTCCGGCGACATGCTGGAAGTGGCGCACATGGGGCTGCACGTCGCGCAAATGACGGGGCAAGAGGCGATGCATGCGTGCTTCCTGGCGGTCACCGAGACCCCGGCGCGCATCCTCGGCCTGCAAGGGTATGGCTTGAGGCCGGGCTGCCACGCCGACCTGGTAATACTCGACGCCGGCAGCACGGCCGAAGCGATCCGCCTGCGCGCGGCGCGCCGGCTGGTGCTGCGCCGCGGGCAAGTGGTCAGCGAGGCGCCGCGCGGCACCGCCCGGCTGGCGCTGCCGGGCCGGCCGGGCCATGTCGATTTCCGGCTGCGGCGCTGATGCCGGGCGCGCTAGACTTGCCCGCTAAAATAAATCACAATCCCTTACTCATGATTCCGCAGGAGCTGTCTTGAAAGAAATCGAAATCCGTCCTGCCCAGGAAGCCGACTTTGAGGCGATGTGGGGTATCTTCCAGCAACTGGTGGCCAATGGCGACACCTACACCTTCGGCCCGGATACCAGCAAGGAGCGATGCCACGCCTACTGGTTCGGTCCCGGCGTGCAGAGTTTTGTCGCCGTGATGGGCAGCGAGCGATTGCTCGGCATGTACAAGCTGATCCCGAACCAGGCCGAGCTCGGCAACCATGTCGCCAACGCGTCGTTCATGGTCGATCCGGCCGCGCAAGGCGTCGGCGTCGGCAAGCTGCTGGGCGTGCACTGCATGGAACAGGCGCGCCAGTCAGGTTATCTGGCGATGCAATTCAACTTCGTGGTCAGCACCAATATCGGCGCGGTGATGTTATGGAAAAAGCTGGGTTTTACCATCATCGGCACCTTGCCGATGGCGTTCCGCCACGCGCAGCTGGGCTACGTCGACGCGTATGTGATGTACCAGTTGCTGAGCGACCCGAGCCACTGGCCGGGCTAGCACCTGCATCGGCCATGCCGGCTGGCCAGGACGCAGGACGAATGCAGACGGGATTTTTTGGCTCACCAGCGCAATATCCAGCGTGAACAGAGCGCACCCGCGATGGCGGGCAGCAGCATGCCGATAAAGAACCATAGCGACCAGAATGGCACGCTCATTTCGTCGCAGGTAAAGCAATACACCAGCGCGGCAATCGCGCCGGCCAGAAAACCGGCGACGAAACCGGTGATGCGAAAGCGCGTCGTCGCCAGGCCGCGGATGCTCCACATCAGGGCCAGCCAGACGGGGATCGAAATCGCGGCGATATTGAGCGAGCAGCTTTTCCAGGTTGCGCCAAACAGCAGCGCGTGCCGCTCAGGCGCCGCCAGCAGCACTTGCGCCGCGATCAGCCACGCCACGATGAACGGCGCCGCCACCAGCAGCCATTCATGGCGCGACGACAGGCCGGGCCGGGCCAGCCGCGACGTCAAGAAATACGCGATGGCGATCACCGACAGCATGAACGCCATGCGCCACAGGAACGGCGCGGTGGCGAATGCCGACGCCAGGTCGGGACGCGGTCCCCAGCCCAGCAGCATCACCAGCAGCGCGCCCACGGCGCCCGCGGCCAGCGCCTTGGCCAGCCATTTAAAAACGCCGTGCGGTACTGCCGTCTCGCTGCCGGCCGCTAAAAAATCAATCAGTTCTTCGGTCTTCATGGTCGTTCCTGTATTTTCCTGGCCAGCGTGCGCAAACCCCGGTGCACGCCGATTTTGACTGCGGATTCGGAAAGCCCGGTCAGCAGCGCGGTTTCCTTGACCGACAAGCCTTCCAGCTTGACATGCCGGATCGGCAGGCTTTGGCGCTCCGGCAATAGCTGCAATAACTCGCCGATATCGCGCTTCGCTTGTGCCGGCTGGTCATCGGCGCCGACAAACACGTCGGCATAATCATCGAGCGGCTCGTTCAACGCCGCATGGCGCGCATGGGAGTACAAAAAGTCCATCAGCTTGTATTTGGCGATCGCGTACACCCACGCTGTCAGCGGTTGCCCGGTGTCGTAAGTGTGGCGAGCGTTATGCACCGCCAGCAGCGTTTCCTGCAATACGTCTTCGACATGGTCCGGATAATTCAACAAGCGCCGTTTCAGGAATGCCCGCAGCCTGCCGCTCAAGGCACGCAGGAAAGCGCGATAGGCCGCGCTGTCGCCGTTCAAACCGGGCAACAGCAAGCTTTTCAATTGTTCCTCGACGTAGTTCTTATTTGTTATCGACACGATACCCTCTTGAAGCAGATCCACCGTACCGGCACGTTTTGCTTTCTCGTTTTGCTTTCCACTTGATAGCTATTCTCCGTGGGCGGCGTTCTGGTTACACCTCAAAAAAATTTATTTTTTTATCCGTCCCTGTAACCGGCGCGGCATTTCGGGAGAATTTACCTGTCGCAGGCTGATGCCGCTCTTTTTTTCACCTTACCAAGGATTTGATGATGTTGACTACTTTACGCCCAATTATTTGCGCCCTGTTACTGACCGGTTTGCTTCCTGCCAGCCACGCTGCCGAGCGCTGGCAGACGTTGCCGGACACTCCCGCCCCGATAGCCGCCGAACGCAGCGGCAAGGCCCGGGTCAATGGCATCGACCTGTATTATGCCGTCGCCGGCAAGGGCGCGCCGGTGATCCTGCTGCATGGCGGCCCGGCGAATTCGGATTACTGGTCCGGCCTGGCCACGGCGCTGAAAAAAGACCATACCGTGATCCTGGTCGATAGCCGCGGACATGGCCGCAGCAGCGACGACAGCCGGCCGCTTTCCTATGACCGGATGGCGGACGATGTGGTGCAACTGATGAATCACTTGAAAATCGCCAAGGCCGATATCGTCGGCTGGAGCGATGGCGCCAACGTCGGCCTCGATATCGCGTTGCGGCATGCGGCGCGGGTCGGGAAAATTGTCGCGTTCGGCGGCAACACGAACACTAGCGGAACGATAGCCGACGCCGATAAAAATCCCAATTTCGCCGCTTTTTTAGCCCGCGCCGAACAGGAATACATCAAGTTGAAGAAGACCACGCCGCAATCCTACGCGGCCTTCGTCGAAAAGATTTCGGTGATGTGGGGCGGCCAGCCGAATTGGACCGACCAGCAGTTGGCGTCGATCAAATCGAAGGTGCTGGTGATGGACGGCGATCACGACGAAGCGATCAAGCTGGAACATACCAAGTATATCGCGGCCAAAATTCCGGGCGCAAAACTGGTGATCTTGCCGAACACCAGTCACTTCGCCTTCCTGCAGGATCCGGTCGCTTTTAATGATACGGTGCGCGCTTTCCTGGCGAATTGACGCACGCTGACCGACGCCGGCCGGCAGCGATGGCCAGCCGGCGTTTTGAGCAACATAAATTTTTCGCGCAGCGTTAGATTTCGAGAGTCTTATTGATTAAACGCAATGTTAGTATTTCTACTGAGCAACGCCAATCGTTGCTCCGGTCACTTTCTGACTACCTGACCGTCCCCCAAGCTGAAGTTCGCAGGCCCTGATCTTTACCCGTGCCATGACGCAAGACGCTGCAGCGTCATGTTCCCGCGGTAAGAGGCGCGTTGTTCCCATGTTGTACAACGCCGTTTAAATTAAGCAATTGCTATCGTGCCATGGACAGCGCGCCGTCCATGGATAGTCACGCTTGATCGGCAATCATGAAATTCCTGACCATTCGACCGTGCTGCAGCAGCAGTTTTCCCATCATAAGGAGGTTGACACATGAGTAATGAATTCAAACGACGAGGTCCGTTAAAGGAAGCGGAAAGCTATCCTCCCTGGTTGCAGCAAGTCTTGCGGGACACCTCGCAGGCGCGCCAACTGGTGGCCGGACACGGGGTCTTCGCCGGCATGCGCGACGCCAGGCTCGGTGCGCGCGAATTCTACGCGTTTTTCGTCAATGGATGGCCGGTGGTTGAACAATTCCCGCAATATATGGCGATGAATTTGCTGAAGGCGCGTTTCGGCCGCTCGGAAGGCGAAGACATGGCGCGCCGCTATTTGACGCGCAATATCCGGGTCGAACAAAACCACGCCGATTATTGGGTCGACTGGGCCGGCATGCACGATGTCTCGAAAAGCACCTTGCTGCGCGCCGAAGGTCCGCCGGCCGCGTTCGCGCTGAGCCACTGGTGCTGGAGCAGCAGCAGCGCCGACTTGCTGGCGCAAAGCATGGCCGCGACCAATTACGCGATCGAAGGCGTGACCGGCGACTGGGCCACGCTGGTGTGCAGCGCGTCTCATTATGAAGACAGTTTTCCCGCCGCCAGCCGCAAGAAAGCCATGCGCTGGCTGCAGTTGCACGCCCATTACGACGATGCGCATCCATGGGAAGCGCTCGATATCGTCGCCACGCTGCTGGGCAGCGAACCGTCCCAGGAGTCCATCGACGGCGTGCGCAACAGCATCCTGACCAGCTTCAGCCACTTCAAGGCCAGCCTCGATTGCTGCGTCTGAGCGGCCGCTGACGCCCCCGCGTTTTAGCCTGGCTCAGGCTGATGGGGGCTGCGGATTGGCCGCGTTTTCCCAACCACCACCGAGTGCCTTGTACAGGCGGATCGCCGTCAGCGATACGTCGGCGTTGCAACGCAGTAGCGCGGTCTGCGCTTCCAGCAGATTGCGCTGCATCAGCAGCACGTCTGGCAAGGCGCGGCGCCAGCCTGGTAGCGGGCCAGCGCCGCATCATGCGCATCCTGATGATGGACGATGGTGTCTTGCGGGATGGCGCGGCGGCGTTGCACGGCGCCGTAGGCCAGCAAGGTGTCGTCGATTTCATGCCATGCGGTCAAGACGGTTGGTTGATAGCGGATCGCCGCTTCCTGCTGTTCGTCAAGCGCGCGCTGCAACTGGAAATCGGCCGCCAACAAGAACCTATCTCAGTAGTGAGCGTCGTCTGATGGCTGCTCGTCCGGAGCGTGGCCAAGGGGCGAGGAGGACGCATGGCGAGCCATACGACGAAGCAAGTCATAGATGAAGGCCGTATCCACGCTGTTGAGGGACTGTCAGCAGGCGATGTATTCTCTACTGGAATAGGTTCTAAGACGGGCGCGGCGCTGCCGTGCGTCGCTTTCGCGACGCCGCGCGGTACTTGACGTATTTCCATGACTGTTGCCCGTTGACACCAGTCAAGCTGGCTTGAAACAGCCTTTTCGACGGCGGCGATTCTTATACTATTTCCTTAGGCAAACACTTAGGCTCACAACATCGTGTCGCGAAAAGGAAATGCATGCCGCAAATTTCTTTGCAACTGCTTGTAACCGCGCTGTTGCTGCTGTGCTGTGCCGCGCTGGCGGCGCTGGCGGCCAGCCAATGGCGCGCCGCGCGGCAGTGGCGCGGGCGCTGCCTGGGCCGCGCCGAACCGCCGGCGGGAATGGGGGCGGACGTCACGGCGGCCGGTGCGATGCTGCATGCGCTGCCGGCGGCCGTGATCGGCACCGACCGCGGCGGCATGGTGTCTTACCTGAATCCGCGCGCCGCGCTGATGAGCGGCTGCGCGCCGGAAGACGCGATCGGCAAGCCGATGGGCGAATTGCTGGTGATGTACCAGGATGGCGTGGCCGTCGATCCGGGGCTGCAATTGCAGGAATGCCTGCTGCGCCACGATGTGCTGGAAGCGGCGCGCGGCGCGGTGCTGTTGCGCCGTTCGGACGGCAAGCGCATCGACGTGCAATACACTTGTGCGCCATTGACCGAAGAACAGGGCGGCGCGCTGCTGCTGCTGCACGACGTGTCGGCGCGCCGCAGCGCCGAGGCGCGGCTGGAATTCATCGCCCACCACGACGGCTTGACCGGCTTGCCGAACCGGCTGCATTTCCAGATCCGCTTCGAGCACGGCATCGCGTATGCGCGGCGCCATCGCGGCTTGCTGGCGGTGCTGTTCGTCGATATCGACCGCTTCAAGGCCATCAACGACAGCCTCGGTCATGACGTCGGCGACCAGGTGCTGATCGAATTCGCGCACCGCATCCAGCAATGCGTGCGCAAGGTCGATACGGTGGCGCGCCAGGGCGGCGACGAGTTCATCATCCTGCTGACCGAAATGCACACGCCGCAAGACGCAGAACGGGTCGCCGAAAAAATCGTCAACGCGATCGCCGCGCCGTTCGTGATCGGCGAATACAGCCTGTCGGTGGCGGCCAGCGTCGGCCTGGCGATCTATCCGGACGACGACGACGACGTCCATGCGCTGATCGAAAAAGCCGACCTGGCGATGTACGCCGCCAAGCGCCGCGCGCCCGGCACCTGTTTGCGCTACGCGCCGCGGATGCAGGCGCAATCGCCGTCGTATATGCGCACCATCCTGGAAACCGCGCTGGGCCACGCGCTGGAACGCGACGAATTCGTGCTGTATTACCAGCCGCGGCTGGACTTGAAGGCGCAGCGCATCAGCGGCGTCAAGGCACTGATACGCTGGAAGCATCCGGACCTGGGGCTGGTGATGCCGCTCGATTTCCTGCCGATCCTGGAAGAGAGCGCGCTGATCCTGCCGGTCGGCGCCTGGGTGCTGGCCACCGCCGCCGCGCAAGCCCGGCGCTGGATGCTGCAGGGCCAGCCCTTGCGGGTCTCGGTCAGCCTGTCGGCGCGGCAGTTTTACCAGCGCGACATCGTGCAGAATTTCACCGCGATACTGGATGCGGCCGGCGTGCCCGGTTCCTGCATCGAGCTGGAAATCGCCGCCGCGATCCTGATCGACAGCAACCAGAATTGCGAAGCGATCCTGCGCCAGTTCCGCCAGATGGGCATGGCGATTTCGATCAGCGATTTCGGCACCGGCGACGCGTCGCTGAATTACCTGAAACGCTTCCCGGTCGATGCCGTGAAAATCGAAAAATGCTTCATCGAAGATCTCGACAAAACCGATGCGGAGGGCGACGCCGAAGCCGGTGCGATGGCGCGCGCCATCGTGGCGATGGCGCACACCCTGAAGTTGCGCACCATCGCCAGCGGCGTCGAAACCAGCGCGCAACTGGAACAGCTGGCGTTGATGGGCTGCGATGAAGCGTTCGGCTTTTACCTGGGCCGCGCGGTGGCGCCGGCCGAGATCGACGGTTTGATCAAGAGCGGCATCGATCCTTCCGCGCTGGCCTGGCCCGATTAAGAGCCTATCCCAGTAGATGAATACGTCCCCTGCTGGCGCCCCTCAGCAGCGGGGACTGCGTTGATCGTCGTCGCGTGGCGCGCCACGCTTGCTCCTCACGCCTGGTCCGCGCTGCTGATGCGCGGCCAGAACAAGACGCTTACTACTGGGATAGTCTCTAAGACCACCAGATAAACGCTCATCTGCATCCGTAGCGTGATTTCATGCGTCTGAAACCTTCTTTCATGCGGCACTCCAGGGCAGGCGATCCATCGCATATAACAGCGCCGCGATCACCAGCGACGGCGTTAATAGCCCCAGCCAGGCGCGCCATGCGCTACGGGCGGCGAACACCCACAGTACCGCGCACGCATAGATGGTGAACGACAGCAGCGTGGCGCTCGGCGCCGCCTCGGCGCGGGCCAGCGGCAGGCCGGCCGCCATCAGCGCGGTGACCAGCGCCGCCAGCAGATAGCCGCCGCAAATGGCGGCCAGCGCGCGCGAGGCGACCGCCAGGCGGTCGCGCACCACGCCGGTCAAGCCGATTCGCCGCAGCGGGGGCAGTTTGAAGGACGGCATCGGCGGGTCAATACTGGTAACGCAGGTTCAGCGACGCATTGCGCGGATCGCTGGCGGCACGGATGGAAAGAGCGTGGCGTCGCGCCATGAAGCATCCTTTGATGACGGCGCCTGGTCGGGGCCGGAAGTGGTCAAGGCAAGGCTGGCGTGGCGGGAAGCGTGCTGGCGGTCTGGTCGCCAGCGGCGGCGTTGGCGGCGGGCCTGTCCGCACTGGCGGCGATCATTTACCCGCATAAATGAGAGTGATTCCTATTCTATTGCAAAGATAATAGTCATGCAAGTGTGTCAACTTGCTATGGATGCGCCGAGTACCGTATGGCTACGGTAAAATTGACCATGAATATGGAGGCAATATGGCGATTCTGACAGTCAACACTACGCCGATTCCCGATCAGCGTCCCGGCACGTCCGGCTTGCGGAAGAAAGTCGCGCTGTTCCGGCAAGCGGCTTATCTGGAAAATTTCGTGCAAAGCGTGTTCGACACGCTGGGCGATTGCAGCGGCCAGACGCTGGTGCTGGGCGGCGATGGACGATTTTATAACCGCACGGCGATCCAGACCGTGCTGCGCATGGCGGCGGCGCACGGTTATGCGCGGGTGCTGCTGGGGCGCGGCGGCATCCTGTCGACGCCGGCAGTCAGTTGTGTGATCCGTAAACATCGCGCCTCGGGCGGCATCATCTTGTCGGCCAGTCATAATCCGGGTGGCCCGGACGGCGATTTCGGCATCAAGTACAACATCGCCAACGGCGGCCCGGCGCCGGAAAAGATCACGGAAGCCATTTTTGCACATACGCAAACCATCGCTGCCTACCGCATCAGCGATACGCCTGACATCGACCTCGATACGCTGGGCTCGGTGCGCATCGGCACCATGCTGGTCGAGGTCATCGATCCGGTGGCCGACTATGCGGAACTGATGCAGGACCTGTTCGATTTCGACGCGATCCGCGCGCTGTTCGGCGGCGGTTTCCGCATGTGCTACGACGGCATGCACGCGGTTTCCGGACCGTACGCCAAAGCCATCCTGGAAGACTTGCTGGGCGCACCGGCCGGCACGGTCATCAATGCGCTGCCGCTGGAAGATTTCGGCGGCCACCATCCCGATCCGAACCCGGTCAACGCCGCTGAATTGATTGCGCGCATGGCCGGCCCCGACGCGCCCGATTTCGGCGCCGCGTCCGACGGCGACGGCGACCGCAACATGATCGTCGGCCGCGACTTCGACGTGACCCCGTCCGACAGCCTGGCGCTGCTGGCCGAACACGCGATGCTGACGCCCGGCTACCGCGGCGGCATCAAGGGCATCGCGCGCTCGATGCCGACCTCGCGCGCGCCCGACAAGGTGGCGGCCGCGCTGGAAGTCCCCTGTTTTGAAACGCCGACCGGCTGGAAGTTTTTCGGCAACCTGCTCGACGCCGGCAAAGTGACTTTGTGCGGTGAAGAAAGCTACGGCACCGGATCGTGTCATGTGCGCGAAAAAGATGGCTTGTGGGCAGTGCTGTTCTGGCTCAACGTGCAAGCGGCCAGCGGCAAACTGGTGCCGCAACTGGTGCGCGAACATTGGCGCCGCTTTGGCCGCCACTATTATTCGCGCCATGATTACGAAGCGATCGACGGCGCTGCCGCCGACGGCCTGATGCAGCAGCTGCGCGGCAAGCTGGCCGGATTGGCAGGGCAAACGCTGCAAGGTTACACGGTGGAGTTGGCGGACGATTTCTGCTACACCGATCCGGTCGACGCTGGCGTCTCCGAGCGGCAAGGCGTGCGCATCTTGCTGACCGACGGTTCGCGCATCGTATTGCGGCTGTCCGGCACCGGCACCGAAGGCGCGACATTGCGGGTCTACCTGGAGCGCTACGAAGCCGACCCGGCGCAACATGCGATCCCGACCCAGCAAGCGCTGGCCGGCCTGATCGCGCTGGCGGAACGGATCGCCGACATCAAGGCGCGCACCGGCCGTGCCGCACCAACCGTGACAACTTGAATGTCCGGCTTTCGGTTTTATCTGGTTAGCTGTAGAGATTTCGCCGATTGCCGGTTTGCCCCATCGGTTTGTCTATGCGCTGTTCAGTGTCTGGGGCGAGTTGGACGGATATGCTCATGTCGCCTCTCCTTGTCGCTACATCCGCATGGCATCACTGTAGCGCAAGCGAAGAGCCTATCCCAGTAGTGAGCGTCTTGTTCTGGCCGCGCATCGGGAGCGCGGAGCAGGCGTGAGGAGCAAGCGTGAGGAGCAAGCGTGGCGGGCCACGCGACGACGATCAACGCAGTCCCCGTTACTGAGGGGCGCCAGAACAGGACGTATTCATCTACTGGGATAGGCTCTTAAGCGGCACACCGTGGACAGAGCACAATGATGTGGCCTGTCCACGGTTGTATTCAAGCTTTGCGGTAGTTGTCGAGCATTTTGTAGCGCTTCGCATACAGGCCGAAGGCCAGCGTCGCCAGTGCGGCGAAGGCGGCGAAGAAGAACATCTGGAAGGCGGTCACGCTGATGCCGCTGTGGCCGATCTGGCCGATGACGGTTTCATTCATGACGCTCTTGTTGACGATTAAGACCCACAGGTTGCCGACCGTGGTGGACAAGTTCCAGAAGCTCATGATCGCGCCTTTCATCGACGCCGGCGCCTGGCTGTACGCGAACTCCAGGCCGGTTGCCGACACCAGTACTTCGCCGAAGGTCAGCAGCGCATACGGCAGGATTTGCCACATGATCGACACTGCCGAACCGCTGTCGAGCGACAGTTGCAAGGTGCCGATGACGATCCAGGCCAGCGCCGAAAAGCCGATGCCGGCGGTCATGCGGCGCAATGCCGTCGCTTCCCAGCCGAAACGGTTCAGCATCGGGTACAGCACTAGGTTGTTGAATGGAATCAGCAGCATCACCAGCATCGGGTTCAGCGCCTGCATTTGCGCCGGCAAGAACCACTCGGGCTTGGTCATGCCGTTGGCCTGCACGATCCAGGTCGACGCTTTTTGGTCGAACAGCGAAAAGAAGGGCGTGACCAGCGCGAAGATGATCAGGATGCGCAATACCGCGCGCACGCCTTCGACCGCTACGTCCGGATGGATGCCGCGCGCCCGCTCCAGTTGCAGCGCGGTGCCGATGCCGCCGAACGCCAGCAGCAAGACCAGCGCGGTACAGGCCGAGATGACGAAGCCCCACGCACCGGCCATGCACAGCGCGCCGAACGCCGCCGCCGCGCCGAAGCCGGCCACCACCAGGCCCGGACGCGACTGGCCCGGCGCGCGCGCCAGCAAGGCGCTGCGCGACACGCGCAGGAATGAATCGGGATTCGGCGGCGCCGGCGGCACGTGCACGTATTTCTTGCTGCCCATCCAGAACACGATGGTCGCCATCAGCATCATCACGCCTGGAATGCCGAAGGCAATCGCCGGACCGTAGTCGCGCAGGAAGATCGGCATCAGCAGCGATGCGAAGAACGAGCCGAAATTGATGATCCAGTAAAACATGTCGAACACCAGCTTGGCTTTGTGCTTGTTGCTCTGGTCGAACTGGTCGCCGACAAACGACGCCACCAGCGGCTTGATGCCGCCGGAACCGAAGGCGATCAGGAACAGGCCGAAATAAAAGCCCTTGATATTGTCCTCAAACACGGCCAGGCAGGCGTGGCCGGCGCAATAGACCAGACTGAGCCATAAGATGGTGTTGTATTTGCCGAAGAAGCGGTCGGCCAGCCAGCCGCCCAGCAGCGGAAAGAAATACACGCCGATGACGAAGGTGTGGAACACATCCTTGGCTTCGCCGGTGCGCTGTTCGTACGGGATCAGCAGCAGCAGGGTGCTGATCAGGAATGGCGTCAGGATGTTGCGCATGCCATAGAAACTGAAGCGTTCACACCCTTCATTGGCGATGATGTACGGTATTTGCCGGGGCATGCGCCCGGTTGCGGTGGGTGTTTCGGCCTGTGACATGGCGCGCGCTCTCCTAATTTTTATAAGTCCGCGATGCTAAGCTGAAGCGGCGCGCACTGGCAACACCAAATGTGGCTTTGATGCTATTTGTCGTGTTTTTTTGATAGATAAAGATCATACAGGTATAAGGCTGATAATATTTTTCTATCTGCAATATTTTGTGCTGTTGCCGTGCCGTGCTTGCGATTGAATGTCATGCTGAAATAAAACTTGAATTTTTACATTGTCAAGTTAAGATATATCTTATTACGATATATCTTATGGGACTATCATGTTGCATTTATTGCGCGGTTCGCACCGCTTGCACGTTCATGCCCATCATGGCGGCGCTGCTGGCGGACGTGGTCCGAAGCGCTTCGACGCCGGTGCGATGCGTTATGTCGTCTTGCAACTGATCGCCGATAAACCACGCCATGGCTACGAAATCATCAAGGCTATCGAGCAGCGCGCCGGCGGCGGTTATGCGCCGAGTCCGGGGGCGATTTATCCGCTGCTGGCGATGTTGCTGGACCTGGGCCATGTATCGGCGACCCCGGATGGCAACAAGAAGTTGCACAGCATTACGCCGGAAGGGCTGGTTTTCCTGCAAGATAACCGGCAATACGCCGATGCGATCCTGGCGCGGATGGATGGCGCCGGCGAACATTGCGACGACTTGCGCCATTTGATGCATCAACTGAAGGAAGCGGTCGCGTCGCGTGTCCATCTCGACGGCCCGACGACGGCGCGGGCCGATGGCGTGCGCGCGATATTGCGCCAGGCCATACGCGATATCGATGCACTGAAGTAACTCCGGGTTCCCCCTTTACCTGTAAAAGAAGAAAAAATGCATACACCTGTCTTACCCTCTGCCTTACCGTTATTATCGGCCGGCCGCGAACGAGCCCTGCTGTGGCTGCTGGCGCTGATTCAATTTACCGTCATCATGGATTTCATGGTGATGATGCCGCTGGCGCCGCAATTGATGCACGCCTTCGCCATCGGTCCGGCCGCCGTGTCGGGCGCGGTGTCGGCCTACGCCTGGTGCGCCGGTTTGTCCGGCTTGCTGGCCATCACGTATATCGACCGTTTCGACCGCAAGAACTTGTTGCTGATGATGTTTTGCCTGTTCACGCTGTCGAACCTGGCGTGCGCGATGGCGCCGAATTTCCACGTGCTGGTGCTGTCGCGCGCGTTTGCCGGACTGACCGGCGGCGTGCTGGGCGCCATCATCATGGCCATCATCGGCGACGTGATTCCCGCCGAGCGCCGCGGCGCCGCGTCCGGCATCGTCATGACGTCGTTCAGCCTGGCCGCGGTGGCCGGCGTGCCGCTCGGCGTCAGCCTGGCGGCGCACTTCAACTGGGCCGCGCCGTTTTATTTGCTGGTCATCTTTTCGCTGCTGATCTGGCTCGGCGCGGCGCGCGTCTTGCCGGAATTGAACAGTCACCGTGCCGGCAAGCCGGCCACGCTGGCCGAAGTCTTGCCCAACCTGCTGAACCTGTTCCGCGAGCGGCGCCATCTGTATGCGTTCTTGCTGTCCATGATGAATATTACGGCCAGCATGCTGGTGATCCCGTTTATTTCGCCTGTACTGGTCGGCAATCTCGGCATCGCGCCGGGCGATATCGGCTGGGCTTACCTGGCGGGCGGCGCGACGACGCTGTTCACCGCGCGCTGGATCGGCAAATGGTCGGACCGCAGCGGCAAGCACCGGGCGTACCGCCTGGTGGCGCTGTTTTCGATCTTGCCCATGCTGTTTGTCACGCATATGCCGCAACTGTCCTTGCTGGCGGTTATGGTGACTTTCTCTTTCTTTATGATCCCTGTTTCCGGGCGTAATATCCCGATGCAAGCATTGCTGACCACGATACCGGAACCGTCGCGGCGCGGCGCCTTTCTCAGCGCCAATTCGGCGATCCAGCAAGTGGGCAGCGGGCTGGGCGCATGGCTGGGCGGCCTGACCTTGCAGGTCGACAGCGCCGGCCACATCAGCGGTTATGGCATCAATGGCTGGATCGCGGCCGGGGTGACCTTGTTTACCGTGCTGTGGGTGGGCCGCGTGCAAGCGCAGTCGCCGGCGACGATCTTGCCGACGACGCCAACAGCGGCTTGACGCGGATGAGTTACTGGGCGCCGCTGCGCTGCATCGGCCGCTTTTCCTTGCGCCAGCGATCCAGGCTCAGCAATTCATCGCCGATCAAGTCTTCCACCAGGATCTCTGTGCTGTGCTGGGCGACCAGGAAGCTTTCCCAGCGGTGCGCCGCTTCGGGAGTATTTTCGACAAAGCTCAATTGCCAGTAGCTCTTGCCTTCGATCAGCATCGGCTCGGGATCGTATTCGATCACCGCGCCATGCGATTTGCCGGCCGATTGTTGTTCGATGCAGGCCGACCATGCTTGCAACTCAGGCAGGCTCATCAGGTCTGCCAGCGCTTGCTCCTTGCTGCGCGCGCCAGCTTTCGGCGCGGTTGCCGCCGGCGCAGCCGCTGATGCGGTAGCGGATGCCGTAGCTACGGCAGCAACCGGCGCAGTGACTGCCGGTTGAGCGTGCCAATAATAGCCGGCCAGTCCGGCCGCCAGCAAGCCGGCCAGTGTCCCTGCGATAACCGCGGTTTTCGACGATGATGCGGATTGCGACATGATGGACGGCCTTTGCTGGGTGACGTTGCTGAAATAGTTGCAGGAGTAGTTGCGGGAATACTAAACCAAAGTCATGCAGGGGACAATCATTGTCCGTGAGTGGCGTTCACTGCGACGGTTTTTTCCAGAAAAAAAGGCTATCTCCAACAGAAGATAGCCTTTCGGTGATGCCGATGGCAGGTCTGGCGCAGTCGTTACCCCGCGCCTTGACCCGCCCGCAATTACATCATGCCGTCCATACCGCCCATGCCGCCCATACCACCCATGCCGCCGCCCATGCCGCCGGCTGCTTTGTCTTCTGGGACTTCGCATACCATGCAATCGGTGGTCAGCATCAGCGATGCGATCGATGCGGCGTTTTGCAGGGCCGAACGGGTGACTTTTGCTGGATCCAGCACGCCCATTTCAACCATGTCGCCGTAGGTGCCGTTGGCGGCGTTGTAACCGTAGTTACCTTTGCCGGCCAATACCGCGGCCACGACCACCGAAGCTTCGTCGCCGGCGTTTTGCACGATCATGCGCAGCGGCTCTTCCATTGCGCGCAGAACGATCTTGATGCCTGCGTCCTGGTCGGCGTTGTCGCCTTTGACGGTGATGTTGGCGCGTGCGCGCAGCAGGGCTACGCCGCCGCCTGGCACGATGCCTTCTTCCACGGCGGCGCGGGTCGCGTGCAGTGCATCTTCAACGCGGGCTTTTTTCTCTTTCATTTCGACTTCGGTGGCTGCGCCAACCTTGATCACTGCAACGCCGCCGGCCAGTTTGGCCACGCGCTCTTGCAGTTTTTCACGGTCGTAGTCCGAGGTCGCTTCTTCGATTTGCACGCGCACTTGCTTGACGCGCGCTTCGATCGAGCCAGCTTCGCCGGCGCCATCGATGACGATGGTGTTTTCTTTGCCGACTTCGATACGCTTGGCCTGGCCCAGTTCGGCCAGCGTGACTTTTTCCAGCGTCAGGCCGACTTCTTCGGCGATCACCTGGCCGCCGGTCAGCACAGCGATGTCTTCCAGCATGGCTTTGCGGCGGTCGCCGAAGCCTGGTGCTTTCACTGCGCAAGTTTTCAGGATGCCGCGGATGTTGTTGACCACCAGGGTCGCCAGCGCTTCGCCTTCGATGTCTTCTGCGATGATCAGCAGTGGACGGCCGGCTTTGGCGACTTGTTCCAGTACCGGCAGCAGATCGCGGATGTTCGAGATTTTCTTGTCGCACAGCAGGACGAATGGATTGTCCAGGATGGCAACTTGTTTCTCTTGGTTGTTGATGAAGTATGGCGACAGGTAGCCGCGGTCGAATTGCATACCTTCAACGATATCCAGTTCGTCGTTCAGCGATTTACCGTCTTCCACGGTGATCACGCCTTCTTTGCCGACTTTTTCCATCGCTTCGGCGATACGCTCGCCGATCGACGCATCCGAGTTGGCCGAGATCGAACCGACTTGGGCGATTTCCTTGGTGGTGGTGCAAGGACGGGCGATTTTAGCCAGCTCTTCGACGGTGGCTGCAACAGCCTTGTCGATGCCGCGCTTCAAGTCCATCGGGTTCATGCCGGCGGCAACGAACTTCATGCCTTCGCGCACGATGGCTTGCGCCAGCACGGTCGCGGTGGTGGTGCCGTCGCCGGCGTTGTCGCTGGTGCGGGAAGCGACTTCCTTGACCATTTGCGCGCCCATGTTCATGAGCTTGTCTTTCAGTTCGATCTCTTTAGCGACCGACACGCCGTCCTTGGTGACGGTAGGGGCGCCGAACGAACGCTCCAGTACCACGTTGCGGCCTTTCGGACCCAGCGTGACCTTGACTGCGTTGGCGAGGATGTTGACGCCTTCAACCATTTTGGCGCGCGCTGCGTCGCCGAAAACTACTTCTTTAGCTGCCATGTTTAATGCTCCTGAATTTCGTGGAATAAGTATCTAAAACGAAACAATTCGTTGATTACTTGACGACGATCGCCATGATGTCTTCTTCGCGCATGACCAGCAGCTCATCGCCGTCAACCTTGACGGTTTGGCCGGCGTACTTGCCGAACAGGACGCGGTCGCCGACTTTGACATCCAGAGGACGTACTTTGCCGTCGTCGAGAATCTTGCCATTGCCTACGGCCAGAACTTCGCCTTGATCCGGTTTTTCGGCAGCTGCATCAGGAATGATGAGGCCGGACGCGGTTTTGGTTTCCTGGTCGAGGCGTTTGACGATAACGCGATCGTTCAATGGGCGCAGATTCATACAAAACTCCTTAAAGATCAATGGATAGATATTGCTTGGTTGATTGCAAGGTACCCTCGTTACAGGGTCCGCAGTCGGTCGATTGCCGTTTCAGTTTGCTTAAAGCGGCTAGAAAGAGTTGTTAGCACTCTCTACTAACGAGTGCCAATTATAGGGACGGTATGTGGCTAATTCAAGTGTGCATGCATTTATTTCATAAGCATGCTCGAATTCCGCAGCCCTGAATGCATGCGGCTTGCGCTGTCTCAAGCAGTTCCCCGGGCGTCGGCGGGATTATGTCGATTTACTATCAACTATCAGATGTCGATTGTCTTTGTTCATGGAGCCTCTTGCAGTGGGCAAATTGACGCTCCAGGGCTTGCCTATGCTGCGATATGGTCAGCCTTTATTTGTTGCACTTGCATCATTTTCAGCTGGCGGTGCCGGATTCATGGAGATCCGGCACCGCCATGAACCTGGCGCATCGCGGCGGCAGCCAGGCTGCACGTAAAGTACAAATAAGCGGCAAATAAGCGTCACTTTCGAATCCGATGCCTGCCTGATGCCGATAATGGCACTTTGGAAAGCATGCTGGCCGGGAAATCTTGATGTAGATTCCGTAAATATGTGTTACAGCTGCCTGATTCGATTGACGCCTGTACGGCAGCCGCCCTATAGTGGCGGGATGATTTCCGAATTCCATGAATTATCCGAAAAGATCGGCCTGCTGGCCGAGATGACGCACGAGTTGCGTCGCGAAAACGCACAACTGCGCCAGGCGAACGCCGTCCTGAGCGCGGAAAATGCCGCCTACGTCCAGCGCATGAGCGAAGCGCAGCAGCGGGTGGTCGCCTTGCTGGAAAAAATCCCTGAATTGGTGCAGGCCGGACTGGAGCAGGCGCAAATCGAATCGGCCGGGAAGGAAGCACAATGACGCGTGTCGATGTCAACATCATGGGCCAGTCCTACAGCATGGTGTGCCGCGAAGGCGAGGAGCGCGCGTTGCGCGAAGCGGCGATTTATCTCGACAGCAAGATGAAAGCGATCCGCGACGCCGGCAAGGTCAAGGGCAACGACCGCATCGCCGTGCTGGCCGCGCTGGGCGTGGCGGCGGAATTCCTGTCGGTGAAATCGCCGCAGGGACCTCTTTCCGAATTGACCATACTGGAAGTGAAGCAAAAGATCGGCGCCATGCACAAGGTGCTCGACGCGGCGCTGACGCCGCAGGAAAATCTGTTTTAATTCGAGATTAATTCAAGAATTCGCTTTGACATGGGCGGGCATAGGAGTAAACTTCCTTCCTACCCTGCGGTGTTCGCGATTGCCATATATTCCTTGAACCATTTATGCGCATCGGTTGCGAATTTTGTTTGATGGGAGTGAGCGTCGCTCGTTCGACGAACCCGAAATTGAACTAACGTGACCACCTTGAACCGTTTGGTTCGGGATGCCGGCACAGCGGCACAGGCGGGGTTCCACATCCAGAGCGGCTGCGCATATGCATGTATGCGCAGCCGCTTTTTCATGCGCGGTCGCTTTGTGCCAGCCGCACTTTTCAGGAGCAGTCCATGCAATACTGGTTGATGAAATCCGAGCCCGACGAAGTCAGTATCGACGATGTGATGGCGGCGCCGCGGCACACGGTGGCCTGGTTTGGCGTGCGTAATTACCAGGCGCGCAATTTCATGCGCGACGGCATGAAGGTCGGCGACGGCGTGCTGTTTTATCACTCCAGTTGTCCGCAGCCGGGCGTGGCCGGCTTGGCGGTGGTGGCCAGCCACGCTTATCCGGATCACAGCCAGTTTGAAACCGGCGGCAAGTATTTCGACCCGAAGGCGACCCCGGCACAGCCACGCTGGATCAGCATCGATGTGCAGGGCACCAGGAAGACCGCATTACTGCCGTTGGCCGAGTTGCGCCGCACCGAGGGACTGGAACAGATGCCGCTGCTGCAAAAAGGCAGCCGGCTGTCGATCACGCCGGTCACGCCGGCGCAGTGGCAGATTATTGTCGCCATGCTCAAGTAAGCCGGTACCCGCGCCGATGCCGCCAGGAAGGCCAGGCCGGCCTGGCATCCCCATGCCCGGCGCGCGTGGTGCGCCGCGGCCAGCAATGCTCCCTGTCCAAACAACGCGAACATTCATTTCCCTCACTTGAGTGCGGCACGATGTGCTTAACGATGACCTTCGCCGGTCAGGATGGTTCTCGTCTTGATAATAATTTTTTTTGCACTAAATTCAGAACTATGTCGCCGGTGAGTAGTCCAACTGACACGAGAAACCCGTCACGCCGGTGCAAACAGGGCGATCAATCAAACTTAGTTTCAGAACGGACTTTCGCTGACGGATTTTCTTGCCGATGACGGCACCCAAGAGCAATTTTCGCTATGCCACAACACGCTGGCGGCATGTCTGCGGGGGCCTTTTGCTGATCGGTTCTTGATTAACTAAAAGGAATTCGGGATGACAAATTATTCTGACATTTGCATCGTTGGCGCTGGCATAGGCGGATTGGCATGTGCGGCCCGATTGAGCGACACCGCCATCGCCAGGCATTTACGCATACGGGTATTCGACCTGAATGCGGCGGTCGGCGGCCGTATCCAGTCGCAGAAAATAGATGGCGAGGAAATCGCCGAACTCGGCGCCGCGCGCTATTCGCCGCAGCTGCACCCGCATTTCGAGCAACTGATGCAGGGCAGCGGACTGCCGCATGCGGTCTACCCTTTCACCCAGGCGCTATTTCATGATCGCGTGCAAGAGAAACTGAAGACCACCCTGCTTGGCTTGAAGAAGATGCTGAAAGAGCATCCGAATGACTCCTTCCTGGCCTTCCTCAGCCAATACCTGGGCGCCGCCGAAGCCACCCGCATGATCAAGGCGACCGGCTATGACGCCTTGCTGCTGCCGATGGTCTCGGCGGCGATGGCTTACGACATCATCAAAAAGCATCCGGAGACGCAACACTTTACCGAAAATGCCGATAACCAGTGGCGCTACGCCACCGACGGCTACGGCCAGCTGCTTGGCCAGTTGCAGCGCCAGGCGCAGGCCGCCGGGGTGGAGTTCCAGCTCGAGCATCGTTTGCTGTCGCTTGAAAAGTCCGGCGCCGAGCATGTGCTGTCCTTCCAGCATCGCGGCGCGACGCAGGTGCACCGGGCACGCCATCTGATCATGGCCATCCCGCCGTCCGCGATGGCGCGCCTGAACCTGGATTTTCCAGCCGCCTGGAGTCCGTTCCAGTACGACTCGCTGCCTTTGTTCAAGGGATTCCTGACGTTCGATACACCTTGGTGGCAGGCGCTGGGACTGACCGATAAGGTGTTGATGGCCGATAATCCTCTGCGCAAAATCTACTTCAAGAGCGACAAATACCTGCTGTTCTACACCGACAGCAAAAGCGCCACCTATTGGCAAGACAGCCTGGAGCAAGGGGAAGGCGTGTACCTGCAACGCGTGCGCAGCCATCTGGAAGCAGTACTGCCGCTTGACGGCCAGCCGCTGCCGCCCATCAAGACCCATTTTTACAAGCATTGGCCGCATGGCGTCGAGTTTTGCCTGGAGCCGGAAGCCGAGCACCCGACCGTGCTGCTGCACCAGGACGGCATCATCTCGTGTTCGGACGCCTACACCCCGCATTGCGGCTGGATGGAGGGCAGCCTGATCGGCGCCCGGCAAGCCAGTCGTTTGCTGCTGGAACGGCTCGGCCAGTCGACTGAAACAGCCGGCGCCGGCAAGCGGCCCCTTACCTCCGCCGATGAAGAGCGAGCATGAGCATTCTTGATTTCCCGCGCCTGCATTTCCGGGGATTTGCCCGCGCCAATGTGCCGACCGCCAATCGCAATACGCACGGCCATATCGACATCGCCACCAATACGGTTTCGATGGAGGGAAAACCTTTCGACCCGAACCGGGCGCCGTCTGAATTTCATGCGTACTTGAAACAGCTGGCACCGAGGTTCAATGCCGCCGGCATGCCTGATCCGGAAGGCATTTTCAGCCAGGCGGCAGGTTACAATTTTTGCGGCAATAATCATTTTTCTTGGGAAAATACCAGCATCACCGGCGTCCAGCTGCACGACGCTAGCGTCGATACCGAGGACAGCCTGGTCGGCGCCAGGCTGGCCTTGTGGGGACATTACAACGATTATCTGCGGACCACGTTCAACCGCGCCAGATGGGTCGACAATCACCCCGGCCGGCCGGACAGCACGCTGATTTACGCCGGCCAGTTCACGCTGAGCGGCAAGCAGGCCACGCCCAGCACGCCGGCCCTGTTCAGTGCCGACATCAGGCAGGCGCACTCGGTACGCTGGCTTGGCAGCGGCCATATCACCGAGCGCAGCGGGCATTTCTTGGACGATGAATTCGGCCGTTCCAGGCTGTTCCAGTTTTCCGTGGCGAAGTGCGAACCGCATTTTGTCTTCAACCAGGACGCGCCGCTGCCGGCCAGCCTGCGCGCCTTGCGGCAGGCGCTGGACGACGACGATGTGCTGGGACTGACAATCCAGTATGCCTTGTTCAATATGTCGACGCCGCACAAGCCCGATACCCCGGTGTTCTACGATTTGACCGGCAGCATCGGTCCATGGCGCCGCGACGAGCTGGCCACCTATCCGGCCGGCCGGCTGCTGCTGCCGCGCCAGCGCAGCCTGGGGCCGGTGCTGGTGAAGGTGCATGCGGGGCGGGTCTCGCTCAATATGCCGACCGCGATTCCGTTCACCACCCGCGCCGCCAGCGCCGTATCCGAACAGCATCCTACACATGCGCTGGGCGGCCAGCAGGCGCTGGGCGACCTGCTGCTGCGTGATGGCTGCGGCACGCTGCTGGCCCGCATCCCGCAGCCGCTGTACCTGGATTACTGGCGCCATCATGGCGTCGTCGATGTGCCGCTGCTGCACGCCGCCGCGGCCTCGGGTTCGCTTTGCCTGGGCAGCGCGCAGGCGCAGTGGGATGAAGCCGACTGGGTGCTGCAGTCCGACAGCAACCAGCTGTATCTGGAAGCGCCCAACCGGCACAAGCAGCAAGAGTTTCCGCAGACCATCACGCTGCAAAGCCGTTTCCGCGGCGCGCTGGCGGTCCATCCGGCGCTGGCGGCGCAGGTGCAAGAGGCGGAAGACGGCGCGCTGCTGGCGCTGCAGCTGCAGCCCTCCGTGCTCGGGCATGGCTACGCGGAGTTGCGTGTCACGGGCCGCCGTTCCGGCGCCACCCGCATCATGCTGGGCGAAGGAAAGGAACAACAGTGCCTCGGCGTGCGGGTGCTGCCCGACGACTGGCATCTGGACGAGGTAGCCGCCGAGCAGGTCGATTATGCCTTCCTGTACCGGCATGTGATGAGCTATTACGAACTGGTCTATCCGTTTATGGCGGACAAGGTGTTCAGCCTGGCCGACCAGTGCAAGTGCGAAACCTATTCGCGTCTGATGTGGCAGATGTGCGATCCGCAAAACCGCGACAAAAGCTACTACATGCCGAGCACCCGCGAACTGTCGCTGCCGAAATCGCGCTTGTTCCTGAAATACCTGGCCCAGGTCGAAGCCGCCGCCAAGGCGGCGCTGCCGGAACCGGCCGCGGCGCATGTCATCCGTGGCAAGGACGAGTTGATCGGGGAGCTGAAACAGGCGATCGACCTGGAATTGTCGCTGATGCTGCAATACCTGTATGCGGCCTATTCGATTCCCAACTATGCGCAAGGGGTCAGGCTGGTCGATGCCGGCCGCTGGCTGCCGGCCGAGCTGGAGCTGGCTTGCGGTACCGAAGACCGGCGCCGCAATAGTGGAACGCGGGGAGCTTTGCTGGCAATCGCCCATGAAGAAATGATTCACTACTTATTGATCAACAATGTGCTGATGGCGCTCGGCGAGCCGTTCCATGCCGGCGCCCCGATGCTGGGACAGCAGGCGCGGCAACGTTTTGGCCTCGACACGGAATTTGCATTCGAACCGTTTTCCGAGCTGGTACTGGCCAGGTTGGTGCGGTTCGAGTGGCCCGATTATCTTCCCACGCCAGGCAAATCGATCGCCACCTTCTATACCGCGATCCGCCAGGCGCTGGCCGACCTGCCCGGCCTGTTCGACGACAATCGCGGCAAGCGCGGCGGCGAACACCACCTGTTCCTGAAAGAGCTGACCAACCGCGCCTATCCCGCGTATCAGCTGGAAGTGTGCGACCGCGACAGCGCGCTGTTCGCGATCGACTTCGTGACCGAGCAGGGCGAGGGCGTGGCGGTCGATTCGCCGCATTTCGCGTCGTCGCATTTCCAAAGGCTGCGCACGCTGGCAGGCAGGTTTGCGGCGCGCGGGCAGCCGTTTGAACCGGCCGTGCCGGCGCTGAAAAATCCGGTGCTGGAAGCGCGCCCCGATTGCACCGTGGTGACCGATCGCCAGGCGCGTTCGCTGATGCGGCTGTATCAAGGCTGTTACGAACTGACCTTCTTGCTGATGGCGCACCATTTCGCGCAGCAGCCGTTGGGCAGCCTGCGCCGCTCGCGGCTGATGAATGCTTCGATCGACATCATGACCGGTGTGCTGCGGCCCTTGTCGGTCGCGCTGATGAACATGCCGTCGGGTCTGCCCGGCCGTAACGCCGGCCCGCCGGTGCCGGAACCGGTCGAGGGCAATCGGGAGGACCAGGCCGGCGACAAGATCAGCGGCGACTACCGCCTGGGATGCGAAATGTTGGCGCAGAAATGCCTGGCGCTGGCCCAGTACGCGCGTTGCCTTGAGACCGATCTGGTCGGCATGGCGCCCATCGACATGCTGGAATTCTTTCATCGGCAACTGACTGATTTATCGCGGGGAACGATGTCAAGAGAGGCTTGAAATGCACAAAATCATCATCGTTGGCGGCGGCCTGGCGGGCAGCCTTGCCGCCATCTATCTGGCGCAACGCGGACATCAGGTCCAGGTCATTGAAAAGCGCGCCGATCCGCTGCTGGAAAATTCAGCCGGCGCCGATCCGGTCAGCTCGCGCGCCATCGGCGTCAGCATGACAGTGCGCGGCATCAAGGCGGTACTGGGGGCCGGCATCGATAAGCAGGAGTTGTACCGGTGTGGCGAGCCCATCGTCGGCATGGCGTTTTCGGTCGGCGGCCGCTACAGGGTACGCGAGTTGAGCTCGCTCGAAGGCATGTTCCCGCTGTCGCTGGACCGGACCGCGTTCCAGCGGCTGTTAAACCGATACGCCGCCATGCATCAGGTGACCTATCACTTTGAGCATAAATGCCTGGATGTCGACCTGGAAAGGAAAGTCGTGCTGATCCAGGGACGGGACGGCGCATTGCAGCATCTGCATGGCGACCTGATCATCGGCGCCGACGGCGCTCATTCGGCGGTGCGCAGCGCGATGCAAAGCGGCATGCGGCGCTTCGAGTTCAAGCAGAGTTTTTTTCGCCATGGCTACAAGACGGTGGTGTTGCCGAATGCCGCCGAGCTCGGCTACAGGAAGGATCTGCTGTATTTCTTCGGCATGGATTCCAAGGGCCTGTTTGCCGGCCGCGCCGCCACCATCCCGGACGGCAGCATCAGCTTCGCGATTTGCCTGCCTTACTCGGGCACGCCCAGCCTGGCCACGCATGACCGGGAAGCCATGGCAGGCTTCTTCAGCCGCTACTTCGGCGGCCTGCCGCCGGCCAGCCGGCAAGAGATGCTGGACCAGTTCATCGCGCTGCCCAGCAACGACCTGATCAATGTCCGCTCCAGTACCTTTCATTACAAGGGCAATGTCTTGCTGATCGGCGATGCGGCGCATGCTACCGCCCCTTTCCTCGGGCAGGGCATGAACATGGCGCTGGAAGACGTCCACGTTTTCATTAATTTACTGGAACAGCACGGCGATGCGCTGCGCCTGGCATTGTCCGAGTTCACCCGCCAGCGCAAGGTGCAGGCGGACGCGATGCAGGATATGGCGATCGCCAACTACGAAACGCTGAGCAACCCGAATCTGATGTTTTTCCTGCAAACCCGCTACACCCGCTACATGCACAAGAGATTTCCGCATGTTTATCCGCCCGACATGGCGGAAAAACTGTATTTCACATCGGTTCCCTACGATGAGCTGCAGCAGATCCAGAAGAAGCAAAACGTTTGGTATAAACTCGGGAGGGTCAATTAATGAACATACTCATTATCGGCGCCGGACCGGCAGGGCTGATATTTGCCAGTCAAATGAAGCAAGCCCAACCGGGCTGGGATATCAGCATTGTCGAAAGGAATAACCTGGAAGACGTGCCCGGCTGGGGCGTGGTGTTGCCGGGGCGGCCGCCGCGCCATCCCGCCAATCCGCTGTCCTACCTGGAGCAGCCGGAACGGCTCAATCCGCAGTTCCTGGAACAATTCAAGCTGGTGCACCATGACCAGCCCCATCTGATGGGCATAGGCGTCACGCTGTGCGGCGTCGAACGCCGGGCGCTGGTGCAGGCGCTGCGCGCCAAATGCGTGGCGGCCGGCATCACGCTCAATTACCAGACATCGCTGCCCGGCAGGGCCCAGCTGGAAGCGGAATACGACCTGGTGGTGGTGTCCAATGGCGTCAATCATAAATCGCTGGAGTTGCCGCCGGCGCTGGTCCCGCATGTCGATTTCGGGCGCAACAAATACATCTGGTACGGCACCACGCAACTGTTCGACCAGATGAACCTGGTGTTCCGCAGCAATGACCAAGGCATGTTCATCGGCCATGCGTACAAATATTCGGACACGATGAGCACCTTTATCGTCGAGTGCAGCGAACAGACTTATGCCAGGGCCGGGCTGGAAATGCATGCCGAGCGCGAAGCCGCGGCCTATATCGCCCGGACCTTCCAGCCCGAACTGGGTGGGCACGAGCTGTTCAGCCAGCCGGGCCAGGGCTGGCGCAACTTCATGACCCTCAGCCACGACCGTGCATGCGACGGCAAGTTCGTGCTGATCGGCGATGCGCTGCAATCCGGCCATTTCTCGATCGGCCATGGCACCACCATGGCGCTGGTGGCGGCCCAGCTGCTGGTGAAAACACTCAGCGCCGAAGCCGGCATCGGCGCCGCCCTGGACAGCTTCAACACCCGCGCGGTGCCGTTGGTGCAGTTGTTCAAGGCGCATGCCAACAGCAGCCGGCTGTGGTTTGAAACCGTGGACCAGCGTATCGGACTGAGCAATGCGGAACTGAGCGCCAGCTTCGACGCCCGCCGCCAGGGCCTGCTGTCGCTGCAGGAAGCGCTGATGACCAGCCTTGCCTATGCGCTGGGGCGATAGGGGCAGAGCGTGGATAAACACAAGGAGCGCCGCGCCATGCCAGCCCCTGCCGGACCGCCGCTGCTGCCGATGCAATGGAGCAGCGCCTATCTGTCGTATTGGTCGCCGATGCGGGAAGAAGACCAGCTGACCTCCGGCTATTGCTGGTTCGACTATGCCCGTAACATTTGCCGCATCGACGGCCTGTTCAATCCCTGGCCGGAAAAGGAAACAGGGCACCGGCTGTGGATGTCGGAAATCGGCGACGCCAGGCAGGGACAAAGCCGCAGACAGAAAGTGGCGTATGCCAGGGAAACGGCGGCCGCTGGCAGCACGCTGCGCGAGACGGCGCTGGAAGATGAACTGACGCCGTTTCATGCGCTGTTCCTGCCGCAGGCGATCCTGCTTGAGGGCAATGCGCTGCACGGCGGCCGCCACACCGTGCTGGGCCAGCCGGTCGACGCCTGGGTGGTGCAGCGGCCGGCCAGGGTGCCATCGGTGTTCTATCTGCAAGCCGGCGGCAACCGGTTGCTGCGCATGGTCACCGGCAACGACCCGCGGCATCTGTCGGTACGCGACTTCCCGAACTTCTGTGCCGGCGCCATCCCGGACAGCGTTTTCAGCCTGGAAAAAAGCGCAGTCCGGTCCGATTAACCGCATCGAAGGAAACCGCTATGCCTTTGCTTGTCTATATCCTGGGGGTGACGATCTTTTCGTTAACCACGTCCGAATTCATGGTGGCGGGCATGATGCCGTCGCTGGCGCTGGCCTTGGGCGTGCCGGTGGCGCAGATCGGCTACCTGATCTCGCTGTACGCGATCGGCATGGTCATCGGCGGGCCGCTGATCACTATTGCCTTGCTCCAGTTGCGCGTGGCAAATAAAAAGGGATTGCTTTGGCTGCTGGGCCTGTATGCGCTTGCCCAATCCCTTGCGGCATCGGCTGGCAGCTATGACATCATGGCCGTCGCGCGGGTGGTCACCGGCGTGGCCGGCTCAGCTTGCTTTGGCGTGTCGCTGGCGATCTGCGCCAATGTCGTCGGCTTTGCAGCGCGGGCGCGCGCCGCCTCTGTCGTGGTCGGCGGCCTGATGCTGGCTTCCGTGGTCGGCCTGCCGATCGCCACGCTGATCGACCAGCACCTGGGATGGCGCGCCAGCTTCTGGCTGGTGGTGCTGCTGGCGTTATTGTGCATGGCGCTGATCGCGCGGCTGGCGCCGCGATCAGCGCCATCTGAAAAAACCGGCCTCGGCAACGAACTGGCGGCGTTCAGGAATCGCCACCTGTGGGCGGCCTATGCCAGCAGCGGCCTGATCATCGGCGCGATTTTCGCGGCCTTCAGCTACTTCACGCCCATCCTGACCCAAGTCACAGGCTTTCCAGCGTCCTCGATTCCCTGGCTGCTGGGGCTGTATGGCGCCGCAAACGTGGTGGGCAATGCGGTGGTGGGGCGTTATGCGGACCGGCATACCGCCGTCATCATGGTCTGGGGCATGCTGGTGCTGAGCAGCAGCCTGGCGCTGTTCGCCGTCTTTGCCGATAATAAAACGATCAGCGTTGCCTTGCTGATCGTGATAGGCCTGGTCGGCATGTCGATGAATCCCGCCATCATCGCGCGCGTGATGAAGACCGTGCATCCCGGCCCGCTGGTCAATACCGTGCACACCTCCGTCATTAACATCGGTTTGGGCGCCGGGTCGTGGATCGGCGGCCTGGGTATTGCGGCCGGTTATGGCTTGCGGGCGCCGCTGTGGGTCGGTGTCGCGCTGGCGCTGCTTGGACTAATCAGCTTGCTGCCTTACCTCGGCAAAAGCCGCGTGATCCGGGTTGTGCCGCATTAAATATTCACTCGTTAACTGCATTCATCGCGGCGGCGCCCGATCCGGTAATGGCCGCTTAAACCCGCGCCTTGCCTGGCGCGGTGCCGCCGATATTGTGTTGGTACGACCATGCCAGCAGCGCGATGGCGACCACGATCATCGGCAGCGACAGCATTTGTCCCGATGTGATCGGCACGCCGAACCACACTACTTGCCAGTCTGGCGTGCGGAAATATTCGGTGAAGAAGCGGGCGCAGCCGTAAAGCAGCGTGTACATCGCGCCCACCGCGATGCGCGGACGCTGCTTGCGCGAAAACAGCCACAGGATGATGAATACCAGGATGCCGTCGATCAGCATCTGGTACAACGGCGACGGGTGTACCGGATACGGAATGCCCGGCCATTGCATGGCCCAAGGCAAGCCTTGCGGTGCTATGCGGCCCGGCAATTCGGCATTGATGAAGTTGCCGAGGCGGCCGGCGGCGTAGCCCAGCGGCACCAGTGGCGCGATAAAGTCGAGCACGTCGAACAGGTTGCGGCCAGCCTTGCGGCTCCACAGGTACATGGCCAGTATCACGCCGAGGAAACCGCCGTGGAAAGACATGCCGCCTTTCCACACCATGAAAATTTCCAGCGGATGGTGCAGGAAGTAGACCGGGCGGTAAAACAGCACTTCCCCCATGCGTCCGCCGATCACTACCCCGAGCATGCCATAGAACAGCATGTCGTCCAGGTCCTCTTTCCTCCAGCCCAGTTTGGCAATATGCGGCTGCTTGATGCGCACCCGGCCCAGCGCGATAAACAGGGCGAAGGCCAGCACATACATCAAGCCGTACCAGTGCACGGCCAGCGGTCCGATCGAAAAGGCGATCGGGTCGGGATTCGGGTGTATCAGCATGGAATATTCTTTCTTAGTAAATCCAAAAAGCCTTGCAGCACCGGCGAGTCATTGTCGCGGCGCCAGGCAAGGCCGGTTTCCACCAGCGGAGTGGGGTCTTGCAACGGACGGTATTCTACGCCGGGCCGCATCAAATTCGATACCGATTGTGGCACAAGTGCGATGCCCATGCCAGCCGAGACCAGGCTGACGATGGTTTGCATCTGGATCGCTTCCTGGCCGATCAGCGGCGTGATGCCGGCCGCGCGGAACACGCCGAGTATCGCGTCGTGCAGCGCCGGCGAAATAACGCGCGGAAAAATAATCAGCGGCAGCGCAGGCAAGCTTTTCAGCGCCACCGGGCCGGGCTGGCGCAACGCGTCCAGTCCGCTTGGCGCGGCCAGGATCAGCGCTTCGGCCAGCACCGGCAGGTAGTCGAGCTCGGCGCGCGCCCTGTCGGGCAGCGGCGGGATCAGCAAGCCGGCATCGATGCGCTTGTGCAGCAACTCGTCGACTTGCAAGTCCGAGGTCGCCTCTTGCAGGCCGATGGTGACTTGCGGGAACGCTGTGCGGTAGGCGCGCAGGAAGGGCGGCAGCACGCTGTAATCGGCCGACGACACAAACGCCAGCGCCAGCCGGCCCGCTTCGCCATGCGCGGCGCGGCGCACCAGTTCCGGCAATTCCTGTGCCTGGGCCAGCAAGCGGCGCGCTTCCGGCAGCAGCGCGACGCCGGCCGGCGTCAGGCTCACTTCGCGGCGGCTGCGCAAGAACAGCGCGGCGCCCAGCAATTCTTCCAGCGCCTGGATGGTTTGCGACAGCGGCGGCTGGGTCATGTGCAGGCGCCTGGCGGCGCGGCCGAAGTGCAATTCCTCGGCCACCGTGACGAAATAGCGCAACTGGCGCAGTTCCAGGTTCATTGATATCCATTTCCATGTGAAATAAATGCTGTGATATTTTATTCGACTCACAGCCATGTGCATCATATATTTGACAGGCGGCCATGGGCAAGGCAATCTGACACTATCATTTATGCCATTGAAAGCTGATCATGCCGCAATATCGTTCCCGAACCACCACCCACGGCCGCAACATGGCTGGCGCACGCGCCCTGTGGCGCGCCACCGGCATGAAAGATGGCGACTTCGACAAGCCTATCATCGCCGTCGTCAATTCCTTCACCCAATTCGTGCCGGGTCACGTGCACTTGAAAGACCTGGGCCAGCTGGTCGCGCGTGAAATCGAAGCGGCCGGCGGCGTCGCCAAGGAATTCAATACCATCGCGGTCGACGACGGCATCGCCATGGGCCACGGCGGCATGCTGTATTCGCTGCCGTCGCGCGACCTGATCGCCGATTCGGTCGAATACATGGTCAACGCCCATTGCGCCGATGCGATGGTATGCATCTCGAACTGCGACAAGATCACGCCGGGCATGCTGATGGCGGCGATGCGCCTCAATATCCCGGTGGTCTTCATTTCCGGCGGCCCGATGGAAGCGGGCAAGGTGATCAAGGTGGTCGACGGCGCCCGCAAGATCATCAAGCTGGACTTGATCGATGCGATGATCAAGGCCGGCGACAGCAGCGTCAGCGACGCCGACGTGGCCGAGATCGAGCGCGCCGCCTGTCCGACCTGCGGTTCCTGTTCCGGCATGTTCACCGCCAATTCGATGAATTGCCTGACCGAGGCACTGGGCCTGGCGTTGCCGGGCAACGGTACCATCGTCGCGACCCACGCCGACCGCAAGGAACTGTTCTTGAAGGCGGGCCGCCTCATCGTCGAACTGGCCAGGCGCCATTACGAGCAGGACGATTATTCGGTCTTGCCGCGCAGCATAGCCACCAAGGCCGCCTGGGAAAACGCGATGGCGCTCGACGTCTCGATGGGCGGTTCGACCAATACCGTGCTGCACTTGCTGGCCGCCGCGCATGAAGCGGAAGTCGCATTCACGATGGCCGACATCGACCGCATTTCGCGCAACGTGCCTTGCCTGTGCAAGGTCGCGCCGATGACCGACAAATACCATATCGAAGACGTGCACCGCGCCGGCGGCATCATCGGCATCCTCGGCGAACTGGCGCGCGCCGGCTTGCTCGATACCAGCTTGCCGACCATCCACAGCCCGACCTTGGCCGACGCGATCGCCAAATACGACATCAAGCGCAGCGACGATCCGGCGGTGCATCAATTGTTCCGCGCCGCGGCCGGCGGCGTGCCGACCCAGGTCGCGTTCTCGCAGTCGAGCCGCTTTGAAAGCCTGGACGACAACCGCAGCACCGGCTGCATCCGCGACAAGGAACATGCGTACTCGAAAGATGGCGGCCTGGCCGTGTTGTACGGCAACCTGGCCGAAAAGGGGTGCATCGTCAAGACCGCCGGCGTCGATGAATCGATCCTGACATTCAGCGGCAAGGCGCGCGTGTTCGAAAGCCAGGATGCGGCGGTCGAAGCGATACTGGCCGATGAAGTCCATGCCGGCGACGTCGTCATCATCCGCTACGAAGGGCCGAAAGGCGGCCCGGGCATGCAGGAAATGCTGTACCCGACCTCCTATATCAAATCCAAGGGGCTCGGCAAGGCGTGCGCCTTGCTGACCGACGGCCGCTTTTCCGGCGGTTCGTCCGGCCTGGTGATCGGCCACGCGTCGCCGGAAGCGGCCGAAGGCGGCGCGATCGGCCTGGTGCAGGAGGGCGACATGATCGACATCGACATTCCGAATCGCCGCATCGGCTTGCGCATCAGCGATGCCGAACTGGCCGCACGCCGGGCCGCGATGGAAGCGAAGGGCGCCGACGCCTGGCTGCCGGTCAAGCGCGAGCGTTTTGTGTCGCAGGCGCTGCAGGCGTATGCGGCGCTGACCACCTCGGCCGACCGCGGCGCGGTGCGCGACCTGTCGCAGCTGAAACGCTGAGGCGGCATGGCCGCGCCGCCGGAGCGATCTTCGGCGGCGCGCTCATTTGCGCTTGTCGAAGGTTTGCCTGATGCGGTCCTTGCGCCGCTTGTCATCGACATCGTGGGCCTTGCGCTTGTCCAGTCCCAGCATCGGCTCGATGAATTCAAACCACAGGAAGGCGGCCAGCATCAGGCCGACGATCCACCACCACGACAGCGCGGCGAAACGCCATACTTCAAAGTAGCGTAAAAGACACAGTGCGAGGATGGCAAAAATGACAGGCATGGCCGGCTTCCGGTAGGCAAGGGAGAGAACTTACATCATCTTACAAACAAAAGTGCCGCCGGGCCAGTATTACGGCACAATGAGTCAACCTTGTCGGACAGCGCATCGTTGTGGCCTTGAGCGGTGCAAATTACCGCCAGTGCAAAACACGGTAAAATGCGGCGAGCAGTAGTAACTTTGGAGAAAACAATGAAACGTTCCATCTTGGTAGGTGTATTGACGATTTCCGCATTCGCGTCGCAAGCGGCGCTGGCCGATGCCGGCGGCGACCTGGCGAAAGCAAAAAGCTGCATGGCTTGCCATGCGGTCAGCAGCAAAGTGGTGGGCCCGGCTTTTAAAGACGTGGCGGCCAAATACGCGGGTCAAAAAGACGCCGAAGATAAACTGGCGGCAAAAGTCATGAAGGGTGGTTCCGGCGCCTGGGGCGCGATCCCGATGCCCGCCAATCCGCAAGTGAGCGAAGCTGAAGCCCATACGCTGGTGAAATGGGTGTTGTCGCAGAAATGAGCTGACAATGACCTTCGACGGTTAAAAAACGCGCAGACCCTGGTCTGCGCGTTTTTTTTTGTCGGCGCCATCTTGCGCATGCCAGCGTGTTCGAGTTAAGTTGCTGAGTGGTAACAGTAATGGATTACCTGGGTAGAAAACCACAACCCGTCTTGATGGACGGGGCCACTTTACGGGAGAAAAAAATGCAAAGAACAATAGGTAGCATGCTGTGCATGGCGCTGGTCGGCGGCATGCTTGCCGGCTGCGGCGGCGGGACTGCCGGGAATGGCGGCAATACGGTCCTGCAATCGGCATCGGCGCAAGCGGGAGTCGCGGCCGTCGCCGTGCCCAAGAGCTCGACCAAAAAAATCTATATGCACATGATGCCGTGGTTCGAAACCAATGCCTCGTCGGGCAACGGCGCGTGGGGACAGCATTGGACCATGGCGAATCAAAATCCGAACATCGTCGATGCAAACGGAAAACGCCAGATCGCCTCGCATTATTATCCGCAAACCGGGCCCTACGCTTCCGGCGATCCCTATATCATCGAATATCAATTGCTGCTGATGAAGTATGCCGGCGTCGATGGCGTATTGATCGACTGGCCAGGCAGCCAGAACGTGTGGGATTATCCTAAAAATCGGCAAAACGCCGAGGCCATCGTGGCGCAGACCGCAAAGATGGGCCTGAGCTTTGCGATGGTCTATGAGGATCACAATATCGGCATGGCGTATGACGCCGGGCTGATCCCCAACAAGATGGCGGCGGCTCAGCAAGACATCGCTTACCTGAAGTCCCGCTACACCACGCAAAGCAACTACATTCAAATCAATGACGCGCCGCTGATCCTGGATTTCGGGCCGCAAACCTTCGTCAACGGGGACGACTGGAGCACTATCTTTTCGACCTTCCCGAAACCGCCCACGTTCCTGACGCTGTGGTACCAGGTTGGCCAGGCTGGCGCCAGCGGCAAGGGGGAATTCGCATGGATTTATTTCGACGGCATGGCGGGCCTGGATAATTTCTACAGTAACCACCCGTTGAATCTCAAGTTCGGTATCGCGTATCCTGGATTTAATACCTTCTATGCGGCCGGTAACTGGCAAGGCCCGACCTGGACATTGCCATACGGTTCGACATTTGCGACGACGCTCAATAAAGCGCTTGCCGCCCCCGGCGTCGACAATATCCAGGTCGCAACCTGGAATGATTATGGCGAAGGCACCATGGTCGAACCGACGCGGGAGTTTGGCTACAGCTATTTAACAACGATGCAGCAAGCGCTCGGCGTGAGCTCGAATCAAAGTGAATTGCAATTGATCTATGCCTTGTACCAGAAGCGAGTCCAGTATGCCGGCAATGCGGCGCAACAGCAAAAACTGAGCAACGCAGCCAATTATCTGGCCGCGCATCAGGTGTCGCAGGCCGCCGCGATCATCAACGCAATGTAGCTCCGGATCGGGTCGTAAAAAAAGCGCGCCGGCGGTAGCCGGCGCGCTTTTTTGCGCGGCAGCCTGCACAGGGCTGCCGTTCCGCAACGACTTACTTGACCACTTCGATCTTGGTCTTCTTGCCGCCTTTGTAGGTGAACAAGGTCACCGCGCCATCCTTGATGTCGCCATACTGGTCGAACGTGATCAAGCCGGTCACGCCCTGGTATTTGACCTTGGCCAGGAAGGGCAGGTATTTGGCCGGTTCGGCCGATTTGGCGTCGGCCATGGCGGTGGCCATGGTCATCACCGCATCGTAGACATACGGCGCATACAGCTGCACGTCGGCATTGTATTTTTTCTTGTAGCGGGCCTGGAAGTCGTCCATCGCTTTTTGCTGGTCGCCGGTCACGCCGCCAGCTTCCGCGCAAGTGACGACGCCTTCGCCGATGCCGTCGCCGGCCAGTTTGGCCAGCGGCTCGGTGCACAGGCCGTCGCCGCCGAGGAACTTGGCCTTGATGCCCAGCGCCTTCATCTGGCGCAACATCGGGCCGCCGACCGAATCCATGCCGCCGAAGAACACGGTATCCGGCGCCTTGCTCTTCAGCGAGGTCAGGATGGCGTTAAAGTCGGTCGCGTTGGCGGTGGTGAATTCCTTGCCGACGATTTGTGCGCCCTTGGCCTTGGCGCCCTTCAGGAATTCATCGGCCACGCCCTGGCCGTAGGCGGTGCGGTCGTCGATCACGGCGACTTTCTTGGCTTGCAGCTTTTCAACCGCATAAGCGCCCAGCGTGCCGCCCAGCTTGCTGTCATTGGCCAGCGAGCGGAATGCGGTATTGAATTTTTGCTTGGTGTATTGCGGATTGGTCGCGGCTGGCGAGATTTGCGGGATGCCGGCGTTGAAATAAATGCGCGACGCCGGGATGGTGGTGCCGGAATTCAAGTGACCGATCACGCCGTTGACCTTGGCGTCGACCAGTTTTTGCGCTGCGGCCGTGCCCTGTTTCGGATCGGCCGCGTCATCTTCCGACAACAGCACGAATTTGACGGCTTTGCCATTGATCTGGAAGCCTTTGGCGTTCAAGTCCTCGATCGCCATCTTGGCGCCGTTTTCATAATCCTTGCCCAGGTGGGCACTGGCGCCGGTGATCGGCGCGACGCTGCCGATCTTGACGACTTCCTGGGCAGAGGCGCTGCCGGCGAATGCCAGGGCGATAGCCAGCGGGATGAATTTGGTCTTGAGCAGCATAAAACATTCTCCTATTAGTATGTATAGAAGCGGTGCCTGGTCGGCACCGCCGGATTTATTTTGAGCATTCAAACTGGGTTTCAGCTTGATACAGGGCAGAACGGTACAACAAAACAGGGAGCGCGCAAAGCGCGATTTGGCGCTTTTTGACATTCGTGGCGACAATTACCACGGATGTGCGCTATTCATCGCCGATAGAGCGCTGTTCACACCAAAAAGAAGCGCAATAGCGAAAAATATGCTTATAAAAACCGCCGCGCCGGCGCTATTACTTGACTACTTCGATCTTGCTCTTTTTACCGCCCTTATACGTGTACAAGGTGATCGCGCCATCGTTGATGTCGCCGTAGCGGTCGAACGACACCAGCCCGGTCACGCCCTGGTATTTGACCTTGGCCAGATAGGGCAGGTAGCGCGCCGGCGCGGCCGATCTGGCATCGGCCATCGCGCTGGCCATCGTCATCACCGCATCGTAAACGTAGGGCGCATACAGCGGTGCGGTGCTGTCGTATTTCTTTTTATAGCGGGCCACAAAATCATCCATGACTTTTTGCTGCGCACCGGTGACGCCGCCGGCTTCCGCGCACGTGACGACGCCTTCGCCGAGCGCATCGCCGGCCAGTTGCTCCAGCTGTTCGGTGCAGACGGCGTCGCCGCCGATGAGTTTGGCCTGTATGCCCAGCGTCTTCATCTGGCGCAGTATCGTGCCGGCGATCCCATCGTAGCTGCCTAAAAAGATCGTGTCGGGATGCTTGCCCTTGATCGACGTCAGGATGGCGCTGAAGTCGCTGGCATTGATATTGGTGAATTCCCGGCCGACGATTTGCGCGCCCTTGCTTTTTGCGCTTTTGATAAATTCATCGGCCAAGCCCTGGCCATAGGCGCTGCGGTCGTCGATGACGGCGATTTTCCTGGATTGCAATTTCGCGACCGCATACGCGCCCAGCACGCCGCCCAGTTTTTCATCGTTGGAGATCGAGCGGAATGCCGTGTTGAATTTTTGCCGGGTGTATTGCGGGCTGGTCGCGGCCGGAGAAATTTGCGGAATCCCGGCGCCGAAGTAGATGCGCGATGCCGGGATGGTGGTGCCGGACGTGGCATGGCCGATGACGCCGTTGACTTTGGCGTCGACCAGTTTTTGCGCCGTGGCGGTGCCCAGTTTCGGGTCGCCGGCGTCATCTTCGGACAACAGCATGAACTTGACGGCTTTGCCATTGATCTGGAAGCCTTTGGCATTTAAATCTTCGATTGCCATTCTGGCGCCATTCTCATAATCCTTGCCCAGGTGGGCGCCGGGGCCGGTCAGTGGCGCGACGCTGCCGATGGTGACGATTTCTTGCGCAGCGGCGCTGCCGGCCGCCGTCAGCGCGAAGGCAAGGGGAATGAGTTTGGTGTGCAACGACATCGGGATCTCCGGATAGGTGGCAATACAGCTGCGACCGGGTAATGTGGCCGCCATAGTATGCTGTCAGTTTGACAGTAGTTTCCACAGTACAATAAAACCGGAGGGAATTCAAAGCATATAACAGTGTTTCTTACATTTGGTAGCAATCCTGTTCAAGCAGGCAGCCGCGCGCCGGGCTATCAAGCGCGGCGCGTGCGCTGGCATGTGCTTATTTAACCACGTCAAGCTTGGTCTTTTTGCCACCGGTAAAGGTGTACAAGGTCAGCGCCGGGTCCTTGATGTCGCCATACGGGTCGAACGTCACCAGGCCGGTCACGCCCTGGTATTTGACCTTGGCCAGGAAGGGCAGGTATTTGGCCGGTTCGGCCGATTTGGCGTCGGCCATGGCGGTGGCCATCGTCATCACCGCGTCATAGACGTAAGGGGCGTACAGTTGCACGTCGATGTTGTATTTCTTTTTATAACGGGCCTGGAAGTCTTCCATCCCTTTTTGCCGGTCTTCGGTGACGCCGCCCGCTTCGGCGCAAGTGAAGATGCCGTCGATCATGCCGTCGCCGGCCAGCTTGGCCATTGAGTCGGTGCACACGCCGTCACCGCCCATGAACTTGGTCTTGATGCCGAGCGCCTTCATCTGGCGCAACAAGGGGCCGCCGACCGGGTCCATGCCGCCGAAAAAGACCAGGTCCGGACTCTTGCTCTTGATCTTGGTCAAGATGGCGTTGAAGTCGGTCGCATTGGCGGTGGTGAATTCCTTGCTGACGATTTGCGCGGACTTGCCCTTGGCGCTCTTGGTGAATTCATCGGCCAGGCCCTGGCCGTAGGCGGTGCGGTCGTCGATGACGGCGATTTTTTTGGCTTGCAGTTTTTCTACCGCGTAATGACCCAGCGTGCTGCCCATTTTATTGTCGTTGGCGACCATGCGGAACGCGGTATTGAATTTTTGCCGGGTGTATTGCGGGTTGGTGGCCGATGGCGAAATTTGCGGGATGCCGGCATTGAAATAGATGCGCGAGGCCGGGATGGTGGTGCCGGAGTTCAAATGGCCGATGACGCCATTGACCTTGGCGTCGACCAGCTTTTGCGCGGCCGAGGTGGCTTGTTTCGGGTCGCCGGCATCGTCTTCGGACAACAGCACGAACTTGACGGCCTTGCCATTGATCTGGAAGCCCTTGGCATTCAAGTCTTCGATGGCCATCTTGGCGCCGTTTTCATTATCCTTGCCCCATTGGGCGGTCGGGCCGCTGATTGCCGCGACGTTGCCGATCTTGACGACTTCTTGTGCGCTGGCGCTGCCCGCAAAAGCCATGGCGATGGCAAGTGGAAGGAATTTGGTCTTGAACAGCATTAACATTCTCCTGTGGTGGCTAGGGTAGCTATTTTTGTGGCGCCGCCTTGATATAGCGGTTTTTAAAAATATGCCAAGGCCAGAACGTTACAACTAAACGGGCGCCGTGCAAAGCACGATTTGCGGTTTTAGCAACGTTGACACGCAGAGAACTTACTTTTTCAGCGTTTTCAGCTGCATCAATTCTTCGCTGACGGCGCCGCTGACGATTTGTTCCATGGTTTCTTGCAAGCCGTTGCGGATGTCGCCGCTCAAGTTGTCCAGCGCCTGCCGCAGCACCTGGGCCATGCACTGTTCGAGCACGAAGTCGATTTTTCCCTGCAGTTGGCGCAAGATCCGCTCGGTCAGGCGTTGTTCCAGCAGCGCCCATTGCTGTTCATCCCAGCGGTGCAATGTTTCGCTTTCCAGTTGTCCGGCGCAATCGGCGGGTGGCGCCATGGCTGCCGCATTGGCTGCCATCTCGGCTGCCGGCTCCGCGGCCTCCGCTACGGCACTGAGTACTTCGGTCAATACCGGGATACTGGCGTCGAACACCGGCTGGTTCATGTTTTGCCTGCGACAAAGTGGGTGGGCTGCCAGGATTCCCGCTTGTAAAACGCATAGCGTTTGCGGCCGGCCTCGGCGTCCTGTTCTTCTTGCGACACGATTTCAAACACGCGCTGGAATTGCCCGAAATGGGCTGGCGTGTGCGACGACAGGTTGATCAGGATATCGTGGTGCGGCAAGGGGACGGTGGTGTCGTCGCTGTCGGTCAGCACGATCGGCGTGTGGGGCGCCAGCGCATCGCCGGCCAGCACATGCGGCAGGTAATCGGTGTCGGACAAGGTCCACAGCGCGCCATTCAAGGCCGCCAGTTGCTGCGCATCCTCGGCCAGCAGCACCACCTGATTGCGGGCCAGATAGGCTTTACGGACCAGGCGGCAGGCGTAGGCGATCTTGTCGGGGACGTTGGTATGGAAATCGATGCGTGTCATATAAGAATAAAAGTGTCCGGGCGCGCTATGGTTAAACCGCTGTTATTAATTTTACACCTGGTCCGGCGTTAAAACTGAAAATTTGGCGGGGCGTTCAACGGTGGCGGTTTTTGCGATGGCAAGTCGTCCGGTTCAGGCTGGACTGCCGGCGCGGCGGCCGGCAGCGGCGGCGCGGCCGGCACGGTGGCCGCTGCTCGGTAGCCGGGCGGCAAGCGGCGTTGCGCCGGATAACTCGCGGCGCTCAAGGCCGCATTCCACGCGCTGGCCTCGAAACCGCTGTGTTTATCATTGCCAACCAGCAGCAGCGGCAATTTGCCGGCGCCGCCGGCCCGGTTCAGCGCGGCCAAGTCGGCCGAACTGTCGACGGTTCTTTCCTGGAACGGAATGCCGCGCGCCTGCAACAGCGCGCGGCCCTGGTCGCACGCGTCGCACTGGTTGCCGGTGTACAACACCACCGGGTGGCGCTTGACGGCGTCGGCCAGCGCGTACGGCAAACCGTTTGGCTCCGGCGCACTGTTATCGCCGGGCCGGACCTTGACCTTGGAAACGGAAGGCGGCGGGGGCGTGTCGCTGAAATGCCGGACGCCCTTGTCATCCTTCCATTCATAGACCTGGGCGCCGGCCGCCGCCGCTGCACATAGCAGCAACAGCAGCGGAGCCGGTTTCCAGGACATCTTCATTCCTGCGCGGTCAAGCCGCCATGCCGCTGTGGCGCAGCAAGGCGTCGATGCTCGGTTCGCGGCCGCGGAAGGCGGTGAATGATTCCAGCGCCGGCCGCGAACCGCCGACCGCCAGGATTTCTTGCTGGAAGCGTTTGCCGGTTTCAGCCGACATCACGCCGCCGCCCAGCGCGGCCGCTTCTTCAAACGCGCTGTACGCGTCGGCCGACAGCACTTCGGCCCATTTGTAGCTGTAATAACCGGCCGCGTAGCCGCCGGCGAAGATGTGGCCGAAGGCATTCTGGAAGCGGTTGTAGGCTGGCGGTATCATCACCGAGAACTTGCGCCGCACGTCGTCGATCACTTCCTGCACGGTCTTGCCGCTGTTTGGATCGTAGTCGTAGTGCAAATGCATATCGTGCAGCGAAAACTCGACATGGCGCAGGGTTTGCAGGCCGGACTGGAAGTTCTTGGCTGCCAGCATCTTGTCGTACAGTGCGCGCGGCAGCGGTTCGCCGGTCTTGACGTGGGCCGTCATGTGTTCCAGCACTTCCCATTCCCAGCAGAAATTTTCCATGAATTGCGACGGCAATTCGACCGCATCCCATTCGACGCCGAGGATGCCGGACACGCTGATTTCATCGATCTGTGTCAGCATGTGGTGCAAGCCGTGGCCGAATTCGTGGAACAGCGTGATCACTTCATCGTGCGTGAACAGCGATGGCTGCAGTGCGCCGTCGATGACGGCCGGTTCGGTGAAATTGCAGGTCAGGTAGGCCACCGGGGTTTGCAGCTTGCCGTCCGGCATGCGGCGCCGGCCGCGCGCGTCGTCCATCCACGCGCCGCCAGCCTTGCCGGCGCGCGCGTACAGGTCGAGGTAGAACTGGCCGACCAGCTCGCCATCGCGTTCGATGCGGTAGAAGCGCACCGATGGATGCCAGGTGCTGGCCTGGTCCGCGACGATGGAGACCGAGAACAGGCTTTGCACCACGCGGAACAGGCCGGCGATGACTTTGTGTTCAGGGAAGTATTGTTTGACTTCTTGGGCCGAAAAAGCGTAGCGGCGTTCTTGCAGTTTTTCCGACGCGTACGGCATGTCCCACGCGGCCAATTCGGCCAGGCCCAGTTCTTCGCTGGCGAAGGCGCGCAATTCGGTCAGGTCCTGTTCGGCGTACGGGCGCGCGCGGGTGGCCAGGTCTTCCAGGAAGGCGATCACCTGTTCCGGGCTTTGCGCCATCTTCGGCACCAGCGACACTTCGGCGAAGTTTTTATAACCGAGCATCCTGGCTTCTTCGTCGCGCAATCTCAGCAAGGTGCTGATGTTGGCCCCGTTGTCCCATTTATCTTTTTCGCTGAAATCGACGCCCATGTCGGACGCCTTGGTGGCGTTGGCGCGATAAATGGTTTCGCGCAGCGAGCGCTGGTCGGCGAATTGCAGGATCGGGTAATACGAGGGGAAATGCAGGCTGAACTGATAGCCTTGCTTGCCGTCTTTTTCGGCGGCGGCCCGGGCCGCGTGCCTGACGTCGTCCGGCAAGCCGGCCAGGTCGGCTTCGTCGGTCACCAGCAATGTATAGTCGTTGGTGGCGTCTAGCGTGTTTTCGGAAAAACGGGTCGAGGTGGCCGCGTGTTCTTCCTGGATCTCGGCAAAGCGTTCTTTCTTGTCCGCTGGTAATTCGGCGCCGCTCAGGCGGAAGCCGCGGATCGCCTGTTCGACGATGCGCTGGCGGGTGGCGCCCAGGGTGGCGAATTCCGGGCTCGCTTGCAGCGTCTTGAATTTGTCGAACAATACTTCGTTCTGGCCCAGCTCGGTCCAGAATTCGGTGACCTTGGGCTGGTTTTCATTGTAGGCGGCGCGCAATTCAGGCGTATCGACCACGCCATTCAAATGGTTGACGATACTCCAGGCCCGGCCCAGAGTTTCTGAAACGTCATCTTGCGGCGCAACAAAATTGTCCCAGGTGACTTGCTCGGCGGGGCTGACCAGCCGCGCCACGGTGGCCCGCGCCTGTTCCAGCAAGGTGTCGATGGCCGGGGTGACGTGTTCCGGCTTGATGGCATCGAAACGCGGCAAGCCCGAGAAATCCAGCAAAGGGTTTTGAGTAGTCATCAGTGTTTCCATTTGGTCATGTGGGGCGCCCGCTTGCTGCGCCCCGCTATATTAGTAAGCCCCGTATCAGATCCGTTCCGCCGCTTCCACCGTGTTCATCAGCAACATGGTGATGGTCATCGGACCGACGCCACCCGGTACCGGGGTGATGTGCGAAGCGACTTCCCTGACGCCGGCAAAGTCCACGTCGCCGCACAGCTTGCCGGCGTCGTCGCGGTTCATGCCGACGTCGATCACGATCGCGCCGGGGCGCACCATGTCGGCGGTCAGCGTGTTGCGGCGGCCGACGGCGGCGACCACGATATCGGCGTTGCGGGTGTAATGGCCCAGATCCGGGGTGGCACTATGGCAGATGGTGACGGTGGCGTTGGCTTGCAAGAGCAGCAGCGCCATTGGTTTGCCGACCGTGTTGCTGCGGCCGATCACTACCGCGTGCTTGCCGCGCAGATCGACGCCGGTGCTTTCGATCAGTTTCATGCAGCCATACGGGGTGCAAGGGCGGAAGCCCGGCAAGCCGGTCAGCAATTCGCCGGCGCTCAATACGGAATAACCGTCGACGTCCTTGGTGGTGGCGATCGCTTCGATCACTTTGTGCGGGTTGATGTGTTTTGGCAGCGGCATCTGCACCAGGATGCCGTGGATGGCCGGATCGGCGTTCAGCGCGGCGATGCGTTCCAGCAAGGCGGCTTCGCTCAGGTCGGCTTCGTATTTTTCCAGTACCGAGTGGAATCCGACGTCGCCGCACGCCTTGACCTTGTTGCGCACATATACCTGGCTGGCAGGATCTTCTCCGACCAGTATCACGGCCAGGCCCGGCTGGCTGCCCTTGGCGGTCAGCGCGGCGGCGCGCGTGGCGATTTCGGCGCGCAGTTTTTGGGAGAGTTGGATTCCGTCTATCAATTGAGCTGGCATGGTATAGGCTGGTGGGATTGAAGAAAACGCCATTATAAGGTCTGGAGCCGGGCGCGATGATTTTTGCCTCTGCCACAAGATAGATTTTCTGCCAAAAAATGCGGCACTGCACCATTTTTCTCATAGGTGAATTCCACAATGTGAAAAGCTATACCGTAATTTGAAAAAGCAGGAATGACCTGTTAGAATCCCAGCACTAATCTACATTATTAGTAAATAATCAGCGAAATACCGTCCGACAGCGATCAGGAAATCGGGGTGGGGCGCTCACAAAAGGAGACTCAGCAGATGTCAGAGCAAATCAATCAGGTGACGGCGCAACCCGCCCTGGACCCGGATACGCAGGAAACCAAAGAATGGCTGGACGCGCTTGAAGCGGTGCTGGAAAATGAAGGCCCCGAGCGCGCGCACTACCTGATGGAAAAGCTGGTCGATCTGGCGCGCCGCCGCGGCTCGCAAATCCCGTTCTCCAGCAATACCGCCTACGTCAACACCATCCCGACCCACCTCGAAGCACACTGCCCGGGCAACCTGGAATACGAAGAGCGCCTGCGCTCGTGGATGCGCTGGAACGCGATGGCGATGGTGGTCAAGGCCAACCGCGCCGACGGCGACCTGGGCGGCCACTTGTCGAGCTTCGCCTCGCTGGCCAATATGCTGGGCATCGGCTTCAACCATTTTTGGCACGCGCCGACCCTTGATCACGGCGGTGACCTGCTGTACATCCAGGGTCACTCGTCGCCCGGCATCTACGCGCGAGCCTTCCTCGAAGGCCGCTTGAGCGAAGACCAGTTGCTGAACTTCCGCAAGGAAGTCGACGGCAAGGGCCTGTCCTCGTACCCGCATCCTAAATTGATGCCGGACTTTTGGCAGTTCCCGACCGTGTCGATGGGCCTCGGGCCGCACATGGCGATCTACCAGGCGCGCTTCCTGAAGTACCTGCACGCACGCGGCATCGCCAAGACCGACAACCGCAAGGTGTGGGCATTCTGCGGCGACGGCGAGATGGACGAGCCGGAATCGCTGGGCGCGATCGGCCTGGCCGCGCGCGACATGCTGGACAACCTGGTCATCGTGGTCAACTGCAACCTGCAGCGCCTGGACGGCCCGGTACGCGGCAATACCAAGATCATCCAGGAACTGGAAGGCGAATTCCGCGGCGCCGGCTGGAACGTCGTCAAGGTCATCTGGGGTCCGGGCTGGGACGCGCTGCTGGCGCAAGACAAGGAAGGCATCCTGCAGCAAGTGATGATGGATACCGTCGACGGCGAGTACCAGAACTTCAAGGCCAAGGACGGCGCCTACGTGCGCAAGCACTTCTTCGGCAAGCATCCGAAGCTGCTGGAAATGGTCGCCAACATGAGCGACGACGACATCTGGCGCCTGACCCGCGGCGGCCACGATCCGCACAAGATCTACGCCGCCTTCAAGGTCGCCCAGGAAACCAAGGGCCAGCCTACCGTGCTGCTGGTGAAAACCGTCAAGGGCTACGGCATGGGCAAGTCCGGCGAAGCGCGCAACACCGCGCACCAGACCAAGAAACTGGACGACGAGGCGATCCGCGAAATGCGCGACCGTTTCTCGCTGCCGATCCCGGACGACAAGCTGGCCGATATCCCGTTCTTCAAGCCTGCCGACGATGCGCCGGAAATGGTCTACCTGCACGAGCGCCGCAAGGCGCTGGGCGGCTACCTGCCGCAGCGCCGCCGGCAAGCGGAAGAAACCCTGCCGGTGCCGGCCCTGGACGTGTTCAAGAACGTGCTGGAAGCGACGCCTGAAGGCCGTGAAATCTCGACCACCCAGGCCTTCGTGCGCGTCATTTCGACGCTGCTGAAAGACCCGAACCTGGGGCAGCGCGTGGTGCCTATCCTGGTCGATGAGTCGCGCACCTTCGGCATGGAGGGCCTGTTCCGCCAGATCGGCATCTACAACCCGAAAGGCCAGTTGTACGAGCCGGTCGATAAAGACCAGGTGATGTACTACCGCGAAGACAAGGCCGGCCAGATCCTGCAAGAAGGCATCAACGAAGCGGGCGGCATGAGCTCGTGGATCGCCGCCGCGACGTCGTATTCGACCAACGACCGCATCATGATCCCGTTCTACACCTTCTACTCGATGTTCGGCTTCCAGCGCATCGGCGACCAGGTGTGGGCCGCCAGCGACATGCGCGCACGCGGCTTCCTGATGGGCGGCACCGCCGGCCGCACCACGCTGAACGGCGAAGGCTTGCAGCACGAAGACGGCCACAGCCATATCTTCGCCGCGACCATCCCGACCTGCATGCCGTACGATCCGACCTTCAGCCATGAAGTCGCGGTCATCATCCAGGACGGCTTGCGCCGCATGGTCGCCAACCAGGAAGATGTGTTCTACTACATCACGATCATGAACGAGAACTACGCCCAGCCAGGCATCAAGCCAGGCCAGGAAGCGGGTATCTTGAAGGGCATGTACAAGCTGCAGGAAGGTCAGGCCGACGCCAAGCTGCGCGTGCAGCTGATCGGTTGCGGCACCATCCTGCGCGAATCGATCGCCGCCGCCGAATTGTTGCAAAGCGACTGGGGCGTGGCCGCCGATATCTGGTCGGCGCCATCGCTGACGCTGGTGGCCCGCGACGGCCAGGACGCCGAACGCTGGAACATGGTCAACCCTAGCCAGCCGCAACGCGTGCCGTACGTCACGTCGCTGCTGCAGGACAGCCAGGGCCCGATCGTCGCCACCACCGACTACATGCGCGCATTCGCCGAACAGATCCGCGCCTTCATGCCGAAGGGCCGCACCTATAAAGTGCTGGGCACCGATGGTTTCGGCCGCTCGGACAGCCGCGAGAAACTGCGCGAGTTCTTTGAAGTGAACCGTTATTATGTGACGGTCGCGGCATTGAAATCGCTGGCCGACGAAGGCAAGATCGAGGTTGCGGTGGTGGAGCAGGCGATTGCCAAGTACGGCATCAACGCCAACAAGCCAAATCCGGTGACCCAGTAATCGTTTTTGCGGGCTCCCTGACAACCGTGCCGTGCGGCGTAATAACGCCGCGGCCGGCTGCAGGGAGCCTTTCTGACACTATAAGAACGGAGCACACGCTATGAGCATTGTGGAAGTGAAAGTCCCGGATATCGGCGATTTCAAGGAAGTGGAGATCATCGAACTGATGGTCAAGGTTGGCGATACGATCAAGGTCGATCAATCCCTCATCACCGTCGAATCCGACAAGGCCAGCATGGAAATTCCATCGAGCCACGCCGGCGTCATCAAGGAAATCAAGGTCAAGGTCGGCGAGAAAGTCGCCGAAGGTTCGCTGTTGCTGGTACTGGAAGCTGAAGGCGCCGCAGCAGCGCCGGCTACCGCACCGGCTACCGCGCCGGCTGCCGCACCGGCTACCGCTCCCGCCGCCGCGCCAGCGCCAGCCGCAGCAGCGCCTGCGGCCGCTGCTCCTGCGCCAGCCGTTAGCGGCGGCCTGGTCGAAGTCAAGGTGCCGGATATCGGCGACTTCAAGGAAGTCGAAGTCATCGAACTGATGGTCAAGGTGGGCGACACCGTCAAGGTCGACCAGTCGCTGGTGACGGTGGAATCCGACAAGGCCAGCATGGAAATCCCGTCCAGCCACGCCGGTGTCGTCAAGGAACTGAAAATCAAGGTTGGCGACAAGGTCGCCGAAGGCAGCCTGGTGCTGGTCCTGGAAGCCAGCGCTGGCGCACCCGCCGCCGCGCCAGCCGCCGCACCGGCTCCGGCTGCCGCCGTCGCGGCCCCGGCCGCTGCCGCCCCTGTCGCCGCCGCGGCGCCTGTGGCTGCCCCTGCGCCAGCCGCCGCGTCTGCCGTCAACGGCAAGCTGGCGCACGCATCGCCATCGATCCGCAAGTTCGCGCGCGAACTGGGCGTCGAGCTGGCCCGCGTGGGCGGTTCCGGTCCGAAAGGCCGCATCACCCAGGAAGACGTGCAGAATTTCGTCAAGGGCGTGATGTCGGGCGCCGTCGCCGCGCCAGGTGCTGCCAATGCGGCGCCGGTCGCCAAGGCCGGTTCCGGCGTGGGCCTGGACTTGCTGCCATGGCCGTCGCTGGACTTCAGCAAATTCGGCGCCACCGAATTGCTGCCGCTGTCGCGCATCAAGAAAATCAGCGGCCCCAACCTGCACCGCAACTGGGTCATGATCCCGCACGTCACCCAGTTCGACGAAGCCGACGTGACCGACCTGGAAGCGTTCCGCGTCGACACCAACGCCGCCAACGCCAAGAACAAGGATGCCGCCAAGCTGACCATGCTGGCGTTCGTCATCAAGGCGTCGGTCGCCGCGCTGAAGAAATTCCCGGCATTTAACGCTTCGCTGGACCCCAAGGGCGAAAACCTGATCTTGAAGCAGTACTACAACATCGGCTTCGCGGCCGACACGCCGAACGGCCTGGTGGTTCCTGTGATCAAGAACGCGGACCAGAAGAGCGTGACGCAAATCGCCAGGGAAATGACCGATTTGTCGCTGCAAGCGCGCGAAGGCAAGCTGAAACCGGCCGACATGCAGGGCGCCAGCTTCACCATCTCGTCGCTGGGCGGCATTGGCGGCACGCATTTCACGCCGATCGTCAATGCGCCGGAAGTGGCCATCCTGGGCCTGTCGAAAGCGTCGATCAAGCCGGTATGGGACGGCAAGGCCTTCCAGCCGCGCCTGATGATGGGCACCTCGCTGTCCTACGATCACCGGGTGGTCGACGGCGCGATGGGCGCGCGGTTCTCGGTGTACCTCGGCGAAGTGCTGGCCGACATGCGCAAAATTCTGCTGTAAGGAGCGATTGATGAGCACAGTAGAGGTAAAAGTACCGAATATCGGCGACTTCAAGGAAGTCGAAGTCATCGAACTGATGGTCAAGGTGGGCGACACCATCAAGGTGGACCAGTCGCTGATCACCGTGGAATCGGACAAGGCCAGCATGGAAATTCCTTCGACCCACGCCGGCGTGGTCAAGGAATTGAAGATCAAGGTCGGCGATAAAGTCGCCGAAGGCAGCGTGCTGCTGGTGGTCGATGCGGCTGGTGCCGATGCAACTGCCCCGGCACCAGCCGCTGCTGCTGCGCCTGCACCGGCAGCAGCACCTGTTGCTGCGCCAGCGGCCGCGATCGTCCCGGCCGGCAATTACAGCGGCCAGGTCGATATCGATGTCGACATGATGGTGCTGGGCGGCGGTCCCGGCGGTTATTCGGCGGCGTTCCGCGCGGCCGACCTGGGGCTGAGCACCGTCATCGTCGAGCGTTATGTAACGCTGGGCGGGGTCTGCCTGAACGTCGGCTGCATCCCGTCGAAAGCGCTGCTGCACGTGGCGTCGGTGATCGACGAGACGGCGCATATGTCCCACACCGGCGTCACGTTCGCCAAGCCGGCCATCGACATCGACCAGGTGCGCAAGTACAAGGAAGGCGTGATCAAGAACATGACCGGCGGTCTGGCCGGCATGGCCAAGGCACGCAAGACGCAAGTGGTCACTGGTGTCGGCCAGTTTCTGAGCGCCAACCACATCGAAGTGACGGCTGCTGACGGCACCAAGAAGGTTGTGCAGTTCAAGCAGGCCATCATCGCCGCCGGTTCGTCGGTGGTCAAACTGCCGTTCGTGCCGGAAGATCCGCGCATCGTCGATTCGACCGGCGCGCTGGAGTTGCGCCAGATCCCGAAACGCATGCTGGTCATCGGCGGCGGCATCATCGGCCTGGAAATGGCGACGGTGTACTCGACCTTCGGCGCGCGCATCGACGTGGTTGAAATGATGGATGGACTGATGCAGGGCGCCGACCGCGATGCGGTCAAGGTCTGGCAAAAGTTCAACGAAAAACGCTTCGACAACATCATGACCAAGACCAGGACGGTTGCTGTCGAAGCCCTGCCGGAAGGCATCAAGGTCAGCTTTGAAGCAGCGGAAGCGGGCGCCACCGCGCCTGCGCCGCAGCTCTACGACCTGGTGCTGGTGGCCGTCGGCCGCAGCCCGAACGGCAAGAAACTGGCCGCCGACAAGGCTGGCGTGCAAGTGACCGACCGCGGCTTCATCAATGTCGACAGCCAGATGCGCACCAACGTGCCGAACATCTTCGCCATCGGCGACCTGGTCGGCCAGCCGATGCTGGCCCACAAGGCGGTGCATGAAGGCCACGTTGCCGCTGAAGCGGCGGCAGGCCAGAAGTCGCACTTCGACGTCAAGGTGATTCCATCGGTGGCCTACACCGATCCGGAAGTGGCATGGGCCGGCATTACCGAAGACGAAGCGAAAGCCAAGGGCATCAAGGTCGAGAAGGGCCACTTCCCTTGGGCCGCTTCCGGCCGCGCCGTGGCCAATGGCCGCGCCGAAGGCTACACCAAGCTGCTGTTCGACGCGGAAACCCACCGCATCGTCGGCGGTACCATCGTCGGCACGCACGCCGGCGACATGATCGGTGAAATCGCGCTGGCGATCGAGATGGGCGCCGACGGCACCGACATCGGCAAGACCATCCATCCTCACCCGACGCTGGGCGAATCGATCGGCATGGCGGCCGAAGTGTACGAAGGCGTGTGCACCGATTTGCCGCCGCCGCGCAAGCGCTAAGCTGTCAGCAGCATAGAAAACCGGGACCGCCGCCAGGCCGTCCCGGTTTTTTTACGTCCCCGGCAGTTGATTTCACCAATCGAAGAGTCCGCGGGGATTGATATTTCAACGTCGTGTAGATTGGAGAGTATTGCCCTACGGTAAAAGTGTGAAAATTCTTTCTCCAGGGATTTTATATTGCCAAGCTGTTGATCAGTCATTGCCAACCGCCGTGTATCGGTCGTGCTTCCGGACCAGGGCTCAACAATGTAGCTTTTCCCCAAGCCCGTGATGGATACCACAAGCCGTAGGATCATGAAAAAATTTACCGCGCTCCATATCTCCGACGCGAAGCTCAGGCGCAGCGATTTCCAGCAAGAGGGCATCTGCGCGCTGTTCGCCGATATCGCCGCGTACCGCGCCAGCGGCCAGCACATCGATGCGATTTTCTTCAGCGGCGAACTGGTGGCGCGCGACGCGGCTCCCGATTCCGGTGGCGGCGCCACGCCAGCCTATGTGTATGAACAATTCCTGCGCCCGGTGCTGCAGGCGGCCGCGTCGCCGGGCATGCGCTTTTACCTGGTGCCGGGCGGCCGCGCGCCGGGCGGGATCCGGCAGGACAGTTTTGGCGGTACCGGCTTCAGTTTTTTCTCGACCCTGGCCGAAGCTGGCGCCGGGCAGCGGGCGCACTACAAGAATATCCACGCGGTGTTCCACGGGCATAAACAGGCCGACAGCGCAGTGTCGCTGATGAATGCGCTGGGAGTTTTATATAAAAGCAATCCCGGCGGCCTGTGCCGGTCTGAAGGCTGTTTTCCCGCGTATGCGCTGCTGGAGTTCAATGCCGAGCCGGAACCGCGCTGGACCGTCGCGCTGCGGGTCTACGATGAGCAGCGCAACGATTTCCGGGCCACCTCGGTGTACACGCCGAACGGCAAGGAAACCTATCGCATGGATGCGGAATATGTGTTTGCCACCTTGTTGCCGCGTATTAATCCGGCCGATGGCTACATCGATGGCTTGCTGGGCAAGCCGAATCCGGGGCTGCCTGCCGATGAGACGGTTCCAGGTGCCACGGCGGCGCGCGGCTTCCTGATCGAGCTGGCGCTGTGGCTGTTCGAGGCGGACCGGCTGGCCTTGCAACAATCCGAGCTGGAACGTTTCGCCAGCGATTATTGCGCCGTGGCCGGCATGTGCTGGAGCGCCGAAGTGTTGCTGGACAGTTTGTACCAGAATGGCTTGTTGCTGAAAACAGATGGCCAGGTGGCGTTTCAGTTTGATTATTTCCGCACTTTTTTCCTGGCGCAGCGCTTTGAAACATCTAGCGACCTGATGCGTTACGGGCTGGCGCAAGCGAGCGGGCCGGACGCCGATCCGGAATCCGCAACGGAATCCTTGCCGGCGTCCGGCCTGGCGCTGCCCGGCATGCCTTACCTGAGCCGCAGCATACCAGCTGACCTGATCAAGACTTGAGGGTGCCCTTGAAGAACAGGTCCAGTCCCTGTTCCGCGTTGCGGCGCGATTCCTGGTCGCTCGGCATATGGGTCGACGGGAACAGCAGGCGCGACATTTGATCGCCCATCAGGCAGTTGATCAGGTGCAACGCCAGCATGTCGACCGGCACTTGTTCGCGGAAATGGCTGCGGATGGCGGGCCGGCTGAAAAAGCGTATCAATAATTCGCGGGTCTGGCCCGGGCCGACCTTGTGGAAGGTCAGCGCCAGTTCCGGCGAGGCTTCCGCCTCGGCGACCACCATCCGGTTCAGGCGCACCGCTTCCGGCTTGTTGATCAGCCTGACGAAGCGCAGCGCAAAATCGCCCAGTATCTCTTGCATCGGACGGCGATCGGCATCCATCGCCGTCATCGTCGAGAAATAGGCCGAACGGCGCCGTTCCACCACCGCATTGAACAAGCCGGCCTTGCCGCCGAACTTGACGTAAATCGTACGTACCGCGACGTGCGCTTCGCGCGCGATGCTTTCCAGGCTGACCTTGCCGTAACCATGTTGCAGGAACAGGCAACCGGCCGTATCGAGCAAATGTTCGAGGCGCGCTTCCTGGTCGGCGGCGCGCGGGCGTCCGGCCGGCTTGCTGGCGCAACAGAATTCGGGATCTGACGCCGGCGCCGGTGTGCTGTCGGTGGAAATCGGGTCGGCCACGTCCGGCTGGGCATGATCCGACGCGTCATTTTTGCGGCTGGCTAATGACATGTCTCTGCGATCTGTACTTGTTGTGAATGTCCGTACTGTAGTTCAAAATAAAATGAAATGCAATCGTTTCATTTCTTGACTTTGGATTTTCTTTGCCCAATAATGAACCTATATCATTTCATTTTTGGAGCGCAGTATGTCTGAGCAGCACAACCTGGCCGAACAAAAAGTACTTGGCGCGGTACCGCCAGCAGTCCCGGCGTCGGCCCCTGTTGCGCCCGCCGCGGCGACGCCGCCGAACCGCCGTGTGATGGTCATCGCCGGCCTGATCGCGATCGCCGCGATCGGCGCCGGCGGCCGCATGTGGTATCGCAGCCATTATTTCGTCGATACCGACAATGCCTATGTGTCCGGCCACGTACATCCGGTGTCCTCGCGCATTGCCGGCGTGGTCACCCGCGTGCTGATCGACGATAACCAGGTGGTCAAGGAAGGCGATGTGATCGCCGAACTCGATCCATTCGACCAGCGCGTCAAGGCCGAGCAAATCCAGGCCCAGATCGCCAGCGCCGAGCAGCAAGTCTTGCAATCCGATGCGCAAATCGCCCAGGTGAAGGCGCAAGCGAGCGCGGCGCAGGCGCAAGTGGTGCAGTCGGAAGCGCTGCTGCTGCGCGCCAGACAGGACGCCGACCGTTTTGGCCAGTTGTATACCAGCCAGATGAAAGCCGTGTCGAAAGCGGAAGTGGATGCCGCCAACGCCGGCCGGACCAGCGCGGTGGCCGACCTGGCCGCGCGCCGCGACAGCGCGGCCGCCGCCAAGGAGCAGATCGCCGCAGCCGGCGCGGCCCGCGACGTGTTGAAGGCGCAAGTGGAAGTATTGCGTGTGCAATTGAAAGACGCGCAACAACAATTGGCGTATAACCAGATCCTGGCGCCGGTATCGGGCCGCATCGGCAAGCGCAATGTCGAGACCGGCATGCGGGTGCAGCCCGGCCAGCAATTGGCCGCCATCGTGCAAGACAATGTATGGGTCACCGCCAACTTCAAGGAAACGCAGCTGGCCGACCTGCATCGCGGCCAGGCTGTGCATGTCCGCGTCGATGCGCTGCCGGGCAAGAAACTGGTCGGCACGCTGGACAGCTTCGCCCCTGCATCGGGCGCGCAATTCGCGTTGCTGCCGGCCGATAACGCCACCGGTAATTTCACCAAGATCGTGCAGCGCGTGCCGGTCAAGGTCGTGTTCAAGCCGGAAGACATCAAGGCCCTCGACGGCCGCCTGGTGCCGGGCATGTCGGTGGTCGCCGAAGTGGAAGTGAACCAGCCCGAGGCCGCCGGCGGCGCCACCAAGACCGCGACCCGCTAAGCAGCAGCCATGAGCAGCTCGACAACCACACTGGCACGGCCGCCAGCCTTTCCTGCCATCAGCGAACACGTGTCCGGCCGTACCTGGATCGCGGTCGCGGCCGGCATGCTGGGCGCCTTCATGGCGGTGCTCGACATCCAGATCACCAACTCGTCGCTGAAGGATATCCTCGGCGCGCTGTCGGCCACCCAGGAAGAAGGCTCGTGGATTTCCACCGCCTACCTGGTGGCGGAAATCATCGTCATCCCGCTGACCGCGCTGTTGACGCGGGCGTTCGGCTTGCGCACCTATATGATCGGCACCACTTCCTTGTTCCTGCTGTTTTCGACCTTGTGCGGCGCGTCGTGGAACCTGCAAAGCATGATCGTGTTCCGCATGCTGCAAGGCTTTACCGGCGGCGCGCTGATACCGATGGCGTTCACGCTGGTGATGACCAAGCTGCCGCCGGCCAAGCGCTCCACCGGCGTCGCCATTTTCGGCCTGACTGCGACGCTGGCGCCGGCGATGGGACCGACGCTGGGCGGCTACCTCAGCGAAATCTATGGCTGGCCATCGATTTTCTACATCAACTGGGTGCCGGGCGTGCTGCTGATCGCCGGCATGATGTACGGCCTGGAGCGCGAGCCGAAGAACTTGACATTGCTGTGGAAAGCCGACTGGCTGGGCATCGCCTGCATGGCGCTCGGTCTCGGTTCGCTGACGATTTTCCTGGAAGAGGGCAATACCAAGGATTGGTTCGATTCGCTGTTCATCATCACCTTCGCCGGCCTGGCGATCGCCGGCCTGCTGGGCTGGGTCATCACCAATGCCACCAGCAAGGAGCCGTTCGTCAACCTGTCGCTGTATGGCACGCGTAACTTCCTGGTGGCCACCGTGCTGTCGGCGGTGACCGGCATGGGCTTGTACGGTTCGGCCTTTTTGCTGCCGCTGTTCCTCGGCCAGATCGCCGGCTATTCGCCGATGCAGATCGGCGAAGTGATCATGTGGGTCGGCTTGCCGCAATTGCTGATCATGCCGTTCGTCGCCAGGATGTCGTCGCGGGTCGACAACCGCATCCTGTGCAGCTTCGGCTTGCTGTTGTTCGGCGGCTCCTGCCTGATGAACGCGTACATGGACGCGGGCACCGGCTACGACCAGCTGCTGTGGTCGCAAGTGGTGCGCGCGCTGGGCCAGCCGTTCGTCATGCTGACCTTGTCGAACTTCGCCATGAAAGGCGTGGCGCCGAAAGACATGCCGTCGGCGTCGAGCCTGTTCAACATGACCCGAAACCTGGGCGGTTCGATCGGCATCGCGCTGCTGGCGACGGCGCTCAGCACGCGCGAACATTTTCATTCGCAGCGGCTGGGCGAATCGGTCAGCATGCTGGCAAGCGCCACCCAATTGCGGATCGACCAGCTGACCCAGTCCTTCATCGGCAAGGGCTACGACGCGGTCACCGCCGGCCAGCAGGCGCTGGCGGCGATCGACGGCGTGGTGCGGCGCGAAGCGTATGTGATGGCTTACAACGACGGCTTTTTCCTGATTGGCTGCATCTTGATCGGCTGTATCGTGCCGCTGTGGCTGGCCGATAAATTGAAGGCGCCGGGCAGCGGTGGCGGCGGGCATTAAGCGCCTGAGCATGCCCCGATAAATAATGACAGAGGTATTGATTATGTTGACACGTTTAAAAAGCATCACCGTGGCCGTTGGCGCCGCGTTGGCGGTGGCCGGCTGCACCACGGTCGGCCCGGATTTCAAGGCGCCGGCGCATGTCGCCGACAGCGCTTTCCGGTACCAGGCCGGCGCCAGCGACAATACCGCGCAGTTGCCGAAAGACTGGTGGAGCGTGTTCGGCGACGCGACCCTGGACCGCCTCGAACAGGGCGCGCTGCGCGACAATCCGAGCGTGCGCGTGGCGGCCCAGCGCCTGCTGCAGGCGCTGGCGCAAACCAACCGCGCGCACGCGGCCCGGATGCCGGAAGTGGACGGCGGCATCGGTGTGTCGAATACCCGCAGTTCGGCCTATACTTCGCAAGGACTGGCGCTGGGCGGACAGTCGATCAGCGGCAACAACTACAGCGCCGGCGTGTCGTTTTCGTATGAACTCGACCTGGTCGGCCAATTGCGCCGACTGGTCGAGGCGGCCGATGCCGAGGTGCTGGTGGCCGAGGCCAGCCGCGACGGCGTGCTGCTGATGCTGGCGTCGCAAGTGGCGACCAACTACTGGCAATTGCGCGGCCTGGACGCCGAGATGGCGATCCTGGACGGCGCGCTGGCCACCCGCCGCGAATCGGAGCAACTGGTCGAGGCGCGCTTCAACGCCGGCTTGACCAATGAACTGGACCTGGCCCGCGCGCGGGTCGAACGGGCCAACGCGCAGGCCGATTTGCACGAGGTGCGGCGGCAGCGTAATTTGCTGGAAAATAAATTGGCTGTGTTGATCGGCAAATCGCCGGCCGAGATGTCATTGCCGGCCGCCGAGCATGCCGAAGCGTTGCCGCAACCGCCGGCGATTCCGGTCGGCTTGCCGGCCAGCCTGCTGGCGCAGCGTCCCGACCTGGCCGGCAGCATGGCCAACCTGCGCTCGACCAATGCGCAAATCGGCATCGCCGAAGCCGCGTTTTACCCATCGGTGAAATTGACCGGCAGTTACGGCTATGCGTCGGAAAGCTTGCGCGACCTGGCCAAGGGCGGTGCGCGCCAGTTCAGCGCCGGGCCGTTGTCCTTGTCGCTGCCGATCTTTTCCGGTGGCCGCAACGAGGCCAACCTGGCGCTGACCAAGGCGCGTTACGAAGAAGCGCTGGCCGACCATGAAAGCAAGCTGCTGACCGCCTTGCGCGAAGTGGAAGACGCGTTGTCGGACCTGGAACAGCGCCAGTTGCAGGGCCAGGCCCAGCAAGAGTCGCAGCAGGCGGCGGCGCGCGCCTACCTGGTGGCGCGCGCGCGTTACGAGCGCGGCGTGTCGAACTACCTCGACGTCACCGACGCGCAGCGCAGTTCGCTGGCGGCCGACCGCGCGGCGGTACAGATCAAGACCCAGCGCCTGCTGGCGACGGTCGCCGTGGCGCGTGCGCTGGGCGCCGGCTGGCAGCCCAGCGCCGCGCTGGCGGCGGTGGCTGACGGCGCCAGCGCACAATAACGCCAGCCTGTAGCAGGATCAGGGGATCTGGTATGAATCGCCGTTGACGCTCCAGCTCAACGGCGTTTTCAAGTCCAGGTTGCCGTTTTTCAGGAACAGGCGCTGCTGGGTGTCGATCCGGTCGACATTGCCGGCATGGTCGGATTCACCGGCCATCAGCGCGCGCCGCACATCCAGGAACGCATTCAGGTACGCCGTCTCATTGCCGCCCTGCGACGGCGGCAATGCGCGGCGCAGCGCCTGGGCGCGCAAGCCGTAAAAACTATTGCTGAGCGTGTCGCCGCCCGGCCCGTGCATGACGATCGCGTCGTAGTAGATGAATTGTCCCAGCGTCCCCAAACCGTCTTGCTTGGCCTGTGCCACGGACGGATTGAAATACATATTGTCGCGCAGCGTGTCCTGGCCTTTCTGGAACGCCGGATCCTTGGCGGCGACTTTCCAGTGGGCTACAAAATTCGGATCGAGGCCGGCGTGCGACGCGGTGCCGTTGACCTTGCGCAGCGCCGGCAGGTATGTGCTCAGCACATTGCCTGAGTTGGTCTTGGTGTAGGCTTCGACCAGTTCCAGCATGTCGCCGGTGCCGGACGTGAAACCGATGATGCCGCCGGTATAACCCCGGCCGTCGCTGATGTCTTCGATATAGGCATATTGCGCCTTCCAGTCCAGCGATGAATTTTCGGCGCTGGCGACCAGTTGCATCGCGATTTCCTTTTTGTCCACTGCGCTCAGGCCGTCCGCCGCGGCGGCCACTGACTGGCCTGGCAGCAATGATGAACTGGAATTTCCTGTCTGCCCGCTGCCACCGCCGCAAGCGCTTAAGACCAGCGCCAGTGCCATGGTAATGAGCACGGTAGCGTGCCGCTGGCCAGAATGTGTCGTCTTGTAAGTCATGGTTGATACCCTGTGGTTTTTGTCCGGCGATGCTGGTCAGCCGACCTGGACTGAAGTCCAGCTCGTCGGTCTAGTTGAATTGCGGAAGATGAAAAACAGAGGGGAGGTTCACATCGGATACAGGATATGGTCCTCTCCGAAACCTGGCGGCGGCGTGATTTCGCCTTCAATTCTAAAGGATCAAGACTGACTTTTTCTATAGCTATTTTTGCAAATTGGATTGCGAAAAACTGAGGCAGCCTCAGGTATACGGGAGATGCTTAGGGGATCTACTTAGAGCCTGTCCCAGTAGATGAATATGCCCTGTTCTGGCGCTCCTCAGGAACGGGGACTGGGTTGATCGTCGTCGCGTGGCCCGCCACGCGTCCTCCTCACGCCTGGTCCGCGCTCCCGATGCGCGGCCAGAACAAGACGCTCACTACTGGGATAGGCTCTTAGAGCCTGTTCCGGCAGACAATACATCGCCTGCCGGGACAGGTTCTGACAGACCCGTCGCGCGGCTGCGGCCGGGCCGGGCCGGCGCCGGCCATCGCGGCCGCCGGCCTGTTTTTGTCAGCGCGGATGCGCGTCAGGGAATGTGGAAAGAGGTCTGGTTGACCTTCCAGTTCAACGGCGTTTTCAAGTCCAGGTTCGCATTTTGCAGGAACAGGCGCTGCTCGGTATCGATCCGGTCGATATTGCCGGCGTGGTCGGATTCGCTGAGCATCAGTGCGCGCCGCACATCCAGGAACGCGTTCAGGTACGCTGTTTCATCGCCGCCCTTCGATGGCGGCAGCGCCTTTTGCAGCGCAACGGCGCGGATGCCGTTAAAACTGCTGCGCTGGGTATCCGAACCCGGGCCGTGCATGACGATCGCGTCGTAGTAGATGAATTGGCCCAGCGTGCGCAAACCGTCCTGCTTGGCCAGCGCCACGGCGGGATTGAAATATTCATTATCGCGCAGCGTGTCCTGGCTTTGCTTGAATACCGCATCTTGGGCGGCAATGCCCCAATCGGCGACGAAATTCGGATCGAGGCCATCGTGCGAGGCGCTGCCATTGACCTTGCGCAGCGCCGGCAGGTATTTGCCCAGCACATTGACTGGCTGGATCGCGTTATAGGCGGTGACCAGTTCCAGCATGTCGCCGGTGCCGGAGGTGAAGCCGATGATGCCGGCGGTATAACCGCGACCGTCGCCGATATCCTCGATATAGCCGTATTGCGCCTTCCAGTTCAGCGATGAGTTTTCGGCGCTGGAGACCAGCTGCATCGCGATTTCCTTCTTGTCGGCCGCGCTCAAGCCGTCTGCAGAGGCCGGTGGCGGTGACGGCGGTGGCGGCGGGGTCACGACCGGCGTGTCCGGGCCGGCCGGTGCGCTGGGGTTGGCCGGCTGGCCGCCTGCGCCTCCTCCACCGCCGCAAGCGCTTAACGTCAATCCGATGACGAACAGCACGGTAGCGTTGCTCCGGCCAAAATATGTGGCGAAATAAGTCATGATTAATACCCTGTGGTTTTTTGTGCGAGCATGCCGGCCACACAACCTTGTCAAGTGGCCAGCTGGTCGTTTGAGTTGACGAGAAAAAAATAACAAAAGATCACAGGCGTGCGGGTCCCGGTCTTCGCTGAAACTTTGCGGCGCAATGATGCCGCAGAGATTTTACGTGAAGGGAGCTTTTCTTGCCTGCCGTGCTTCGACAGAACAGCGGCCCCTCGATCGGGCCGGCTATCGGTGTCGCTTTTCGCGGCAGGTGCCTGGCCGGTGCCCGACTGCGCTCGCCGGCCGGGCGCCAGCGGACGTCAATTGATTTGATAGGGATCGTGGTTGACTTTCCAGCTCAGCGGCGTGTTCAAGTTCAGGTTGCCGCTTGTCAGGAACAGGCGCTGCTGGGTGTCGATCCGGTCGATATTGTGCTTGTGGTCGGACTCGGTCAGCATCAGCGCGCGGCGGGCATCCAGGAAGGCGGCCAGGTACGCCGTTTCATCGCCTTTCCGGGCCGGCGGCAGGGCCTTGAGCAGCGCCGCGGCGCGGATGCCTTGCAGGCTGTGCGGTTTCTTGGCGCTACCCGGACCGTGCATGACGATGGCGTCGTAGTAAATGAATTGTCCCAGCGTGCCCAGGCCATCCTGCTTGGCCAGGATCACGGCGGGATCGAAATATTGCGCATTTAATACGTTCATCTGGGCTTGCTGGAACACGGGATCGGTGGCGGCGTTCTTCCAGTCCGGCACAAAATTCGGATCGAGGCCGGCGTGCGAGGCGCTGTGATTCACTTGCTGCAGCGCTGGTAAATATTGACTCAGGATATTGCCTGGCTCGGCAACGGTATACGCCTTGACCAGGTCGAGCATGTCGTCGGTGGCCGAGGTGAAACCGACCAGGCCGGCGGTATAACCGCGCTCATCGCCGATGTCTTCGATAATCGCATATTGCGACTTCCAGTCCAGCGTCGAGTTTTCGGAACTGGACACCAGTTCCATCGCGAGCTCCTTTTTATCCGGTGCGTTCAGGCCGTCCGGCGTATTGACCACGACCACGCGGCCTTGCAGCGAGGTCGCGGCGGCGCCCGGTTCGGCATTGCCGCCGCCGCACGCGCCTAATGTCAATCCAACGCTGATGGCGAGCAGCACGGCCGCATGCTTGCGCCTCATATATGGTGCGATATAAGTCATTTGTCATTCCCTATGTTTTTTATTCGACAATCCCGGTGCGCCAACGCGCGGCTATTCCGGTGCATTGTGTTGAAATTAACTCAGATGAGAAATAGTCAGGGAAGGCATCGCATGGGACATGCAATGCCTGCTGAAACCCGTGGCGATAGGATTTCAGTAGCGATTCTAAGGGGGGAGGGCGAGATTTTTCTACCGCTATTTTTGCAAAGCGGATGTCGAAAAAACAGATAGATAATTGGTAAGGGCCGGACTTCCTGGCCGGGCCTGCGCCCGCGATGGCGGACGCAGGCTTGCTGGCGCTTAGCGGATCTGGTATTGGTCGCCGTAGACCGACCAGTTCAATGGCGTGTTCAAGTCCAGGTTGCCATTGCGCAGGAACACCCGCTGCTCGGTGTCGATCCGGTCGACATTGCCGCCGTGATCGGCTTCGCTGAGCATCAGCGCGCGCCGCACATCCAGGAAGGCGTTCAGATAAGTCGTTTCGTTGCCGCCCTTGGATGGCGGCGTCGCGCGGCGCAGCGCCTCGGCGCGTATCCCTTGCAGGCTGCTGCGCTGGTTGTCGCTGCCCGGGCCGTGCATGACGATCGCATCGTAATAGATGAATTGTCCCAGCGTGCGCAAGCCGTCCTGCTTGGCCAGCGTAACCGACGGATTGAAATATTGATTATCGCGCAGCGTGTCCTGGCTTTGCTGGAACACCACGTCTTTGGCGGCGGTTTTCCAGTCCGGCACAAAATTCGGATCGAGGCCGGCGTGCGAGGCGCTGCCATTGACCTTGCGCAGCGCCGGCAGATATTTGCTCAGCACATTGTTCGGCTTGGTCTTGTTATAGGCTTCGACCAGTGCCAGCATGTCGCTGGTGCCGGACGTGAAACCGATGATGCCGCCGGTGTAGCCGCGGCCGTCGCCGATGTCTTCGATGTAGCTGTATTGCGCCTTCCAGTTCAGCGACGAGTTTTCGGCGCTGGACACCAGTTGCATCGCGATGTCTTTCTTGGCCGGGGCGCTGAGACCGTCCGGCGCGGCGGCGACCACCGCCTGGCCCTGCAGCGACGTGGCGCCGGCGCCTTCCGATCCGGCATTGCCGCCGCAAGCGCCCAAGGCCAGGCTGACGGCCAGGAAGACGGCGCTGTTAGTCCTGTTAAAATGTGTCTTTGTAGAAGTCATAATTGTTACCCTATGGTTTTTTTATCCGACGATCTTGGCTCCAACTTGGCACGGAGCCCAGTTCCTTGCTTTTGAAGTAATTCAGATGAAAAATAATCAAGGATCATTGGCTAGGTAAGCGTGGCCCTCATGAAACAGTTGCTGTGGCAACGGTTCCACACCGATTTTAATAATTAATATAGATTATTTGTATACTTATTTTTGCAAATCCGATTGCGAAAAATCTGCTGTGGCTAGCCAGCCCTGGTCGCCGTTCTGGCCACAGCTGCCATTACAACTCCTGCAAGAATTCACACACCAATCCGGCAAACACCGATGGCTGTTCGATGACACTGATATGCGACGCCTGTGCGATCAGCCGCAACTGTGTATTGGGCAGCTGCGCGGCCATGATCCCGGCCATCGCCGGCGGGGTGCCGCTGTCGAGTTCACCGGCGATCAGCAGCACCGGCACCGTTATCTGTTGCAGGCGGGCAGTGGTGGCGATGTCCGCCACCGCGCCGCAACAGGCGATATAACCGTCGCTGTCGGTGGCCAGCAGGCGGCGCCGGAAGCGTTCCACCGTGGCCGGATCGGCCGCGCGATAAGCGTCATGGAAATAACGCTGCATGACGCCATCGGCAATCGCCGCCATGCCGCCGGCGCACACGCTGGCCACGCGTTGCCGCCACATGTCGCGCGCCGCTTCCGGATAGCCGGAGGTGGTGTTGGCTGCCACCAGCGCGGACAGCAGCGCCGGATGGCGCAGCGCCAGTTCCTGGCCGACCATGCCGCCCATTGACAGGCCGATCCACACCACCGGGCCGGTGTCGAGTTCCAGCAGCAGGCGCGCCGCATCGTCGGCCAGTTCGGCCATCGTGTACGGTCCCGGCGGCGCAGCGGACCCGCCATGGCCGCGCTGGTCGTACACGATCACGCGGTGCTCCTCGGCCAGCACATGAGCCAGCCCATCCCACATGCTCAGGTCGCATCCCAGCGCGTGGCTCAGCACGATGGTGTGGCGCGGCGCCTTGCCATTGCGCGGGGCGCGCACGCTGTAGTGCAGCGCGGGCTTGCTGCTGGTGTATCCGGCCCGGCCATAACCGGGATGGCTGGCAGCGGCCGGCGCCATTGCTTCCAGCGCATAGCCGATGTGCGGACCGACTTCGCGCAAGATGGCTTGCGCGTGGCCGAACGCGGTATTGGCGGCCGGCACCCCGGCATACACCGCCGACTGCATCAGCACTTCCTTCAATTCGTCGGGCGACAGGCGATTGGCGGCCGGCGCCAGCAGCGCGGCGCGCACATGCAATTCGAACTCTTCCCAGCGGCCCAGCGCGATGGTGGTGGCGAGCACCATCGCGCGCCGGGTTTTTTGTTCCAGTCCGGGCCGGCCCCAGATATCGTGCCATGCAAAGCGGGTGATCAACTGCTGGAAATCGGCGTTGAAATTGTTGGCGTTCGATAGCGAACGCTCGACCCAGCTATCGCCGAGGATGGCGCGGCGCATCTGCAAGCCGCGCTCGAAATCATGATCCACATTGTCGAAGCTCATGCCGGTTTCTCCTGGTAAAAATTGACGGCGTCGAGCGCCGCGATATCGTGCCGCAGGCTGGCCAGTTGCTGTTGCGCCAGCCGGTGTCCGGGCGCGGTGGCGGCGACCGGATCGAACAGCGCAGCCAATCGGGCCGGCTCGATACGGCCCGGTCCGGGTTCATCTTGCAGCACGCTGGCCAGGTGGCGTCCGCTGGACGCGGCGGCGCCGGATAGGCGCTCCAGCAAGCTGTGCGCGGCAGGCTTGCCGATGGTGCCGGCCAGCTCGGCCGCGACCGCTTCGGCGAACACCAGTCCTTGCTGGGCGTCGATGTTACGCAGCATGCGGGCACTGTCGATGTGCAGGCCGCCGATGGCGTCGTTCAATGCGTGCAGCGCGCCGTGCGCGCCGAGGAAGAGCGCCGGCCATTGCGCCAGTTCGGCTTGCCAATTGCCGAGCCCGCGTTCGTGCTGCTGGCCCATGCTGGCCAGCAGCGCGGCGGCATGGTGCGGCGTGCGGGTGGCGGCGGCCAGTGCGATCATCGCCGAGACCGGATTGCGCTTGTGCGGCATCGCCGACGAGCCGCCGCGGCCATCGCCGGCCGGTTCCGCCAGTTCGCCGATATCGCCTTGCGCCATCAGGCTCAGGTCGGTGGCCAGCTTGCCGAGACTGCCGGCCAGCAGCGCCACTTCCAGGCCGAGCCGGACCCAGTCGTCGCGCTGGGTGTGCCAGGCCGCGTCGGCCGCTTTCAGCCCCAGCGCGGCGGCGGCGCAGACCGCCACGCGCGGGCCTGCGTCGCCCATCACCGCCAGCGTGCCGACTGCGCCGCCCAGCTGCAATTGCAGCGCGCGGGCGGCACACTCGCGCAGCCGGGTACGCGCGCGCACCAGCGGCGCCAGCCAGCCGGTCAGCTTGAACCCGAGACTGGTCACCTGGGCCGGCTGCATCAGCGTGCGCGCCAGCACCGGCGTCGCCAGATGGCGCTCGGCCAGGCTGGCCAGTTTGCCGCTCAATTGCGACAAATCCCGGTCCAGCAATTGCAGCGCATGGCGCGTGGCCAGCACCATCGCCGTGTCGATCACATCCTGGCTGGTGGCGCCCCAGTGGACCATCTGCGCCGCCTTGCCGTCGTGCAGCGCCACGGTCCTGGTCAATTCCCTGACCAGCGGGATGGCCAGGCTGCCGGCGCGGCGGCCGGCCTGTATCAGCGCCGCCATGTCGTACAAGCGCACGTCGCAGGCGTCGGCGATGGCTTGCGCGGCGGCCTGCGGCAGCAGGCCCTGGCTGGCTTGCGCCTCGGTCAGCGCCTGCTCGAAACGCAGCATGCCTTGCACGATCGCCGCGTCGTCGAACACGGCGATCATCGCGTCGGTGCTGAGGAAATTATCGAAAATGGATACGCTCATCGCAGCTCCGGTCCAGGCTCAGGCGTAGTCGAAAAACACGGTTTCCTGCGGCCCTTGCAGGTGGATGTCCCAGCGGTAGCGGCCGGCGCCGGTGTGACGGGCCAGCAGCGTGGCGCGGCGTTCGGCCGGCACCTGGGCCAGTAGCGCCGATTGTTGCAGGCCGCTGTCGTCGTCGAGGAACACCGCGCTGAACTGGTGTACCAGCAAGCCGCGCGCGAACACGGTGAGCAGCGCCAGCGGCGCGCCCGGCGGCTGTTCGACCAGCGACAAACGCAGGCTGAAAGCGCCTTGTCCATCGCTCGGCACGCGCCGGAAACCGGGCAGCATCTGTTGTTCCTCCGCTGCCGCCGCGGCCGGCTGCCAGGCTTCGATTTGCGCATCGCTGACGGGCGCGCCGGCGCCGTCGTAGATCACGCCCTCGATGGTGACGGTGGCCGCGTCGGTGCGCAGGTGCCGGGAGGCGCTCAGGTCGGCCGCCCATTGCCAGGCGGCGTGCGGGTACGGGCCGACGGTTTGCGAAGTGGTAATGTCATTGCTCATGGTGGGTTCCTCAAGATTCCAGCGGAGTGGCGTCCCGTCCGCGCAGGACGATGTCGAATGCATAGCCCAGCATCTGGTCGCCGACCGTGTGCTCCAGGCTGTAGCGCGCAATCAGCCGCTGGCGCGCCGCCAGGTCGCTGATGCTCTGGAAGATCGGGTCGTACGCGAACAGCGGGTCGCCGGGGAAATACATCTGCGTCACCAGGCGCTGCGCATACACATTGCCGAACAGTGAAAAATGGATGTGGGCCGGGCGCCAGGCCTTGTCGTGGTTGCCCCATGGGTAGGGGCCGGGCTTGATGGTGACGAAGCGGTAGCGGCCATCGTCGTCGGTCAGCATCTTGCCCCAGCCGTTGAAGTTCGGATCGAGCGGCGCATGGTGCTGGTCGCGCTGGTGGCGGTAGCGGCCGGCCGCGTTGCATTGCCACACTTCCAGCAGCGAGTTGCGCACCGGCCGGCCGTCCTGGTCCAGCACGCGGCCGGTGACGACGATTTTTTCGCCCAGCGGCGCGGCCTCGCCTTGCGCCGTCAAGTCCGTATCGTTCGGCAGCAGGATGCGCGGCGACGCGTCGATGTTGTGCCGGACCGCGTCTGGCCAGTTGAGCCGCAGTGCCGGCTGGGTCGGACCACGGCGCGCGGTCGATTGGTAGGGCGGATATATCAGCTCCGGATACAGGCCGGGGGCGATGGCGTCGAATTTCACAGCGGGTTTCCTTCGGTGGGTGAATGGTCAGCTTGGCCACGATGGTAGGGAAGCCGCGGCAGGCTCACAAGATGCCCGCTGCGTGTTATATTCGCTGATCGCACATAAAGGGCGAATATCGCCCAAATTCGGATTTTTTTACATGGACAGCACCACACCGCCGCCTGCCAGGCGCGACCTGATCGCCGGACTGGAAAAGGGCTTGCAAGTAATCGAGGCCTTCGACCAGGAACGGCGCCGCCTCAGCATCGCCGAAGTGGCCGAACGCACCGGCCTGACCCGCGCGGCGGCGCGGCGCTACCTGATCACGCTGACGCACCTGGGTTATATGCGGCATGAAGACAAGCTGTTTTCGCTGACGCCGATGGTGCTGCGGCTGGGCCAGTCCTACCTGCATTCGGCGCGCTTGCCGCGGGTGGTCCAGCCGCTGCTGTACCGGCTCGCGTACGGCCTGGGCGAGGCGGCGTCGGCCGGCGTGCTGGACCACGATCAACTGGTGTGCGTGGCGGCCGTCAGCGCCGGGCAACTGGTGTCGGCCACGCTGCAGCCGGGCACCCGGGTACCGGCCTGGTGCACCGCCAATGGACGCATGCTGCTGGCCAACCTGGGACCAGGGCAGGTCGAGGCTTTCCTGGCCCGCATCGAACCCGAGCAAATCACGGAACATACCATCGTCGACAAGCAGCGGCTGGCGCTGGAAATCGGCCGCGCGCGCAGCCAGGGTTATGCCTTGGTGGACCAGGAACTGGAGCTGGGATTGCGCACCATCGCCGTGCCGCTGAAGAACTTTCGCGGCGAAGTGATCGCCGCGCTCAACATCAGCGTGCATGCCGGCCGCATGCCGCTGGAGCAACTGGTCGAGCGCTGCTTGCCGGCGCTGATCAAGATCCAGGTCGAATTGAACGCTTTGCTGTGAGTACGGTTCAGGGCGGCCCGAAACGCTCAAGCACAAAGTCGATAAAGGTCGTCAGTTTCGGCGTCGGCTGCCGGTCGCGCGAATACAGCAAATGCATCGGCCGCGGCGCCGGCACGTACTCTTGCAGCAGCGGGACCAGGCGTCCCGCCGCGATATCCTTTGCCAGCAATATTTCAGTTTGCAACACCACGCCAAAACCTTGCAGCGCGGCCATGCGCAAGGCTTGGCCATTGTTGCAGCGAAAGCGTCCGCCCCACAGCGCCGAATCGCCGGTTTCTCCTTTCAAGCGCCAGCGCACCAGCTTGTTCCAGTGTATGTAATCGAGGCATTCATGCTGGACCAGGTCGTCCGGCGTGCGCGGTCTGCCATGCCGGGCCAGGTAGGCCGGCGACGCGCAAATGGCCATGCGGTAAGGATGTAGCGGCCGCGCGACCAGGCTGGAGTCTTCCAGCTTGCCGATCCGTATCACCGCATCGTAACCTTCATCGACCAGGTCGACCAGGCGGTCGTTCAAGTTCAGGTCCAGGCTCACTTCCGGATGTGATCGCAGGTAATCGGTGACCGCCGGCGCCAGCAATTCGCTGCCGAAGGTTACCGGCACGCTGACTTTCAAACGGCCGCGCGGCACCGCGTGCATCGCTTCGGCGCCGCTTTCGGCGGCCGTAATGTGCGCCAGGATCAAACGGCATTGTTCACAATACTGGGCGCCGATCTCGGTCAGGCCCTGGCGCCGCGTGGTGCGCGTCAGCAACTGCGCACCGAGCCGGCTTTCCAGGTGCTTGATATGTTTGCCGATCATTACCGGTGACATCTCGAACGCCTCGGCGGCGGCGGTAAAGTTGCCGGCGTCGACCACCGCGACGAAGATTTCCATGCTGCGCAGCTTGTCCATGATTGCTAACCATGAGTTTGTAATGATGTAAATGTTAGCGCATTTATTCTTCGGATGAAGAGGAACATACTGCTTTCACCACCTCACTGATTCATACACAAGGAAGACACCATGAAAATCATCGTCATCGGCGCCAGCGGCGCCATCGGCAAGGAAGTGGCGGCACAATTGGCGCAAGGCCACGACATCATCAAGGTCGGCAGCAGCAGCGGCGACTTGCAAACCGATATCAGCGACATCGTGCAAGTACGCGCGCTGTTCGCCAAGACCGGCAAGGTCGATGCGGTAGTGGTGGCGGCCGGCAATGTGCACTTCGGCCCGCTGGCCCAGTTCACGCCGGAACAATTCCAGGTCGGCTTGAACAGCAAGCTGATGGGCCAGGTCAATGTGGCGCTGGTGGCGCAGGAATTCGTCAACGACGGCGGTTCGATCACGCTGACCAGCGGCATCCTTGCCGAACAGCCTATCCGCCATGGCGTCGCGGCCAGCCTGACCAATGCGGCGGTGGAGGGATTTGTGCGCGGCGCGGCGATCGAGCTGCCGCGCGGCCTGCGCATCAATGCGGTCAGCCCGACCGTGCTGGAGGAATCGCTGCCATCGTATGGCCCGTTTTTCCGGGGCTTCGAGCCGGCCAGGGCCAGCCGCGTGGCGCTGGCCTACGTGCGCAGCGTCGAGGGCGCGCAAACCGGACAGGTATTCAAGGTTTGGTAAGATTGATGGCCTGACTGGCGTGAATCAGGTGGTTTACAATAGCCGCCTTGGGAATCGCGGCGCCGCTTATCCGGCGCGCCGCTGTTCCGATTGAATTCACCACAAAGGTCACATGAAAAAAATCCTGCTCCCCCTGATGATGGCGGCCGTAGTCGGCGGCGCCTGTGCTGCACCGGCCCCAGCCAGCGTCGATGAATTGAACCGCATGAGCGCGCGTTACGCGCCGGTCCAGTTGACCGCCGATATTTCCGGTTTGTCGGCCGGCGACCGCAAGGCCATCGCAAAACTGGTCGAAGCGGCCAGGATCGTCGACGTGCTGCAATTGCGCCAGCGCTGGTCGGGCAATGAAGCATTATGGGCGGCCTTGAAAAAAGACCAGACTCCGTTGGGCGTCGCGCGCCTCGATTATTTCTGGCTCAACAAAGGCCCATGGTCGATCCTCGATGGCCATGAGTCTTTCTTGCCAGCCGAATACGCCGGCATGACGATCCCGGCCAGGAAGCCGGACGCGGGCAATTTTTATCCGGCCGGGACCAGCAAGGCCGCGCTGGAAAGCTGGATGGACGCCTTGCCAGCCAGGGACAAGCAGCAGGCGCAGTGGTTTTTCACCACCATTCGCCAGGGCAAGGACGGCAAGTTCAAGACCGTCAAGTATTCCGACGAATACAAGACCGAGCTGAAGCAACTGGCCAGGCTGTTGAATGAAGCGGCCGCCGCGACCGACAATGCGTCGCTGAAAAAATTCCTGACCTTGCGCGCCAAGGCTTTCCTCGACAACGATTACCTGCCGTCCGACTTCGCGTGGATGGACCTGGATGCCCCGGTCGATGTCACCATCGGGCCGTACGAAACCTATAACGACGAATTGTTCGGCTACAAGGCGGCGTTCGAGGCGTATGTGAATATCCGCGACCAGGCCGAAACCCAAAAGTTGAATTTCTTCGCCAAGCATATGCAGGAGCTGGAAGACAACTTGCCGCTGGATAAGCAATACCTGAACCCGAAAGTCGGCGCGCTGGCGCCGATGGTGGTGGTGAACCAGGTATATGGCGGCGGCGACGGCAATATGGGCGTGCAAACCGCGGCCTACAATTTGCCGAACGACGAGCGCATCATCAGCGCGCGCGGTTCGAAGCGCGTGATGTTGAAGAACGTGCAGGAAGCCAAGTTCGCCGCGACGCTGACGCCGATCTCGACAATCGTGCTGACCGAAGCGGCGCAGCAAGACCTGGATTTCAATTCCTTCTTCACCCACATCCTGGCCCATGAAATCACCCACGGCCTCGGCCCGCACGCGACCAGGGTCTACGGCAAGGCATCGACGCCGCGCCAGGATTTGAAGGAAACCTATTCCACCATCGAAGAAGCCAAGGCCGACATCACCGGCCTGTACGCGCTGGCCTACATGATGGACAAGGGCCAGTTGAACGATACGCTGGGACAAGGCGCAGTGGCCGAGCGCAAGCTGTACAACACCTTCCTCGCCTCCGGTTTCCGCACGCTGCATTTCGGCTTGACCGATTCGCATGCGCGCGGCATGGCGATCCAGATGAATTACCTGCTCGACAAGGGCGGTTTTGTGGCTTTGGGCGATGGCAAGTTTGGCGTCGATTTCAGCAAGATCAAGCAGGCGGTGGCCGACCTGGACCGCGAATTCCTGACCATCGAAGCGACCGGCGACTATGCCCGCGCCAAGGCCTTGATCGCCAAATACGTGGTGATCCGTCCTGAAGTGCAAGTCGCGCTCGACAAGATGAAGGCGGTCTCCAACGATATCCGTCCCGATTTCGCGACGGCCCGCGCGCTGGAGAGCGGTGCGGCAAAATAAGTCTCCGTTTCGCACCGGAAACGGCGGTTTGCGTAGGTGCAGCCGTCGTTTTTTTTCACTTCAATTAGCTGTCGGCAAGAGTGAAAGTCTTGTGGTACAGTCATTTCAGTTGCAGTATTGGAATTATGCGCAAGCTTGCGCATCAATAAAAACACTTTGCGCATAGCGCATTTTTTCAACAGAGACAAGAACACATGCAGATCGAAGGTATGAAAATCAGCAACCGCCTGGCGCTCGGCTTCGGCGCCGTATTTGCATTGATGGTGATCCTGACCGGCCTCGCCATCCTGCGGGTGCAAAGCATCGACACCATCCTGACCGGCATCAGCGACGTCAACAACGTCAAGCAGCGCTACGCGATCAATTTCCGCGGCAGCGTGCATGACCGGGCGATCGCCGTGCGCGACGTGGTGCTGGCCGCCGACAAGGGTGCGGCGCAGCCGGAAATCGACAAGATCAAGACGCTGGCCGACAATTACGCCAAATCGGCCGGCCCGCTGGACCAATTGCTGGCCAGCGCCGGCAACACCAGCGACGCCGAGCGCAGCGCCCTGGTCGCCATCAAGGCCAGCGAAGCGAAGACGCAGCCGCTGATCGACAAGCTGATCGCCCTGCGCCTGGCCGACAATGTACCGGACGCGACTGAATTGCTGCGCAGCCAGGCCGCGCCGGCGTTTGTCGAATGGCTGGCGTCGGTCAATAAGATGATCGACCTGGAAGAAGCGATGAGCCAGGAGCAAGCCGCCGAGGCGCGCCAGGTGGCGCGCAATTTCTTCTTCTTCATGGTCTTGCTGTGCGCCAGCGCGATCGCGATCGGTACCACGGCGGCGATTTTCATCAGCCGCGGCCTGTTGAAACAATTGGGCGGCGAACCCGAATACGCGGTGCAAATCGCCGGCAACATTGCCGCAGGCAATCTTGCGGTGGTCATCGATACCAAGGCTGGCGACCAGTCCAGTTTGCTGTTCGCGATGCGCGGCATGCGCGACAGCCTGGTCAATATCGTGGCCCAGGTGCGCAGCGGCACGCTGACGATTTCGCAGGCGTCGGCCGAGATCGCCGCCGGCAACCTGGACTTGTCGGGTCGTACCGAACAGCAGGCCGGCACGCTGGAAGAAACCGCGTCGTCGATGGAAGAACTGACCAGTACGGTACAGCAGAATTCCGACCATGCGCGGCAAGCCAATCAACTGGCGCTGTCGGCGTCGGCGGTGGCGGTCAAGGGCGGCGCGGTGGTGTCGGAAGTGGTGCACACGATGGCGTCGATCAATGAATCGTCGAAACGCATCGTCGATATCATCGGCGTGATCGACGGCATCGCCTTCCAGACCAATATCCTGGCCTTGAACGCGGCGGTCGAAGCGGCGCGGGCGGGCGAGCAGGGCCGTGGTTTCGCGGTGGTGGCGACCGAAGTGCGCAACCTGGCGCAGCGCTCGGCCTCGGCGGCGAAAGAAATCAAGACGCTGATCGGCGACTCGGTCGAGAAAGTCGATACCGGTGCCAAGCTGGTCGACGAAGCTGGCGCGACGATGTCGGAAATCGTCGACAGCGTCAAGCGCGTGACCGACATCATGGCCGAGATCAGCATGGCCAGCCAGGAGCAGACCCAGGGCATCGAGCAAGTCAACGCCGCCATCGGCATGATGGATTCGGTGGTGCAGCAAAACGCCGCGCTGGTCGAACAGGCCACGGCCGCCGCTTCGGCGCTGGAAAACCAGGCCGGCAACCTGGCGCAAGTGGTCAGCATCTTCAAGCTCGATGGGCATGCCGCGCCGGTCGTCGCTGCCGCCGCGCTGCGGCCGGCGCCACGCCAGCCGGCCAAGGTTGGCAAGCTTGCCAAGGTTGCCCAGGCAAGCACGGCGCCGAAACGCCTGGCTGCCGGCGCCGCGCCGTCGCGCAAGCCTGGCGCCGATGAGTGGGAAGAGTTTTAAGCGGCGCTTGCCGCAGCGGAATCCAGGCCGGTGGCGACACCGGCCTTTTTTTCGCCGCTGTTGTCTATTTTGCCTTGTGGAAATACGCGGACCGGCTACTCTATAAGCAATAAAAAGTTACTTTTAGGAACTTGTTGTTGTTTCATGGAAATATTGTCATGTTCAAGTCCGTGGCATTTGCCGGTTTATCTTTACTTTGCAGCACTGTTTCAGCAGGACCGGGCGATTTGACCGACACCGAATCGCGCTGGCTGCGCGCCGCTGCGCCCGTGATCGAGTATGCACGCCAGATCAAGCTGCCGCTCGACATCATTGTTCAACCGCAACAAGCGCCGGACGCGGTGCCGCTGGCGCTCGGTTTTGCCGGCGGCCGCTGCAAGCTGGTGCTGTCGATGCGTGGCAATCCGCAAGCCGAGACCATCGTGCAAGCGGTGCCGGCCGCCCAGCGCGACTGGATGATTGAAGCAATGACGGCGCATGAAATCGGCCATTGCTGGCGCTACGCCCAAGGCGACTGGCACCGCACGCCGAGCGGTTTTGTCGAGGCGCCGGAAGGTTACGCCTATCAGCCTGACTTGCAGAAAGTCGCGCAGGAAATTCGCGAAACCCGGCGTGAAGAAGGTTTTGCCGACCTGGTGGCGCTGGCCTGGACCCGTGGCCGCCATCCCGAGCAATATGGCGCGGTGTATGCCTGGATGGAAGATGTGCGCCGGACACAGCCGCTGGCGGGCGGTTCGCACGATACGCTGGCATGGCTGGGGCTGGTCAAGGATGGCGCCGTTTTTACTGTTTCCGATTCACCTTTTGATCAGGTGCAAGACTTATGGCGGGAAGGTTTGATCAAGGACAAATGACCCGTCATGAGCGGACAGATAGCGGTACACGATTTCCCGGAACGGTACGTTCACGCACAGAGAGCGGCGCCCATCAGGCGTCTAATCTCTTCGTCAACCTAACCAGAAAGGGAACATCATGAATAAAGTCATCTCGCTTGTGCTGGCAGCCAGCGCTTCCGCTTTGTTGGTTGCCTCGCCTGCTATCGCACAACAAGCCAACCAGTCCACCCAGGCCAGCGGCGCCAGCTACAAAAACCTGACCGACAAGGCCTCTAGCGACTACAAGGCCGCCAAAACGGCGTGCGATGCCAATAGCGGCAACGCCCGGAAGGTGTGTGTCGAAGAAGCCAAGGTGGCCCGCGCCAAGGCTGAATCTGATGCTGTCGCGCAATATCGCAACACCCCGCGCGAGCTGAGCAAGGCCCGCAAATCGGTGGCCGACGCCGAATATGATTTGGCCAAGGCAAAATGCGGCGAGCGTAGCGGCAGCGACAAGACGGTCTGCACCAACCAAGCCAAAGCGGCCCGCGACACGGCCTTGGCCGCCGCCGACAGCGGCACGCCAGATGGCGGCGCAGCGGCAACCGGCCAGGCGCAAAACCAGAACAATGCCAACCCCACCGCCGGCAGCAGCACCGCCCGCACCGCCGTGGCCGATACCGTGATCACCACCAAGATCAAGGCCGACCTGGTCAAGGCGCCGGATTTGAAGGCGCTGGACGTGCATGTCGAAACCGTCAACGGCGTGGTGATGCTGAGCGGTTTCGTGCCGTCGCAAACCGAGGCCAACAAGGCCGTGGCGCTGGCGCGCAGCGTTGAAGGCGTGACCGATGTAAAAAGTGCATTGAAAGTAAAATAAGCGGCAGTACAACAACGGGGATGGATGGCGGGGCGCCGTCCATCCCCGTGTTGACAACGCTGTCCCGCGCTGCCCCATCCTGTGTTTTCCTGTCGCTAAATAACCACTGCTTGATACAGTAGTTTCCACAAGTAAATAAAACGATGTATGCTTGACTATTTATTATCAATCATAGCGGCCGTTTGTATTTATGATGATCATCATATAAAATGAACGGCACCGATATATCTATACTCAAGGACATCCATGTTAGCCCTACCGTTTTCAGACTGGCTCAAGCAGCGCGGCATCCATTTTGGCTGGGTCATCGTTGTTATCACTTTCCTGACCGCGCTGACCTCGTCCGCAGCACTGGGTTTGCCCGGTGCGATGATGCAGCCGCTCAGCAAGGAGTTCGGCTGGGACACCGAGCAGATCTCGTCGGCGCTGGCGGTGCGTTTTGCGCTGTTCGGCTTGATGGGACCGTTCGCCGCGATCCTGATGGAACGCTTCGGCTTGCGTAATGTGATTTGCGTCGCGCTCAGCCTGATCGCCGCCGGCATGTTGCTGGCGACGCGCATGACCCAGTTCTGGCACTTGCTGGCGCTGTGGGGCATCTTGCTCGGCATCGGTTCCGGCCTGACCGCGCTGGTGCTCAGCGCGGTGGTGGCCAACCGCTGGTTCGACACCCATCGCGGCCTGGTGATCGGCTTGCTGACCGCCAGCTCGGCCACCGGGCAATTATTGTTCCTGCCGTTTGGCGCGTGGCTGATCGAGCATTTCGGCTGGCGCAGCGCGGTGCTGCCGATCTTTGCCATTTGCGCGCTGGTGGCGCTGCTGGCGTTCCTGTTCATGCGCAACCGTCCGCAAGACGTCAACCTGATCGCCTATGGCGCCGACCCGGCCGTCGCGCCTGCACCTGCGCCATCGGTCAAAGTCACGTTCGCCACGCCGTTCCAGATCCTGCGCAGCGTATCCGGCAACCGCACCTTCTGGATCTTGTTCGGCACCTTCTTCATTTGCGGCCTGAGCACCAATGGCTTGATCCAGACCCACTTCATTTCATTGTGCGGCGATTCCGGCCTGTCGGCGGTGCCGGCCGCGTCGGTGCTGGCGATGATGGGCGCGTTCGACCTGGTCGGCACGGTCTTGTCCGGCTGGCTGTCGGACCGTTACGACAACCGCAAGCTGCTGTTCTGGTATTACGCCTTGCGCGGCTTGTCGCTGTTCTGGCTGCCGTATTCGGAATTCACGCTGTACGGCCTGTCGCTGTTCGCGATGTTCTACGGCCTGGACTGGATCGCCACCGTACCGCCTACCGTCAAGCTGGTCGGCAGCACGTTCGGCAAGGAACAGGCCGGCATGGTGTTCGGCTGGATCTTTGCCGGCCACCAGCTGGGCGCCGCCACGGCGGCGTACGGCGCTGGCCGTATCCGCACCTTGATGATGACGTATAACCCGGCCCTGTTCGCCGCCGGCGCCGCCTGCCTGGTGGCGGCCTTGATGGTAATGGCCATCAAGCGCCAGAAGGCGCAGGTCCAGCCCCTGGCCAAGGCGGCGTAAAAAAACCGGCCCGGTCGGCAGACCGGGCCGGCTTGGCTGACGTCGAGGCAGCGGCGGATTACTTCAGGTATTTGGCCAGCCAGCCTTGCACTTCGCTGTAGAAGTAACGGCTGTTTTCACCCTTCATGATCCAATGGTTTTCGTCCGGGAACACCAGCAGCTTGCTCGGCACGTTCAAGCGTTGCTGGATGGCGAAATTCATCAGGGCATTATTGGCCGGCACGCGGTAATCCAGCTCGCCGACCGAGATCAGGATAGGCGTCGTGAAACCGGTGCCTTTTTCATGATTGCCAGCCTGCAGCGCCGGGCTTTGCTCGCGCCATACCGGCGCATTGCTCCAGATCGTACCGCCGGCATTGACTTCGCGTCCCAGGCCGCCATCGCTGGTGCCCCATTGCATGACCAGATCCATTTCACCGGCATGCGAGACGATCGCCTTGTAGCGGGTGGTGGTCGCTTGCAGCCAGTTGGCCAGGTGGCCGCCGTAACTGGCGCCGCCGGCCGCCAGCTTGCTGCCGTCGATGAAGGGATATTTGTTGATTGCTTCGTCGACCGCCTGGTTGATCTCGTCGGCCGGTCCCTTTAATGGATCGAACTGGATCGCACGCGCAAATTCCTCGCCATAACCGGTCGAACCTTTGTAGTCGGTCAGCAAGACGATATAGCCGGGCTGGGCCAGCAAATGATAATTCCAGCGCAGCACGAACTGGTCGCGCCACATGCTGGCGGCGCCGCCATGGATCACGGCGAACAGTGGATATTTCTTGCTCGGATCGAAGTTGGCCGGCTTGACGATCATATTGTGGATCTGGCGGCCATCGGCCGCCGTGAACCAGAAGTGTTCCGGCGCTTGCCAGTCGATCGCCGCGGCCTGCCCGGTATTGAACGTGGTCAGGCGTTTCGGCGCGCCATGGAAGGAATAGATTTCCGGTGGATTGATCGACGATTCCCACACCCCGACCAGCGCCTTGCCGCCGGCGCTCAGCGCACCGATGCTGCCGGTCGCCGCCGATGGCTCGTCGCGCACCTCGCCACCGCTGTAATTCATCGAATACAATTTTTCCAGGCCGGCATGTTCGTAGGTGAACACGATGCGCTTGCCGCCATCCGGCAGCACGAAGCGCGAAATCGAACGGTCCAGCCTGGCGCTCAGCACGCTCGGCTGCGGATGGGCCAGCGGCCATGCGAAGCTGGCCAGCCGCTTCAGGTCGTAGACCTTGTCCGGCGTTTCTTCCGACGTCAGCGTGAACAGCGTCTTGCCGTCGGCGGAGAATTTCAGCGAACCATAGCTGCGCTTGTCTTGCGTCAATTGGCGGGCTTCGCCGCCGTTGACCGGTACGCTAAAGATTTGCGCATCGCTGTAAACGCGGGCGATTTGATCGCGGTTGGTCGAGGCGGAAAACACGATCGACTGGTTGTCCGGCGCCCAGATCGCGTCGAGCGACTGGCCTTCATCGCCCTGGCCGCCGCCAAAGCCCGGCAGCGCCGCCAGTGTGGTGCCGGCCAGGATATCGCGCGGCGTGGCGCCGGCTTGCGCATCCATCACGAACAGGCGTACCTGTTTGTCGGTCAGCCATTTGTCGAAATAGCGCGGCGGATACGTTTCATAGGCGCGCGCGCTGTATTTGCGGTCCTTGCGTTCCTTGGCCGATTGCTTGATGTCTTCTTCGCTGGTGTCGCCAGCATAGATATCGCTGACGAACAGCAATTGTTTGCCGTCCGAGCTCCATTTCGGCTGGCGCGCGCCCATCGTCAACGTGGTCAGGCGTTGCGCCTCGCCGCCGCCGGCGATGTCGAGGCGGTAAATCTGGCCCGCTTCATCGCCGTCGCGCTTGGCGACAAACACCAGTTGCCGGCTGTCCGGCGACCAGGCCACGGCGCTTTCGCCACCCTTGGTAAACGTCAGGCGGCGCGCCGGCGTGTCGTCGGTCAGCGACTTGATCCACAAGTCCGACCACTGCTCCTTGCTGTCGTAGGCGCTGTCGAGCACGGAAAACACGGCCCACTTGCCGTCCGGGCTGGCAACGGGAGCGCCGACCCGTTTCATCAGCCATACATCCTGGTGGGTGATCGCATGTTTCGCGGCCGGCGTGGCGGCGTTGGCGAGCGTGGGTAAAGCAGGAAAAAAGGCGGCGGCGATCAGCAGCGCGCCGGCTTGATGCCGCAAATGGGGAAATATCATATGGCCTGGTCCGTTAGTCAGTAAAAGGAGCGACAGCAAATTCTCGTCAAGTATAAAATTGTCGACGGCCAATATTATCCCGCATTTGTGGCCTCTCAGACAATTTTTAGAGAGGGGCAAGGCGTGGTTGCCGAATTTAATATTGCTATTGGCAAGTCGGGACTTCCCTAAAATTTTATGTATTCGCTATCAATGAAAAACTCTTTCACTCAACTGACATCCATGCTGCTGTTCACCGGTTTGCTGGGCGCACACGCCATGGCGGCCGATACGGTCCCGTATCCGAATACCAGCGCAATGGGGATCGACCATCCCGAAACGGAAGCCTGGTACAAGCAATGCGTGCAGGTCGCCAAGGTCATGCCGCCGGCCGCCGATGTGGGGGCCGCCGCGCCGGCCGATTGCAATGCCGAAGACTTGTATTACGACACCAGGAGTTTGCCGGCGGCCAGCCAGGCCGACTGGCAAAACGTGCGTGCCTGCGCCATCGCGAAGAAGAACGGCAAGGTCTTGATGATGTTGTATGCGAATGGCTTTGGCGTGGCGAAAAATTCGCCGCTGGCGGTGAAATACGCGTGCAGCATTGCCGCCGCGCCGGCTGAAATGAGCGGCCGCATCGAGCATCTGAACGACATTGCCAGGAAAGGCGGCAAGGAAGCGTTTGACTTGTGCGACGACATCACCAGCGGCGCCATGATGGGGTATTGCCAGCAGATCAGCGAACGGCAAGCCGCCAAGGCGCGCGGCCATCAAGTGAACAGCGTGGCCAAGACCTTGCCGCCGGCGCAGCAGGCGGCCCTGAGCGAGGTGCAAAAGGCGCTGCAGGTATTTGCCGATGGCCGTGGCCGCGATGAAACGGATTTGAGCGGCACTGCGCGCGCGGCGATGTCGATCGCGGCGACGTCGGCCGAACTGGATGTATTTGCCAAGGATTTGCAGAAATTCGAGCAGGGAAATACGCCGCGTTATAGCAGCGCCGGATTTGCCGACGCCGATAAAAAGCTGAATGACGCCTATCGCAAGGTGATGAATGCAAAAGATGGCGGCGGCTTCGGTACGGTGACCAAAGACGGCATCAGAAATACCCAGCGCGCCTGGTTGAAATACCGCGATGCGATGGTCAAATTCGGCGTGTTGAAATATCCGAAGGTGGCGGCCGATTCGTGGAAAACGCTGCTGACCGAACGCCGTACGCAGCAACTGGATGCATTGGTCTCCCAGTAATCAATGTTGATGTAATCATCAGGTAACTTTTCATCGTCATGATGACGGATCATTATTTTTATAAAATATGGTTCGCTTAAACAGCATCTGCGGACGCTGTTGATACGGCCCTTCGGAGGTCATTCATGACAAGTAAGTTCGCAATGCGCCCGCTATATGCCGGCGCATTTTTATGCGCGGCTTTATTATCGGCCTGCGGCAGCAGTTACGATATCGATCCGCCGCCAGCGCCGGCCGCGCCGAATCCCGGCGTCGCCTTCATGACCGACGTGCACTTTGAAAACGTGTATGGCGATTTGAAAAGCACGCAGTTTTCCGGCATTCCGACCAAGGATGGCAAGAATGCGACCATCCGCACCATGTATGCGCAATTGACGTCGACCCGCCTGTTCAACGAAAACTATTTTGCCTTCCGTTCCGCGCTCGACGACGCCTACGGCAAGGGCATCACACTGGTGGCGCTGCCGGGCGATTATTCCGACGATGCGCAGCCGATCAATATCGACGGCATCAGCGATATCCTGCGCGAATACCAGGCCAAGGGCATGCGCTTCTTTATCGCGCCGGGCAACCACGACCCGAATGAACCGTATGACGATGACGAAGCCGGTAAAAGCGATTTCCTGACCAAGGACGGTAAAGAGCAAAAAGTCTTCGCGACCGGCAATGCAGCATGCAAGGCCAGGGACGCCAGCGTGGTATGTACCGACCAGTTGAAGGAACAGGGTTATGAAAGCCTGATTACCAAGCTGGCCGACTTCGGCTATATGCCGAACAAGAATGACGTGTATTGGGAAACGCCGTTTGGTCTGTATGCGAATAATCAGTACAGCTATGCGGACGCGGTGATCAAAGGCGACTTGAAAAACCGCCAGTTTGAAATGTGCGCCGAAGGCGAGGGCGGCGCTTATCGTGCCGCCGGCGAAAAGGCGCTGGGCAAGCCTTATACCAAATGCAGCAATATCATCGACGCCAGTTATCTGGTGGAGCCGGTAAAAGGCTTGTGGTTGTTGTCGATCGACGCCAACGTGTATATCCCGAACGGTAATTTCGATCCGGCCAATCCTAAATCCTTCAAGGGCTTCGACGGCGCCGGCAATGCCGGCTGGAACAAGGTACTGACGCATAAAAAACACCAGATCGAATGGATCAAGTCGGTGGTCGAACGGGCCAAGGCGCAAGGCAAGCAATTGATGGCCTTCTCGCATTATCCGACCATGGATTTTTATGCCAACCAGACCGGCGCGATGAAAGCCGTATTCAAGCCGGGCGCGTTCCAGACCGCGCGCGTGCCGGATGCCGCGACCACCAGCGCGCTGGCGGCGACCGGTTTGCGCCTGCACATCGGCGGCCATATGCATTTCAACGGCACCAACGATTTCCAGGATGCCGCCGGCAACTACCTGGTCAACGTGCAGTCGCCGTCGCTGGCGGTGTATGGCGCGTCGTACAAGATCGTCAATTACAAGGATAGCGACACGGTCGACGTGCAAACCGTCGCGCTCAATTCGGTGCCGCGTTTCAAGGAATTGTTCCCGCTGTACCAGGTCGAATACGATTACCTGCAAGGCAGCACGGCTCCCGGCGATATCAAGAAACGCTGGAACCGCGCCGTGCTCGACACCACCTCGTACGGCGACTTCACGCGCTTCTATTTCGGCGAATTGTCGCGCCTGCGTTTCATGGATGAATACTGGCCATGCGAAATGAAGGAAGCGGCGACGGCGCTGGATGCCAGGCAAATGCTGATCCTGTCGCAATTGCAAACTCAGGTCACCTTGGCGCAATTGGCGCAAGTGCCGGGGGTGGTGCCGATCAGCGCCAGTTGCGCGGCGAAGGGCGTGGCCGGCGGCACGCCGGTGCCGGCCAGCCAGTTGACGGCAGACTGGGCCGCCGCCACGGTTAAAGCCGCTACGCTGGCGACGGCCGCCGGCCTGAAGCTGGACGACTTCGCGGCGATCAGCGCCTACGACTTCCATGGCGATTTCCACCGCACCGTGTACGCCGGCGAACTGGCCTTGCGCGACATGGGAACATTGCGCGTGAACCAGTACAAGGTGCTGATGTCGGCCTTTCCGGCCAACCCGGCGCCCATCGCCAGGATCGGCGACTTGCCATCGGACCAGAACGCCGTCAACGTCCTGTTCCAAAACCAGTTCAAGCAAGTGTTTGCGATCTTCAAGGGATTGGGTTCGGCCAAGCCGAGCGACCATTTCGTGATCGATTTCAAGGCCAGGAAATTGAGCAACGCCAATACGACGGCGCTGAGCTTTAATTAAGCTGTTTTTGACGGCAAAGGGCGGCCGCATTGTGCGGCCGCTTTTTTGCTTGAACATCAAGCGAAATGAAAAAAGCCAACCCCTGGAGGTTGGCTTTTCTGTACTGCGCATTCGTGGTAGGCCGTGCGGGATTCGAACCTGCGACCAACGGATTAAAAGTCCGCTGCTCTACCAGCTGAGCTAACGACCCGAAAGAGGCCGCATTATATATCAGTTGAAAAATTATGCAAAGACTTCCATCAAAAAGTTCACATAAAATCAGTGTGGGATGGCGTTATGATAAGGCTGCCGTCACTTTCAGCACTTCTTCCTGCGTGGTCACGCCTTCGATGATTTTCAGCGCGCCGGCGATGCGCAGCGGTTTCATGCCGTCGCGGATGCTTTGGCGGCGCAAGGCGTGGATGTCGGTATCTTCCTTGACCAGCTGGCTGAACGCTTCCGTGATGCTCAGCAATTCGTAAATCCCGGTGCGGCCGCGGTAGCCGGTCTGGCGGCATTCCGGGCACCCGACCGGACGGTACACCTTGGCCGGCTTGGCCAGGTTCCACGCACCGCCCAGGCTGCGCCAGATGTCGTCGTTGATCTCGCCATCCTGGCTTTTGCAATCCGGACACAGCGTGCGCACCAGGCGCTGCGCCATCACGCCGATCAGCGTCGCTTCCAGCAGGTAATATGGCACGCCCAGTTCCAGCAGCCGCATCACCGCCGACGGCGCGTCGTTGGTATGCAAGGTGGACAGCACCAGATGGCCGGTCAGCGCGGCCTGGATCGCCATTTCGGCGGTGGCCAGGTCGCGGATTTCGCCGATCATGATGATGTCCGGGTCTTGCCGCATCAATGCCCGCACGCCATCGGCGAACGACAGGTCGATGCCGGGCTGTACTTGCATCTGGTTGAACGCGACTTCCACCATTTCGATCGGGTCTTCCACGGTGCACACATTCACTTCCGGCGTGGCCAGCGCTTTCAAGGTGGTGTACAGCGTGGTGGTCTTGCCGGAACCGGTCGGCCCGGTGACCAGGATGATGCCATGCGGACGGCTGGTCAGCGCATCCCAGCGCGATGCGTCGTCCGGCGGGAAACCCAGTTCGGGCAAGGTCTTGACCACCACTTCGGGGTCGAAGATGCGCATCACCAGCTTTTCGCCGAAGGCGGTCGGCAGCGTCGACAAACGCAGTTCGATTTCCTGGCCGCCGGCGGTGCGGGTCTTGACGCGGCCGTCTTGCGGGCGGCGTTTTTCAATCACATCCATGCGGCCCAGCAATTTAATGCGCGCCGTCATCGCCAGCAAGACGACCGCCGGTACTTGGTAGACCTGGTGCAAGACGCCGTCGATACGGAAACGCACCGAGCCGATGTCGCGTTTTGGCTCCAGATGAATGTCGGATGCGCGCTGTTCGAATGAATATTGCCACAGCCAATCGACAATATTGATGATGTGCTGGTCGTTGGCATCGACTTGTTTATTGCTGCGCCCCAGCTCGACCAATTGCTCGAAGTTGTTACGCAGCGCTAAATCCTGGCCAGTCGACTTATTGGCGTTCTTGATCGACTTGGCCAGGCTGAAAAACTGTGAAATGTATTGGGCGATATCGAGCGGATTGGCGATCACCAGCTTGATGGTGCGCCGCGATACCTTGATGATCTCGCTTTCCCAGTCGAGCGCAAACGGTTCCGCGGTGGCGATCACCAGCGTGTTGTGGGTCAATTCCACCGGCAAGATATTAAAACGCGCCGCATAACTGGCCGACATCACGTCGGCCACCTTGGTGAAATCGACTTTCAGCGGGTCGATGCGCATGAAGGGCAGGCTGGCCTTGCCGGCCAGCCATTCGCTGAGGAAATCGAGCGTCAGCAGTTTATGCGGAGGCAAGGCCGACAACAGCTTGCAATGGGCCACGGCGCACAGCGGGTGCATATTGCCGATGGTATTCTTGAGGATCCCTTGGGCCTGCGCAAACACCGTCTTGACGTTGGCGGTCGCGACCAGGCCGTCGGCCAGCAGCCAGGTGAAGATTTGTTGCAAGTCGAGTAACTTGGGCGGCGCATTCTTCATCGGCTGCTCTCTATGCGGACTGGTGCGGATTTATCGTGCCGCTGGCTGGGTGCTGCTGTTGATGCCCTTGACCCAGGACTTGGCTGGCAATTTAGTGTCCAGCACGATTTGTGCCGCACGCGCCGCCAGACGGTCGGCGTCAAGTTCCGGCTTGCTCTTGAAGGCGATCGCCACCACGTTCCCATCATGCACTTCGGGCAGGCAAATCACCTGCTCGAACGCAAATTTCATCGCCTTGATATTTTTGGCATAGCTCGGATGGTCGCCGAACAGGTTGACGGTCATGATGCCGTGCGGCGCCAGGCAGGCGGCGCACGCGGCATAAAACTCGGCGCTGTCGAGCACCGGGCCGCGCGCGGTGGCGTCGTACAAGTCCACTTGCAAGGCGTCGAGCGTGCCGTGATTGGCCTGGTCGTTGACGAAGTCCTGCGCATCCTGCTCGCGCACCTCGAGTCGTTCATCGTTGCACGGCAGCTTGAACATCGACTCGCAGACGGTGATGACGGCCGGATTCAGTTCAATCGCGGTAACTTTTGCCTGTGGGAACTGTCGGTAGCAGAATTTGGTCAGCGTGGCCGTGCCCAAACCGAGCTGGGCCACATGTTGTGGCTGCTCGATGAACAGCATCCAGACCATCATTTGTTGCGCGTATTCCAGTTCCGGCCAGTCCGGCTTGCGGATGCGCATCGCGCCTTGCACCCATTCCGTGCCGAAGTGCAGGTAACGCACGCCATCCAGTTCGGACAGGGTCACCGGCGCATAGCGTGGTTTGCGCGGCGCGCGCGAGGATTCTTCTTTTTCGATCGATTTTCGTTTGATGAGCATAAGGCAGCCTGATAGATTGCCCCATTATCCCGCGTTGCCTTACGCCAAAGCAAGAGAAACCGGCCCGCACATGAAAACTGCCGGTCATGCGACCGGCAGTCTGGACAGCAAGGATGGTACTTGCTTGTTTGTTACTGTTGCGCAGGCTCGATCGATACGCGCAGGCGCACTTGCTGGCCCGGATCGTAGGACATGATGCTGGTGTAATTGCGGCCGCGGTAGTCGTAGCTGACTTGATAGCCATTGTTGCGCGATTCCCAGTGGTCGACGGTACGGCATTGCTGCACCGCTTGCTGCTGGGTGCCACCCTGGTAATTATTGGCGTTGTCGAGGCGGTCGCCGGTGATGGCGCCGGCGATCGCGCCCGCTGCCGCGGCGGCGGTGCGGCCATTGCCGCCACCGACCTGGCTACCCAGCAAGGCGCCGGCGATACCGCCGACGATGGAGCCGCCAGCGCTGCGCTGTTGCGGCGGCGTTTGCACCTGGACATATTCGGTACGGCATTCCTGGCGTGGGCGGTTCACTTGCTCGACTTGCGGGACGACCCGCACGACCCGGCCGAAATCTTCGAAGTCGGCGGCCTGGGCGAGTGGCAAGGCACCGATACAAAGGGCTGACATCATTAATTTGGCTTGCAAGTTCATTTGTTACCTCGTTATGTGGAAATTCTGGATACAGCGTTTTTTACAACATGACTGCATGGTAATCCGGCTTTATCCCGTAGTGTATTTAGCATGGCAACAAATTGTAACAGCCGGCATGGTCTTGCCCGTGAGCTGTAACATGTGCTTGCATCGGATACAGAAGACGGAAACCGGCGGAAAAAAAATGTCGATGGCGGTATTGTATCGCCTTGCGCTGAAGGTGATCTGAAGAGTCCTGATTTGCCTAAAAAAGCCTGTTTGTAACAAATCTTGCGTTTGATATCATTTTCGGGTTGATTCATGCAGTACAACACGTTACCCTAATACGCGTATGGTATTACTGAATCACGTCATGCGCATTGACCCGCATGGCGTGACGGAATAGAAAAGCACAAGCAGATCCATACATAACAGGTCGATTTGAGGGAAAAATGAGTTTGTTAATAACCGTGCCGCCCAACCTTGTCCAATCCATCCGTGCCTTTCGCGTGACCGAGTTGCAGGACGAGGCGATTCGTCTCGGGCAGCATTTTTTATATGCACATTGCCTGGCTGGCTTGACCAAGCAGCAAGTGCTGGCGACTATCAGTGAGTCTTTCCTGTTTCCCAAAAGCCTGAGCAAGAACCTGGAAGCGCTGCGCGTGTGCCTGACCGAGACCATGTTCAAGGCCGGTCCGCAAACCGGTTTCCTGGTGGTGCTGGAGCAATTACCGAATACGCAAAAATTCGACAAGGAAGCGCGCGAAACCCTGCTCGACGTATTTCGCGACGCCGCCGATTATTGGGCTGAGAAAAAAGTCCCGTTCCGCGTCTTTTATTCATTTGTATAACTCCGCAATTTCCACCAACAGCCTGTAAAACCGGCGTAGCGACCCGTCTTTTTTGGGGCGGCCATTGTGTTGCACTGCAACAAAATGTCAGTGTCATTCTTGGTTCGCATCACTATAGCGGGTACAATGCGCGCTATGAAAAACATCGTTATCCTCATTTCTGGCCGCGGCAGCAATATGGAAGCGGTCGTCCGCGCGGCCCAGGCCGAGCAATGGCCGGCCCGTATCGCCGCCGTCATCAGTAATCGCGCCGATGCCCCGGGCCTGGTATTTGCGGCCGGGCGGGGGATCGCGACGGCTGTCGTCGCCAACAAGGATTATCCGACCCGTGCCGAGTTCGACGCCGCGCTGCAAATCGCGGTCGACGCTTTCCAGCCCGACCTGGTGGTGCTGGCCGGTTTCATGCGCATCCTGACGGCGCCATTCGTGGCCCATTATGAAAACCGCATGCTCAACATCCATCCGTCGCTGCTGCCGAAGTTTCCCGGCATGGCGACCCACCGCCAGGCGCTGGAAGCCGGTGAGACGGAGCATGGCGCCACTGTGCATTTCGTGACCGCCGAACTGGACCATGGCCCGGCCGTGGCCAGCGCGGTGGTGCCGGTATTGCCTGGCGACACAGAAGAAAGCTTATCGGCGCGCGTGCTGGAGCAGGAACACCTGCTGTACCCGCGTGCCATCCGCCTGTTCATCGACGATAAACTGTCGGTCGAGAACGGCGTAGTCCGCGTGGACGCTCAACATACACCTACAGGAAAATAATAATGAGATTGCCACCAGCAATTCTTGCCAATACCGAAGAAGTATTGCGCGAAATTTTACGTTTTACGGCGCCAGCCGACACCACTTTGTCGCGTTATTTCCGCGACCATCCGCGCCTCGGTTCGCGCGAACGCGGTGCTGTCGCCGAAGGTATTTACGCCGTGCTGCGCAATAAATCATTCTTCACCGATTTTGCCGAAGGCGGCAACGGCCCGACCATGCGCCGCCTGACCATCCTTGGCCTGGCCGAAGCGATGGGCGTCGATTCGCTGGGCGGCTTGACCGAAGAAGAAGTCGAATGGCTGGAACGCATCAAGCAAATCGACCGCAGCCTGATGCAGCCGCTGATGCGCGCCAACATGCCGAAATGGCTGTTCGACAAGCTGATTGCCCAGTATGGCGAAGCCGAAACGATGGCGCTGGCCGATGCGCTGAACGCGCCGGCGCCGCTGGACCTGCGCGTCAACTCGCTGAAATCGACCCGCGAAGACGTGATGTCGGCGCTGGCCGAAGCGCCTATCCTGAGCACCCCGACGCCTTACGCGCCGCTCGGTTTGCGCGTGCTGAAAAAGCCGTCGCTGCAAAACATGCCGCTGTTCCAGAGCGGCGCCATCGAAGTGCAGGACGAGGGCAGCCAGATCCTGTCGCAAATCGTCGGCGCCAAGCGCGGCGAAATGGTGGTCGATTTCTGCGCCGGCGCGGGCGGCAAGACGCTGGCATTGGGCGCGCTGATGCGCAATACCGGCCGCTTGTATGCATTCGACGTCTCGGAAAAACGCCTGGCCAAGCTGAAACCGCGCATGGCGCGCAGCGGCTTGTCGAATGTGCATCCGGTGCAGATCGCGCATGAACGCGATGCCAAGATCAAGCGCCTGGCGGGCAAGATCGACCGCGTGCTGGTCGATGCGCCATGCAGCGGCCTGGGAACCTTGCGCCGCAATCCTGACGTCAAATGGCGTCAACAGCCGCAATCGCTGGTCGAACTGCAGGCAAAACAAGCCGCGATTCTCGACGGCGCGGCGCGCCTGGTAAAAGGCGGCGGCCGCCTGGTGTATGCGACTTGCAGCTTTTTGAACGAAGAAAACGATCAGATCGCCGAACAATTCCTGGCCGCCCATCCGGACTTCTTCTTGCTGCCGATGTCGCAAGTGCTGGCGGAACAGAAGATTGACCTGGAAATGGGCGATTACCTGAAGTTGCTGCCTAACAAGCATCAAACCGACGGTTTCTTCGCGGCCGTGTTCGAGCGCAAGCCGATGGTGAAAAAAGTCTATGCCGATGAAAAACCATCGGAACAGGCTGCAGAATAAGTTTTCAATCCGTGTTAAACCTGCGTGCGGGAGCGGGGTGTTCAGCCCTTGCGCTCGCCGCCATGTTCAGATGCCCCGGCGCCCATGACCCAGATCCCGCTCACCAACCTGATCAGTGATTTTGCCAACGATGCGCGTAATCCGGCAATGATGTGGCAATGTAGCGCCATTATCGTGTGTGCTGTGGTTGGTTGGGGCTTGGCGCGAACGGCCCGCGGCTGGCTGTTGCGGCGCGAGCCGGCGGCTTCCGCAGCGGCGCGTTTCGGCGCCGAGAGCTTTGTGCGGGTACTGGCGCCGTTGATGATCGCCGCCTTGCTGGCGATCGCCAAATATTTCCTTTCCCTCACACAAACAGTCCACGTATTGAGCGTAGCCTTGCCGCTGTGCACGTCGCTGGCGCTGATCCGTTTTGGTTTTTACCTGCTGCGCCGCGTCTTTGCGCGCCACGGCGAAGTCACGGCCACCATGCTGCTGTTTGAAAAGGTGTTTGCCGTGGTGGTGTGGCTGGGCGTGGCGCTGTATATCACCGGCTTGTGGCCGGGCCTGCTGGAATTCCTCGACAACACCATGGTGCCGCTGGGGCGCAACAAGGTTTCCCTGGAAACAATTTTGCAGGCCGCCGTATCGGTGGTGCTGCTGATGATACTGGCGATGTGGGCTGGCGCCGCGCTGGATGAGCGCCTGATGAAAATGTCAGGCTTGCATTCGTCGTTGCGGGTGGTGATGTCGCGCATGGGGCGCGCCGTGCTGATCCTGGTGTCGGTGCTGGTCAGCCTGTCGCTGGTGGGCATCGATTTGACGGTGTTGTCGGTTTTTGGCGGCGCGTTTGGCGTGGCGCTGGGGTTTGGCTTGCAAAAGATCGCCGCCAATTATGTGTCGGGCTTCATTATCTTGCTGGACCGCAGCCTGACCATCGGCGATATGATCACGGTCGATAAATACAGCGGAAAAGTGACCCAGATCAATACCCGCTACACGGTATTGCAAGGCCTCGATGGCGTGGAATCGGTGGTGCCGAATGAAATGCTGATTTCCGGCGGCGTGCAAAACATGTCGTTGTCGAACCGCATGGTGGCGCTGTCGACGTCGGTGTCGGTGGCTTACGACACCGATATCGACATGGTGCTGCCGCTGCTGGCCGCGGCGGCAGCCAGCATTCCGCGCGTGTCCAGGACCCAGCCGCCATCGGCGACGCTGGTGCGTTTCGGCGCCGACGGCATCGATTTGCAGCTTGGTTTCTGGATCGCCGATCCGGAGAATGGCCGCGGCGGCGTGACGTCGGACGTCAACCGCGCCATCTGGCGCGCGCTGCAGGAGCATAAGATTTCCGTGCCTTATACGCAGCGTGAAGTGCGCATCATCGGCATGCCGGGTCCCGTTGCGGCGGCCGGCACCGGCATGGTGCCTGAACAGCCCGCCACGCAACGTCCTTAAACGTTCCAACGCTTGTCCTAAATTCATCTGATCCCCCCTAATTGCGCGTACAATTACGCCTAAAATCCGAGAATAGCGGACCTGCCGGCAAGCCCGCAGCGACCGCGAAGCAGCCATCCACTCTGGAGCAGTAATGACTTTTAGTTCAGTTTTAAACGCAGTACTGGAATTCCTGGTGACAGGCGTCACCAATTTATCCGCTTGGCAAGTTTTCTTTTACACGCTGGCAGTGACCCATATTACGATCGCCAGCGTCACCATCTACCTGCACCGCCATCAAACGCACCGGGCGCTGGAATTGCACGCCATTCCCAGCCACTTCTTCCGTTTCTGGCTGTGGCTGACCACCGGCCAGGTGACCAAGGAGTGGGCGGCGATCCACCGCAAGCACCATGCCAAGTGCGAAACCGAAGAGGACCCGCACAGCCCGGTCATGCGCGGCATCAAGAAAGTGTTTTGGGAAGGCGCCGAACTGTATCGCGCCGAATCGAAAAACCTGGAAACCATGGAAAAGTATGGCCATGGCACGCCGACCGACTGGATCGAGCGCAATCTGTACACCAAATATAGCTGGCTGGGCGTGGTGTCCTTGTTTTTCATTAACTTCATTTTGTTTGGCGTGATCGGCATCAGCGTGTGGGCCGTGCAAATGATGTGGATACCGGTCACTGCCGCCGGCATCATCAACGGTATCGGCCACTACTGGGGTTACCGCAACTACGATTGCGCCGACGCAGCCACCAACATCATTCCGTTCGGTATCCTGATCGGCGGTGAGGAACTGCATAATAATCACCATACGTTTGCAACGTCGGCGAAACTGTCGTCAAAATGGTATGAAATCGATATTGGCTGGGCCTATATCCGGGGCCTGGAAATGCTCGGCATGGCCAAGGTCAAGAAACGCGCACCGGCGCCGAAGTTTTCCCATGGCAAGCTTGAAGCCGACTTCGACACCTTGCAATCGGTGATCGCCAACCGCTACGACGTGATGTCGAAGTACGCCAAGTCGATCAAGCATGCGTGGAAGGAAGAACTGGAACACTTGAAGAGCAAGGCCGAACTGGAATCGCGCTTCTTGAAGTCGTCGCGCAAATTGATGCAGCGCGAGCCAGGCAAGCTGGAAGGCGCCCAGCAACAGCAATTGTTTGAATTGTTCCAACATAGTAAAGCGCTGGAAACCATGCACCATATGCGGGTCGAGCTGGGCATGATCTGGGAACGTTCCCATTTCACCCGCGATCAATTGCTGCACAAGTTGCAAGACTGGTGCGTGCGGGCTGAAGAGTCCGGCATCAAGTCGCTGCAGGATTTTTCCTTGCGCCTGCGCAGCTACGCCTAAGTTGTTCTTACTTGATCAAAAAGCTCCTGTTTCAGGAGCTTTTTTTATGGCCGGGCATCCGGCCATCATGCGGCAATAAAACAAACGCCCACAAAAAAGCCGTTCAATGAACGGCTTTTCTTGTCAAAAACACGGCAATCAATTACTTGATCTTGGTTTCTTTGTACGTTACGTGCTTGCGTGCTTTAGGATCAAATTTCATGATCTCCATTTTCGCAGGCGTCGTACGTTTGTTTTTGGTGGTCGTGTAGAAGTGACCGGTACCTGCGGTCGATTCTAACTTGATTTTGTCGCGGCCTGATTTTGCCATGATAGCTCCCTTATTCTGCTAATTAGACTTTTTCGCCACGAGCGCGCATGTCGACCAATACGGCGTCGATGCCGACTTTATCGATGACGCGCAGACCGGCGTTGGACAAACGCAGGGAGACCCAGCGGTTTTCAGATTCAACAAAAATACGACGATTTTGCAAGTTAGGCAAAAAACGACGTTTGGTTTTGTTGTTTGCATGGGAAACATTGTTGCCGACCATCGGCTTCTTCCCAGTGACTTGGCAAACACGTGCCATGGCGCACTCCTTAAAGACATTCCACAATTGGAAAAACGAGAGTATATCCAAAAAAATCAGAATTATCAATGACTTGCGAAAAACAATTGTGTCACGAATTACTGAATTAATTTAACAATTTGTCTGGCAGGTGTTTCAAGAGGCGCAATTCTGCTGTAAGCACTTGTAAACAAGGAGGTTTTGTGTCGCTCAGCGGACTACAGCTGGCCATGTTCGGCAAAGGAATGCACCTGGTTGCCGGCGACGACAAAATGATCGAGGATGCGCACATCGACCAGGGCCAGCGCCTGCATCAGTGCGCGGGTCAGCAGCAAGTCCGATTCGCTCGGCTCCGGCGAACCGGACGGGTGGTTATGGGCCAGCATGACGCTGGCGGCATTGCGCGCCAGTGCTTCCATCACCACTTCGCGCGGATAGACGCTGGTATGCGTCAAGGTGCCGCGAAACATTTCCTTCGCTTCGATCAGGCGGTTTTTGACGTCCAGGAACAACACATAAAAAGATTCGTGGCTTTTGTTGTTTAAGATCAAACGTAGATAGTGCTTCACGATTTCCGGTGAACCTAAAGTCTGTCCCGCCTGTAATTCTTCGCCAATGGCGCGCTTGGCCAGTTCCAGCACCGCTTGCAATTGGGCGAATTTGGCCGAGCCCAGGCCATGCACTGCGGAAAAATTGATCAGGCTGGCGCCGAACAGGCCGCGCAACGATCCGAAGTGGTCGACCGTGTCGCGCGCCAGTTGCACCGCGCTCTTGCCGCGCACGCCGGTACGCAGGAATACCGCCAGCAATTCGGCGTCCGACAAGGCGTGCGGTCCTTCGCTGATCAGGCGTTCGCGCGGGCGTTCCCCGGCTGGCCAATCCTTGATTGTCATGATTCCCCCGAAATATGGGCTGCCTTGCATGCCGCATGGGGCGCGCCGGGCCAGCGTGGCTTACAATATCGTTTTGCATGCCTACACAGAATATTATGTCCAACGCGCAACCTGCAGTCGTCACGTCGTCTGCTTACCTCACTCTGCATTATCGGCTCGCGACAGCGGACGGTACTGATATTGTCACAACATTTAACGGAAACCCGGCCACTTTGATGCTGGGCCAGGGGCAACTGGCGCCGTTTTTGGAAGAAATCCTGATTGGCTTGCCTGAAGGCGCGCATCAAACCTTCGAGTTGGCCGCCGGCCAGGGTTTCGGCGAACGCAATCCGGAGCTGGTGCAGTCGGTCACGCGCGCCACGCTGGATGAGAATTCGGTGCCGGGCGCGGACTATAAAGTAGGCGACCTGGTCGACTTCGCGGCACCGGGCGGCGGGCGTTTTGCCGGCGTGTTGCGCGAACTTAAAGAAGATTCGGCGCTGTTCGACTTTAATCATCCGCTGGCTGGCCAGCCTTTGAAGTTTGAAGTGAAGCTCATTTCGGTGCTTTAACAGGATTAATGATGGATAAAGAAATCTTACTGGCGCAACCGCGCGGTTTTTGCGCCGGCGTCGACCGCGCCATTGAAATCGTCGAGCGTGCCTTGTCGCAGTTCGGCGCGCCAATTTATGTACGCCATGAAATCGTGCACAACGCGTATGTGGTCGCCGATTTGCGCAACAAGGGGGCGATTTTCATCGATGAACTGGACGATGTTCCTTCCGGCAACACGCTGGTGTTTTCCGCCCACGGCGTGTCGAAGGCGGTACGGGCCGAGGCGGAAGCGCGCGGTTTGAGCATTTTCGATGCGACGTGCCCGCTGGTCACCAAGGTTCACGTCGAGGTCGCGAAGATGCGCCGCGAAGGCCGCGAAATCGTCATGATCGGCCACGACGGCCACCCGGAAGTGGAAGGCACGATGGGGCAGGCCGAACTGGGCATGCACTTGGTGGAAACGCTGGACGATGTCGCCAAGCTGCAAGTCGGCGATCCTGAGATGCTGGCCTATGTATCGCAAACCACTTTGTCGGTCGACGATACGGCCGATATTATTGTTGCGCTTAAGCAACGCTTCCCCTCGATCGTCGAGCCGAAAAAAGGCGATATTTGCTACGCCACCACCAACCGCCAGGAAGCCGTAAAGTTCATGGCGCCGCAGGTGGACATGGTGATCGTGGTCGGCAGCCCGAACAGTTCGAACTCGAACCGGCTGCGCGAAGTGGCAGAGAAAAAGGGGACGCCGGCGTATATGGTGGATAATGCGTCGCAAATCGAGCAAGGCTGGCTGGTTGGCAAGGTGCGCATCGGCGTCACCGCCGGCGCCTCGGCGCCCGAAGTGCTGGTGCAGGCGGTGATCGACCGCTTGAAGGAATTGGGTGCGCGCAGCGTGCGCGCGCTCGATGGCGTGCAAGAGTCGGTGACGTTCCCGATACCGAAAGGTTTGGACGGTGTCAAGAGTAATAATGCGTAGTAATTATTAGTAGCAATTTTACTTGCAGCAGAATTTAATTCGGGTTATTGTTTCTTTTTCCGATATTAGTTTTCGATAAAGATCGCTATTATTGCGAACGCTTGTATAGATTGTCCTGATGATCGCATGTCAACCGGCCTCAGCCGCCAGTTGCTCGCCGGCACAGTGGTATCGAATCAAGAGCGGCACTACGGGGAAATTCTCCGAGTGCCGTTTTTGTTGGGCAAGCGTCGTTGTTTGATGTTATAAAAATAATGAAAATATTTCAAACCAAGAAGTATTGTTCCGATAATTTTATTAATAGGGCAATCTAAACCATGGATACATTTATCCAACAAATCATCAATGGTCTGGTGCTTGGCAGCATGTACGCGCTGGTCGCCCTGGGTTATACGATGGTGTACGGGGTACTCAATCTGATCAACTTCGCGCACGGCGAAGTGATGATGATAGGCGCGATGGTCGGTTTGACCATCATCAAATTGCTGACGGCCTATTATCCCGGCTTGCCCGGCTACTGGATGTTGGCGATTGCCATCGCCGGCGCGGTTCCGGCCTGCATGCTGGTCAATGTGATCATCGAACGGATCGCTTACCGCCGGCTGCGCAACGCGCCCCGGCTGGCGCCGCTGATCACCGCGATCGGTATTTCGATCCTGCTGCAAACGCTGGCGATGCTGGTCTGGGGCCGTAATCCGCTGCCATTCCCGCAATTGCTGTCCAGCGACCCGATCAATATCGGCGGCGCCGTGATTTCGCAAACCCAGGTCTTGCTGCTGGCCCTCGCGGCGTTTTCGATGGCGGCGCTGGTCTTGCTGGTGGAAAAAACCAAGATGGGCCGCGCGATGCGCGCGACGGCGGAAAATCCGCGCGTGGCCGGCTTGATGGGCGTCGATTCCGACAAGGTTATCGTGGCCACGTTCGCCGTCGGCGCGGCGCTGGCGGCGGTGGCCGGCGTGATGTGGGGCGCCAATTATTCGTCGATCCACTTCGCGATGGGCGCGATTCCCGGCCTGAAAGCCTTTTCGGCTGCGGTGCTGGGCGGTATCGGCAATATCTACGGTGCCATGGTCGGCGGTATCTTGCTGGGCATCATAGAAAGCCTGGGCGCAGGGTATATCGGCGATGTCACCGGCGGTTTCCTCGGCAGTAACTACCAGGATATCTTCGCCTTCATCGTGCTGATCATCGTGTTGACCATCCGTCCATCCGGCATCATGGGCGAACGTGTCGCCGACCGCGCCTGAGCGGCATCTGACAAGGATTATCATGGCTATCTTAGATTTCGACGTCAAAAAAAATCCCGGCAAGGCGTACGCCGGCATGGTCGGCCTGGCGGCATTGCTGATCGTTTTCCCGTTCTTCGCGGCCCAGTTCGGCAATTCGTGGGTGCGCATCATCGACATGGCGCTGCTGTACATCATGCTGGCGCTCGGCTTGAACATCGTGGTCGGTTTCGCCGGCTTGCTGGACCTGGGCTATATCGCATTTTATGCGGTCGGCGCGTATTTGACGGCCTTGCTGTCGTCGCCGCAATTCGCGATCTTGCTGGAATCGCTGGTGAATCAATATCCGGTGCTGGGCGATACGCTGGTGCACCTGATGGGACCGGACATCCGTGAAAACGGCATCCACCTGTCGGTCTGGGCCATCGTGCCGCTGGCGGCCGCGGTGGCGGGCCTGTTTGGCGCGCTGCTGGGCGCGCCGACGCTGAAGCTGCGCGGCGACTACCTGGCCATCGTGACGCTGGGTTTCGGCGAAATCATCCGCATCTTCATGAACAACCTGAACGAGCCGATCAATTTCACCAACGGTCCGCAAGGCATCAACCTGGTCGATCCGATCCGCATCTTCGGGGTATCGCTGGCCGGCGAGCAAGGTTCCAACAGCACCGTGGTGCTGGGCGGCTTTTCGATGCCGTCGGTGAACGCCTATTACTTCCTGTTCTTGTTCCTGTGCATCGCCGTGGTATTCATCACCAAGCGCCTGCAGCATTCGCGCCTGGGCCGCGCCTGGGTCGCGATCCGCGAGGATGAAATCGCCGCCAAGGCGATGGGCATCAATACCCGCAACGTCAAATTGCTGGCCTTTTCGATGGGCGCCTCGTTCGGCGGCGTGGCTGGCGCGATGTTTGCCGCGTTCCAGGGCTTTGTGTCGCCGGAATCGTTTTCGCTGACCGAGTCGATCGCCGTGCTGGCCATGGTGGTGTTGGGCGGTATCGGCCACATCCCCGGGGTGATCATGGGCGGCGTGATCCTGGCGTCGATTCCGGAAGTGCTGCGCCACGCGGTCGAACCGGCGCAACAGGCGCTGTTCGGCCATGTCGTGGTCGAGGCCGAAGTGTTGCGCCAGTTGCTGTACGGCCTGGCCATGGTGCTGATCATGCTGAACCGTCCAGCCGGCCTGTGGCCTGCGCCGAAGAGCGAAGACCGGCCCACCGCCGATGTCGATACCGATAAACCAGGGCCGTCCAGCGGCGTGATGTCTGCATAGGATAGAACGATGAGCCAACCGATTATTCTGAATATTGCCGGCGTCAACAAGCGCTTCGGCGGCTTGCAGGCGCTGACCGATGTCGGCATTACCATCCATCAAGGCCAGATCTATGGCTTGATCGGCCCCAACGGCGCCGGCAAGACCACGTTTTTTAATGTCATCACCGGCTTGTACCAGCCCGATACCGGCACCTTCGAACTGGCGGGCAAGCCGTATTCGCCATCGGCGCCGCACAAGGTGGCCAAGGCCGGCATCGCCCGCACGTTCCAGAATATACGTCTGTTCGGTGAAATGACGGCGCTGGAAAACGTCATGGTCGGCCGCCACGTGCGCTCGCACCAGGGCGTGTTCGGCGCGATTTTCCGCCACAAGGCGGCGCGCGACGAAGAGGCATCGATCCGTGCGCGGGCGATGGAATTGCTGGACTTTGTCGGCATCGCCCAGTTCGCCAATCGCACCGCGCGTTTCCTGTCGTATGGCGACCAGCGGCGCCTGGAAATTGCCCGCGCGCTGGCCACCGATCCGCAATTGCTGGCGCTCGATGAACCGGCGGCCGGCATGAACGCCACCGAAAAACTGGCGCTGCGCGAATTGCTGGTCAAGATCAAGGCCGAAGGCAAGACCGTGCTGCTGATCGAACATGACGTCAAATTGATGATGGGCTTGTGCGACCGCATCACCGTGCTCGAATACGGCAAGCGCATCGCCGAAGGCTTGCCGGCTGACATACAGAAAAACCAGGCCGTGATCGACGCCTATCTGGGAGGATCGCACTAATGAGCGACAATGTTCTGAAAATTGCGGGACTGAAGGTCGCGTACGGCGGCATCAAGGCGGTCAAGGGCATCGACCTGGAAGTCGGCAAGGGCGAACTGGTGGCCTTGATCGGCGCCAATGGCGCCGGCAAGACCACCACGCTGAAAGCCATTACCGGCACTTTGCCTGCTTGCAAGGTTGAAGGCAGCATCACTTACCTGGGCAACTCGCTGAAAGGCTGCAAGTCGTTCCACCTGGTCGAAAACAAGCTGGCCATGGTACCGGAAGGACGCGGCGTGTTCACCCGCATGTCGATCCGCGAAAACCTGATGATGGGCGCGTATACGCGCGACGACAAGGCCGGCATCGAAGCCGACATCGCCAAGTGGTTCGAGGTGTTCCCGCGCCTGAAGGAGCGCGCCGCGCAAATGGCCGGTACGCTGTCCGGCGGCGAACAGCAAATGCTGGCGATGGCGCGCGCGCTGATGTGCCATCCGACCTTGCTGCTGCTCGATGAACCGTCGATGGGCTTGTCGCCGATCATGGTGGAAAAAATCTTTGAAGTGATCCGCAAGGTATCGAGCGAAGGCATCACCATCCTGCTGGTCGAACAAAACGCCAAACTGGCGCTGCAAGCGGCGCACCGGGGTTATGTGATGGATTCGGGGCTGATCACGATGACCGGCAATGCGGCCGATATGCTGAACGATCCGCGTGTGAAGGCGGCATATCTGGGCGAATAGGCCGAATGGCGCCAGTCGGCAAGCACACCAAAAATGGCGCCCGGGCGCCATTTTTTTTATCCCGATTTTCACCCGGCCATAAAAAATGCCCCGGAATACCGGGGCATAATGACATCCGCATGAGGAGACGGCAGCGGATGCCGGGGAGAACGATTACTTCTTGGCGGCGCGCGGCACGGCTTTTTCGGCAGCCTGGGTGAATTGGCTCACAGCCGATGCCAGGTTGGCTTCGATGGTTTCAACAGCTTGTTTGCTGGTCTTGGTGAATTGCTCGTAACCGGCGTTGGCGTTGCCGATGGCCGATTTCAGGATGGCGACGGCGTTTTCGGAACCGGCAGGGGCATTTTTGCTGACTTCTTCGACCAGCGAGATCACTTTGCGGTTGGTTTCAGCGATTTGCGATTCTGCGGCTTTGCTGAATTCAGCTTGGGTGCCGGACGTGATCGCAGCCAGGTGACGGCCGTAGGCGATGGCTTTTTCGCTGCTAGGCTGGGCTTGCGCCGCGGTCAGCGAAAAGAATTCTTGTGGATCTTTAGCGGACAGCAATTGCTTGGTAGCGGCCGACGATTCTTCCAGCGTTGCCTTGGCAGCGGTCAAATTCAATTCGACGATTTTTTCGATACCTTCAAACGCTTTGCTCGTCAGGGACGAGAACAGCGCGAATTGTGCTTCTACATTGGCTTTGGTAGCGGACGAAAACTGCTCAGGGATTGAAAACATATAACTCTCCAAAATATTAAAATCTGGTTAATTTGATGCTGCACGTAGTGATGAGGCAGATAAATCTTAATTTTCAGGCTGAACCAGAATTTGTGCAACGCAACAAACCCTATTTTACGGCCTTAAATTTTTAAGTCAAGCGAATTTTGTGCGATGCAACAATTGAATAGATTTGTCATGAAGGCATCTTTTTGGCGGCATCTCTGTAGCAGATGCTTTATTTCTAAAGTATTTATTTCTACGCAGAAATAAGAGTTGATCAGTCGAAATTCCTGTGCCGTGCTAGACTTTGTCATGGCCACGCAGGGACATTTGCGCCGGTTTTCTTGTTCGGGCGGCAATGCCCGGGCCCGTGCCGCCCCGATCCGCGCCGGCTTTTCCGTTTCACCTGATCTATCTATCCATGTCGAATACTCCAGCTGCGCCAGGCGCCAGCACTAGCGCCGCGTTTTACTCCTCCTTGTTACCGATGCTCTTGCCGGGTTTCTTTGTTTTGCTCTGGAGTACAGGGTTTATCGTCGCCAAGTTCGGTTTACCGTATGCGCCGCCGCTGACTTTCCTGTTATTGCGCTTTGCCGGGGTGTTGGCGATTTTATTGCCTTGCGTATTGATAGTGAGGGCGCCGTGGCCGGCCGGCAAAGTGCGTCATATCGCGCTGGCAGGGTTGCTGTTGCAAGCAGGTTATCTGGCGGGGGTCTGGTGCGCCATCAAGCTGGGCATGCCGGCAGGGCTGTCGGCGCTGATCGTCGGCATGCAGCCGGTGCTGACGGCGTGCGCCGCGCCGCTGATCGGTGAATCGGTGCGGCCGCGCCAATGGCTGGGTTTGTTATTCGGCTTGCTCGGCGTGGGGCTGGTGGTGGCCGCCAAGATCAAGCTGGTCGGCTTGACGCCGGAAAGTGTATTGCTGTGCGGTTTTGCCCTGCTGTCGATTACCGCCGGCACCTTGTATCAAAAGCGCCATTGCCCGCAATTCGATTTGCGTACCGGCACCGTGATTCAATTTGCCGCATCGATCGTGGTGATATTGCCGCTGGCCGTTATCTTTGAGGGATTACGGCCGGATTTCGCGCAGGTGCAATGGACCGTCAATTTTATCGGCGCCTTGCTGTGGTCGGTATTAGTGTTGTCCATCGGCGCTATTTTCCTGTTATTTGCGCTGATACGCCGCAGCGATGCGACACAAGTGACCAGCCTGCTTTATTTGACGCCGCCCACCACCGCCGTGATGGCGTGGCTGATGTTTGGCGAAGCCTTTAATGCACTGGGAATGGCGGGCATGGTGGTGGCGGTTATCGGCGTGGTATTCGTAGTTAAAAAATAATTTTTCATGCCTTATAAAAATGGTTTGTATTGCGGTTGCGTAATAAATACTGTATTAACTGTTAAATTCGCTTGCGATTGCTCTGCATTTCGCTACACTGCAACAAGCAACAGCTTTACGAGGATCAATGAATGTTTAAACTCGCGCTAGGCGTCCTGGTCTCGTTATTGTTTGCGCTGGGTCCGGCTGCGGCCGTGAAAGCCAAAGAATCGAACAAGACCGCCACCTCCAAAAAACAGCAGGGCAAGAAGATCAAGGTCATCTTGCGCAAGCAGCCGAGCCGTGCCGCCGGTTCGCAAGAAAAAACCGTGCGCCGCGTTATCACCGTGCATGGCAAGCGCAAGGTGGTCTACCAAAAAGTCACCACCGCCGCCGTGATCGCGCCGAAGCCGACGATGGGCGACCTGGCCGGCCTGAACCTGACCCGCGATCCGCTCGATTTGAAATCCAGCGTGGCGTTCGTGCTGGATCAGTCGAATGCTGAAGTGCTGTTTGAAAAGAATTCCAATATCGCATTGCCGATCGCCTCGATCACCAAAATGATGACCGGCCTGGTGGTGGTGCAAGCCAGCCAGGATATGGAAGAAGTGCTGACCGTGACCGACGACGATGTTGACCGCGAAAAGTTCAGCAGCTCGCGGCTGAAGGTCGGTTCGCAACTGACGCGCGGCAATATGCTGCATATTGCGCTGATGAGTTCGGAAAACCGTGCGGCTTCCGCGCTGGGCCGCAATTATCCGGGCGGCTTGCCGGCCTTTGTCGCGGCGATGAATGCCAAGGCGCACGAACTGGGCATGAACGATACCCATTATGTCGATTCCAGCGGCTTGTCGAAATTAAACGTAGCGAGCGCGCGCGACCTCGCCAAGCTGGCGATGGCGGCTTTCCAGGAACCGCTGCTGCGCCAGTATTCCACCGATCCGAAAGCGATTGTCGAAGCCAGCGGTCATCCTATGCAGTTCGGCAATACCAATCACCTGGTAGCGAATCCAGGCTGGGAAATCGGCTTGCAAAAAACCGGTTTCATCAATGAAGCGGGGCGTTGCCTGCTGATGCAGGCAGTCATCGAAGGCCGTGCCGTGATCATGGTCTTCCTCGATTCCAAAGGCAAACAATCGCGCACCGCCGACGCCGGCCGCATGCGCAAATGGCTGGAAGCGCTGAAACCGGCCAACATCAGCTTGCCCGGAGGCTAAGAGCCTATCCCAGTAGTGAGCGTCTTGTTCTGGCCGCGCATCAGGAGCGCGGACCAGGCGTGAGGAGCAAGCGTGGCGGACCACGCGACGACGATCAACGCAGTCCCCGCTGCTGAGGAGCGCCAGAAGAGGGCGTATTCATCTACTGGGATAGGCTCGAAGGGGGGATCCCCGGTTTTTATTCGATATAGCCCAAGGTGGTTGAAATTTGCCCGGCGATCGTCACCAGGTCTTCCAGCCATTCGTCTTGCAGGCGGTCGGCTGGGGCCGAGATCGACAGGCCGGCGATCAGTTTGCCGGAATCGTCGCGGATGCCGGCGGCGATGCAGCGTACGCCCAATTCCAATTCTTCGTTGTCGCGCGCATAACCGCGCTCGCGCACCAGGCTCAGTTCGCGTTCCAGCTTGTGCAGGTCGGTGATCGAATTCTTGTTGTGGCCGGCCAGGCCGGTCCGGGTCGCATAGGCGCGGATGGCTTTCGGCTCGTCGATCGACAGGAACAGCTTGCCGGTCGAGGTCAGGTGCAGCGGGCCGCGGCCGCCGATGGCGCGTACGACTTGCATGCCGGAACGCTCGGAAAAGGCCCGGTCGATATACACGATTTCATCGCCCTGGCGCACCGACAGGTTGACGGTTTGCTGGGTCTTCTTGTGCAACTGGCGCATGAAGTCGAGCGCCGCTTCGCGTACGCTGAGGCGGCTTTTCACCACGTTGCCCAATTCCAGCAGGCGCATGCCGAGCCGGTAGGTGCCCGGTTCGATGCGGTCGACAAAACGCGTCAAGACCATATCGTTCAAGATGCGGTGCGCGGTCGACGGGTGCAGGCCGGAGACCTGGGATAATTCTTTCAAGCTGACGGGATCGGAATATTTGGCGAGTGCATCGAGCAGGGCGACCATGCGTTCGATGACCTGGATCGTCGTCTTTGGAGCTGCGACGGGTTCAATTTTCATGATGTGGTTGGTGCAGTGCAGTATTCAGTAGGCTCTTTATACCATAATGTGAAAAAATTGTGAATTGCGCAAACTTGAGCGGCACGATTTGTCATATTTTTACCCGTCCTCTCGGTGTGGCGCGGCATAATATGTGTTCGATACCTATTCTGCACCTGTCAGGCGACCCATGGACCAAGCCCCCAGCGCATTCAAGAGCAAAAGCGGTCTGAAGCGGATCTATTCCGCCTTCTGTTATTCCCTGCAAGGTTTGCGTGCGGCTTGGCGCGGTGAACATGCCTTTCGCCAAGAAATGCTGTTATTCATCGCCGGCACGATACTGGCGCTGCTGCTGCGCATTTCGGCGTTTGAAAAGCTGGTGCTGATCGGCGTGCTGGTATTGATACTGATCGTCGAGTTGATGAATTCGGCGATCGAGGCCGTGGTCGACCGGGTTTCGCTGGAGCGCCATCCGCTGTCGAAAAACGCCAAGGACTTCGGCAGCGCGGCGGTGTTGCTGGCGTGCCTGCTGGCCGCCGCGGCGTGGCTCGTGGTGCTATTCAACCGCTTTTACTGAGCGCTTATCTGTATTCCGCATTAGCCGGTAAACAACACATCGGTACGGGTCATATATGAAAAACGCATATGAATCCGCGAAACCGTTCGTTCTCTTTCGCCGCGATGCGCCGTACTCTCGGGGTTCTGAAGTGTTGTTAACCACAAACGGGGATCCTGATGCTGTCGAAAAAAATACTCTTGTCCGCTGCCTTTAGCGCTTTTGCGGTACTGCAACCAGTGATGGCTGCCGATATCACGCTGTTGAACGTTTCCTACGATCCAACCCGTGAACTGTATCAGGACGTCAACACCGCCTTCGCTAAAGAGTGGAAAGCCAAGACGGGCGACACGGTCAAGATCAAACAATCGCACGGCGGTTCCGGCAAGCAGGCGCGCGCCGTCATCGACGGCCTGGAAGCCGACGTGGTCACGCTGGCGCTGGCGTATGACATCGACGCGGTGGCCGACCATGGCCTGACCTCCAAAGATTGGCAAAAACGCTTGCAGCACAATAGCTCGCCCTATACCTCGACCATCGTATTCCTGGTGCGCAAGGGTAATCCGAAAGGCATCAAGGATTGGAACGACTTGATCAAACCCGGTGTCTCGGTGATCACGCCGAATCCGAAAACGTCGGGCGGCGCGCGCTGGAATCACCTGGCGGCCTGGGGTTATGCGTTGAAACAGCCGGGCGGCAATGAAGCGTCGGCCAAGGAATTCATCAAGAAACTGTATAAAAACGTGCCGGTGCTCGATTCCGGCGCGCGCGGCGCCACCACGACCTTTGTCGAACGCGGCATCGGCGACGTGCTGATCGCATGGGAAAACGAAGCTTTGCTAGCCATCAAGGAACTCGGTCCCGAGAAAGTCGAAATCGTCGCGCCATCGGTCAGCATCCTGGCGGAACCGCCAGTCGCCGTGGTCGATAAAGTGGTCGACAAGCGCGGCACCCGCAAAGTTGCGGAAGCGTACCTGAACTATCTGTACACGGATGAAGCGCAAGATTTGATCGCTAAAAATTACTACCGTCCAACGTCGGAAAAAGCCATCAAGAAATATGCGGCGCAATTCCCGAAAGTGAAACTGTTCACCATCGCCGATGTGGCGGGCGGCTGGACCCAGGCGCAAAAAGCGCATTTTTCGGACGGCGGCATCTTCGACCAGATCTATCAGCCTAAGTAATCGAGAACGTCATACCAAGGTCATCTTGTGAAGTCATAATGATACCGCCGGAGGAGTGAAACATGGCGCTGCGAACCCTGTCGGATTATCGTGTACTGGTGGTTCCCGGTTTGCATGACAGCGGGCCGGAACATTGGCAAACCCGTTGGCAGCGCCTGTATCCCGCTTTCGAGCGGGTCCGGCAAGATCACTGGGACCGGCCCGACTTGCCGCGCTGGTCGGCGCGGCTCGATCAAGTCCGCGCTGCAGACGCCCGCCCGACGTTGCTGGTGGCGCACAGTTTTGGTTGCCTGACGTCCGCGCACAGTCTGGCGGACCACGCCCATGGCGTCGCTGGGGTATTATTCGTGGCGCCGGCCGACCCGGAGAAGTTTCATGTGGTCGATGCCTTGCCGCACGATCATCTGCCTTGCCCCAGCATCATGATCGCCAGCGATACCGATCCGTGGATGAGCGCCAGCAGCGCGGCCTTGTGGGCCAAGCGCTGGGGCAGCAGCTTCATCAACGGCGGCGACCTGGGGCACATCAACAGCGAGTCACGATTGGGCGACTGGCTGTTTGGCCAGAGCCAGTTGCAAGCGCTGGTCGGTTTGGCGCTATAAGACGGCAAGCAGTTGGCCATTGCTTGAGGGACGACGGCATGTTGATCCTGCTCAAGTTTGCTAACACTTGATCGGTCTTTTTATAAAATGTGCTGCATTCTCACTCTTACAATTTAGTTTATCGGAGATTAACATGACTTTACGCCTGGGCGATGTCGCCCCTGATTTTGAACAGGATTCATCGATTGGCCACATCAATTTCCACGACTGGGCAGGCGATTCGTGGGTGGTGCTGTTTTCACACCCTGCCGACTTTACGCCGGTGTGCACTACCGAGCTGGGCCTGACCGCCAAGCTGAAGCCTGAATTCGACAAGCGCAACGTCAAGGCGCTGGCCTTGTCGGTCGACGGCGCCGATTCGCATCAAAGCTGGATCAAGGATATCGAAGAAACCCAGAACACCGTGGTCGGTTTCCCGATCGTCGCCGATGCCGACAAGAAAGTTGCCGCGCTGTACGACATGATCCACCCGGAACAATCGGCCACCGCGACGGTGCGCTCGGTATTCCTGATCGATCCAAAGAAAAAAGTGCGCCTGATCCTGACCTATCCGCTCAGCACCGGCCGCAACTTCGATGAAATCCTGCGCGTCATCGATGCGCTGCAACTGACCGATGGTTATTCGGTGGCGACGCCGGGCAACTGGAAAGATGGCGACGACGTCATCATTCCGCTGACCGTGCAAGATCCGGAAGTCATCAAGCAAAAATATCCGAAGGGTTTTACCGCAGCGCGTCCGTATTTGCGCGTGACGCCGCAGCCTAACAAATAAGGCCGAAACCACGCGGCGGGGCCATGCGGTGGGGTCTGGCCTTGTTGAGTGGTGGAAGTCTTTATTTGTGGAACGCACCCGTGAGGGTGCGTTTTTTTTGGTCCCGATTTCCTCTTGTCCATACCTGCAAGTATGCATTTGGCATCTAAGCAAATGACGAATTGTTCGTTCGTTTTATAACGATGTGGTGCGATTATTGCGGCCTGTTACTCGAAAATGTAATAAGAGGGAGCTTACATGTCTGCAGTCGCACCACCGGTTCCATTCAAAGCCCAGGCCGCGCCGTTTCGGGTGATGCCGGGTTTTAAGCTGTCACTCGGCTTTACCATCTTTTACCTGGCGCTGATCGTGCTGATCCCGCTGTCGGCGGTGTTCCTGAAAACCTTTACGATGACCTGGGATGCGTTCTGGGCGGCCGTGTCGTCGCAACGCGTGATGGCCTCGTACCGCCTCAGCTTTGGCGCTTCCTTGATTGCCGCGGCGATCAATGTGGTGTTCGGCGGCATCCTGGCCTGGGTGCTGGTGCGCTACACCTTCCCCGGCAAGCGCATCATCGACGCGCTGGTCGACTTGCCGTTCGCGCTGCCGACGGCAGTGGCCGGCATCACGCTGACCGCGCTGTATTCGTCGAATGGCTGGTTCGGCAGGTTTCTCGAAGGGACGCTGGGCTTGAAAGTGGCGTTCACGCCGCTCGGCATCGTCATCGCGCTGACCTTCATCGGCTTGCCGTTCGTGGTGCGCACCGTGCAACCGGTGCTGGAAGACGCCGAACGCGAGCTCGAAGAAGCCGCCGCGAGCCTTGGCGCCAGTTCGCTGCAAACCTTTGTGCGGGTGGTGTTCCCGACCATTTTCCCTTCTTTGCTGACCGGCTTCGCGCTGGCGTTTGCGCGTGCCACCGGCGAGTATGGTTCGGTGATTTTCATCGCCGGCAATATGCCGATGGTGTCGGAAATCACGCCGCTGTTCATTATTACCAAACTGGAGCAATACGATTATGCCGGCGCCACCGCGATTGCCGTGGTGATGCTGGTGGTGTCGTTCATCTTGTTGCTGACGATTAACTTGCTGCAAGCGTGGGCCCGCGGCAAAGGAAAGAAATAATGACGACCAATCATTCCGTGCTGAATCCAGCCGCCGCGCCGGTAGCGCTGCGCCGCGGCGAATTGCCGTCCGCACCGGTGCTGCTGGAGCCGTTGTGGGTGCGTACCGTGCTGATCACCATCGCGCTGCTGTTCCTGACCGCTTTCCTGATCGTGCCGCTGGTGGCGGTGTTTGTCGAAGCGTTCAAGAAGGGCTGGGAAGCGTATGTCGCCGCGATCGTCGATCCTGATGCGATCTCGGCCATCAAGCTGACGCTGATCACCGCCGCCATCGCCGTGCCGCTGAACCTGGTGTTCGGCGTGGCCGCGTCGTGGTGCATCGCCAAGTTCGAATTCCGCGGCAAGAGCTTGCTGCTGACGCTGATCGACTTGCCGTTTTCGGTCTCGCCGGTGATTTCCGGTTTGATCTATGTGCTGATGTTCGGCGCCCAGGGCTGGTTCGGGCCATGGCTGCAGGCGCACGATATCAAGATCCTGTTCGCGGTGCCGGGCATCGTGCTGGCGACGATCTTCATTACCTTTCCGTTTGTTGCGCGCGAATTGATACCGCTGATGCAATCGCAGGGCAGCGAGGAAGAGGAGGCGGCGATCGTGCTGGGCGCGTCGGGCTGGAATACCTTCCGCCGCGTGACCTTGCCGAACATCAAGTGGGGCTTGCTGTATGGCGTGATCCTGTGTAACGCCCGGGCGATGGGCGAGTTTGGCGCGGTATCGGTGGTGTCCGGCCATATTCGCGGCGAAACCAACACCATGCCGCTGCAAGTGGAAATTTTGTATAACGAGTACAACTTCTCCGCCGCGTTTGCCGTCGCGTCGCTGCTGGCCCTGCTGGCGCTGGTGACGCTGGCCCTGAAATCATTCATCGAGTGGCGCTTGTCTGAAAATGACGCCGACGATTCCGCCTTACGTTCCACGGAGCACTGATCATGACGATAGCAGTCCATAACATCAACAAGCGTTTTGGCGATTTTGTCGCCCTCAATAATGTGTCGCTGGATTTTCCGGCCGGTGAATTGACGGCGTTGCTGGGACCGTCCGGCTGCGGCAAGACCACCTTGTTGCGCATCATCGCCGGCCTGGAACACCCGGACTCGGGCCAGGTCTTGCTCGACTCGGAAGATGCGTCGGCGCGCCACGTGCGCGAACGCCAGGTCGGTTTTGTGTTCCAACATTACGCGCTGTTCAAGCATATGACCGTGTTTGAAAACGTCGCCTTCGGCTTGCGCGTCAAGCCGCGCGGCGAGCGGCCGTCGGAAGACCAGATCCGCCGCAAGGTCAAGGATTTGCTGGAACTGGTGCAGCTCGATTGGCTGGCCGACCGTTATCCGCCGCAATTGTCGGGCGGACAGCGGCAACGGATTGCGCTGGCGCGCGCCTTGGCGGTCGAACCACGGGTATTGCTGCTCGATGAACCGTTCGGCGCGCTCGACGCCAAGGTGCGCAAGGAATTGCGGCGCTGGCTGCGCCGCCTGCACGACGACTTGCACGTCACCAGTATTTTCGTCACCCATGACCAGGAAGAGGCGCTGGAAGTGGCCGACCAGGTGGTGTTGATGAACAAGGGAAATGTCGAACAGATCGGCGCGCCCGACCAGGTGTACAACCATCCGGCATCGCCGTTTGTGTATGGTTTCCTGGGCAATGTCAACATGTTCCACGGCCGCGTGCACCAGGGCGTGCTGGCCACCGGCGACGCCAGTTTCGACGTGCCGGACCATGGCGCGGTGCAAGACGGCAAGGGCATCGCCTATGTCCGTCCGCACGACCTGGAAATCGACCGCTACACGCCGGGCGCCGAAGGTATCGTCGTCAAGCTGAGCCGCGCCCACGCGATCGGTCCGCTGGCCCAGCTCGACCTGCAGCGCGCCGATAACCAGGAATTGATCGAAGCGGTGATGTCGAATGAACGTTTTACCCATCTGCAATTAAAAGAAGGCGAAACCCTGGTGGTGCGCCCGAAACGCTTGCATGTGTTTGTCGAACCGGCCGTCCGCTGATACGACCCGCCGCATCACCTTACAAGAATTGGAATCGGTATGAACTTTCAACAATTACGTTCGATACGGGAAGCGGCGCGCCGCGGTTATAACCTGACCGAAGTGGCCAATGCGCTGTTCACGTCGCAGCCCGGCGTGAGCCGCCAGATCCGCGAACTGGAAGATGAGCTGGGGGTGGTGATTTTCGAGCGCAACGGCAAGCGCCTGACCGGCTTGACCGAACCCGGCAAGGGCATCTTGAAAATCGTCGACCGGCTGCTGATCGAAGCGGAAAACCTGCAGCAGGCCAGCCTGGAATACAGCGGCCAGACCAGCGGCACGCTGTCGGTCGCCGCCACCCACACCCAGGCCCGCTACGCGTTGCCGAAAGTGGTGCAGGGTTTCCGCGCCGCGTTTCCGGAAGTACGGATTGCCTTGCAACAAAGTGCGCCGGAACATATCGCCGAATGGGTGTTGTCGGGCAAGACCGACATCGGCATCGCCACCGAGGGCCTGAGCCAATTCCCCGACCTGGTGTCGTTCCCGTGCTACCGCTGGAGCCACTTGATCGTGGTGCCGGACGGCCATCCCTTGCTGGACCATACCCCGATCCGCCTGGAAGACCTGGCGCACTATCCGCTGATTACCTACGACAAGGGGTTTACCGGCCGAGGCCACATCGACGATGCGTTTGCCAAGGCCGGCGTGAGCACCGACATCATTTTGACGGCGATGGATTCCGATGTCATTAAGCAATATGTCGCGCTGGGGCTGGGGGTCGGCATCGTCGCCTCGATGGCGTTCGACCATGGCCGCGACAAGGGCTTGCGCGCGGTCGAGGCATCGCACTTGTTCGCCACCAATACTACCCGGCTGGCGGTGCGGCGCGGCGCCTACCTGCGCTCCTACGCCTATGAATTCATCCTGCAACTGGCGCCGGACCTGAAGCGCGAAGATATCGACCGCGCGATGAATGGCGAAGAAACCGCCTGAGCTTGAAGGGGAAGCGCGCAGCAGGAAAGGGAGGCCGCCAGCCTCCCTTTTTTATCATGCTTTCTAAAATGCAAGAAAAATCTCCATAAAGTCGAACAGATCAAGGCGCTCAAGCGCCAGCCTCCTACAATAAAAGATGGTCATCCGGCTCCTGTCAGCTGCCGCTTCGCAAGCGGCTGGTATTGCCGCTGCACGACTTGAACATTCCAGTCATTCACACATTCCAGTCATTCACACTTTCATACGGGAGGGCGGCAGATGCGGATAGCGGACTTGAAAATTGGTACCCGGCTCAGTGCCGGATTGGGGCTCGGCCTGGTCTTCATGATCGTCATTTCGGCGTTTGCGATGCATAACCTGGGCAAGCTCAATCGCGACACCGACGACCTGGCCACCGACAAGGTGCCCAAGGTGATACTGGCCTATGAAATCATCGGCGGCGTCAACGATATCGCGCTGGCGATGCGCAATGCGATGCTGGCCACCGATGCCGAGGCCGTCAAGCGCGAACTGGCCTTGATCGAAGAGAGCCGGACGGCAATCGGCAACCGCTTGCAAACGCTGGAAAAATTGATCGCCGACGATACCGATCCGAAAAGCAAGGCGCTGTACCAGGCGATGATCGATGCGCGCAGCCAATATCAAGTGGTACAAGCCGGCTTCCTGAAAATATCCGCCGAGCCGGACCGGCGCGAACAGGCGTTGGCCTATCTGCTCGACAATGTGCGCAAGCAGCAAGCGATTTACCTGCATACGCTGATCGACCTGGTCAAATACCAGGGCGCGGCAGTGGACCGGGCCAACCTGGAAGCCAGCGACGCTTATCACGCTACGCTGCTGATGACGCTGTTGCTGACCGCGATCGCCGGTATGGTGGTGGCGCTGTTTGTGTGGCGCATCACAGTCAGCATTACCACGCCGATGCGTTCCGCCGTCAGCCTGGCGCAGGCGGTCGCCAATGGCGACTTGACCAGCAGGATCGATTGCAGCACCCGCGATGAAACCGGCGAGTTGTTGCGCGCGCTGATGCAAATGAATGACAGCCTGGTTCATACCGTCGGGCAAGTGCGTTCCGGCACCGAGACCATCGCCACCGCCTCTTCCGAGGCCGCTTCGGGCAACCTGGATTTGTCGAGCCGCACCGAACAGCAGGCCGCCAGCCTCGAAGAAACCGCGTCGTCGATGGAGCAATTGACGTCCGCCGTGCAACAGAATGCCGACCATGCGCGGCAAGCGAATCAACTGGTGCTGGCCGCCTCCGATTTTGCGTTGAAGGGCGGGCAAGTGGTTGGCCAGGTGGTCGGCACGATGAATTCGATCCGCGAGAGCTCGGGCAAGATCGTCGATATCATCGGCGTGATCGACGGTATCGCGTTCCAGACCAATATCCTGGCGCTGAACGCGGCGGTCGAAGCGGCGCGGGCCGGCGAACAGGGCCGTGGTTTCGCGGTGGTCGCCACCGAAGTGCGCAACCTGGCACAGCGCTCGGCGACGGCGGCGCGCGAAATCAAGGAGTTGATCGGCCGCTCGGTGGAAACCGTCGAGGCGGGCAGCAAGCTGGTCGGTGAGGCGGGGCAGACCATGGACGGCATAGTCGGCGCGGTCGGCCAGGTGGCGGCCATCATGAGCGAGATCGCCGCAGCCAGCCAGGAGCAAAGCACCGGCATCGCGCAAGTGAACCAGGCGATCACGCAGATGGACGCGGTCACGCAGCAAAACGCGGCGCTGGTCGAACAAGCCGCAGCGGCTACCCAAAGCATGCGCGACCAGGCCGATCTGCTGGCGCAGGCGGTCGGCCTGTTCAAGCTGGAGCAGGGGCCGGCGCCGCGCCGCTTATCGGCCGCCGCTACGCGCCCCGGCGCCAAGGCTGGCGCGGCGCGCAAGCTGGTGGCGGCAGGATAAACTGAGCCACGAAAAAAAGCCCGGCTTGTTCACGCATGCGTGCCGGGCTTTTTTTACCTTGGATCAGCTTACCAGTTGTAAGCAGCCTTGGCGTAGTAATAACGGCCGTTGAAACCGTTCGGCGCGAAGATGCTGTAGGGCTGGGTGCCGTTGACGTTCAGGTTGCCCAGCGACGTCACTTGCGCAGGATAGCGGTTGGTGACGTTGTCGATGCCGACGCTCAATTTCCAGTTGCGGCTCAGCTTGACGCTGCCGGACAAGTCCAGCACCCATTGCGTATCGTAGGTCTGGTCCAGCGCAGGATCGTTTTGCGGTACGGTGAATTTGCCGTAGCGGGTCACTACGCCATGCGCATTCCATAGACCGAAGGTATAGTCGGTGGCCAGGCTGAGCTTGTCTTTAGGCGAACTGACGGTGGCGCGGTTGATCGATTGACGGTCGACCAGCAACAGGCCGTTGGCGGTCAGCAAGGCTGGATTCGGCGCTACGCGTTCCACCGAGGTATTGTTGTGGTTATAGGCGACGGTGAAATCGAGCCGGTCCTTGTCCTTCAAGTCGACGCGGTAGGTGCTGACCACATCGACGCCGGTGGTGCGGGTATCGATCGCATTGTTGAAGTAGCGCGCCGCGCCGACCGGCGAACCCTGCGCCGCCAATTGCGCCTTCAGTGCATTGTTCAGCACCAGATTACTGGAGAACAGGATGCGGTTATCGATATCGATGCGGTAAGCGTCGATGGTGGTGTTGAAATTACGGGTAGGCGACAATTGCAGGCCCAGGCTGTAGTTGCGCGCTTTTTCCGGTTTCAGGTCTTGCGCGCCGAGCGCCCGCGCTTGCGGCGTATTGACGGCGAAGGTGCCGGTTTCGATCGGGGTATTGACGCCGTTGACCACCTGGAAGTTGGTGGTGGTGATGGTGTAATACTGTTGCGCCAGCGACGGTGCGCGGAAGCCGCTCGACGCCGTGCCGCGCAGCGAGACCACGTCGTTGAAGGCGTAGCGCGCCGAACCCTTGGCCGAGGTGGTGTTGCCGAAATCGCTGTAGCGTTCATGGCGCAGCGCTGCCGCGGCCGAGAACTTCTTGGTGATTTCCGCTTCCAGGTTCAGGTACAGCGATTCGTTATGGCGGGTATGGCTGCCGGCATTGCCCGGCTGGAAGCCGGAAAAGCCTTGCGAACCGCCGTTGACGTAGGAATTCAGTTCGCCGGCGCCGATTTCGTATTTTTCATGGCGCGTCTCGGCGCCCAGCGCCACCGTCAGCGGACCGGTGAAGGCCGCTACCGCGAAGTCGCGCGCCACATCCAGGTTCAGCAGCGCTTGCGAATTTTTCAGCTTGCCGGCGTAGAAATGGGTCGGGCTGTTGGCGCCCAGCGACAGGTTGACGGTATTGTCCAGGTCCAGTTCGAACAGGTTGCTGCCGTAGTTGACGCTGGTGTCCCAGCGCCAGCCGGCCGCTTCGCCGCGCAAGCCGGTGACCAGCGACTGGTCGGTCAGCTTGCTGTTTTGCAGCGGCAGGAAACCTTCCGGGAAGACCGGCGTGCGCAGGTTGCCGTTGGCGTCGAACGCGGTGCGCCAGGTGGCGGCGGCCGACGTGTCGCGCTGGCCGTAGCTGCCGAAACCGTACCATTCGAGGTTGTCGTTGATGGTGTACTGGCTATTGACAAAAATGGTGCGCGGCTTGCTTTCGGAGTCGCCGTAGCGCTGGTTGACCTGGCCGTAGCGCGGTTCTTTCGGATTGCGGAAATCGGCGCCGGCGCGGTTGGTCGGGTCGCGGTCGGTCAAGTCCAGCGCGACGCGCACCCAGCCACGGTCGCCCAGCGCGAAGCCGGTCGAACCACGGATCGATTTTTGCTTGCCGTCGTGTTCCTGGTATTGGCCGTAGCCGACTTCGATTTCGTTGCCGTCCGGGCCTTTTTTGAGGATGATGTTGATCACGCCGGCGATCGCGTCGGAACCGTATTGCGCCGCTGCGCCATCGCGCAGCACTTCAATATGGTCGATCGCGGCCAGCGGGATCGCGTTCAGGTCGACCGGCGCCGAGCCGCGGCCCAGCGTGCCGTTGACGTTGACCACCGCCGACGTGTAGCGGCGCTTGCCGTTGACCAGCACCAGGGTCTGGTCCGGCGACAGGCCGCGCAACTGCGCCGGACGCACCGCGTCGCTGGCGTCGGCGCCGGACGGGCGCGCGAAGTTCAGCGATGGCACCAGGCGGCTCAGCACGGTCGCCAGTTCGGTCGAACCGGTGCTTTGCAAGTCGCGCGCGCTGATGATGTCGATCGGCGATTCGGAGTCGACGGTGCGGCGGTTCTTGGAGTAGGTGCCGGTGACGATCACCGATTGCAATTCGCCTGCGGCAGGGACTTCTTGTTGGGCCTGCGCATACAGCGGCAAGCCGATCGATGCGATGAGGGAAATGACCAGCAGGGCGCGAGCGGGATTAGGCTTGTTATATTTTGAACTCATCAGAAAAATCTCTTCATTCAGTTAATGTATCGGAGTGCGGTATCGGTGTGCGCAGGTCGAATGACCCGATGAAAAATAGCTTAACAGCGCCGACTTTGACGGCTTACGAATGGTTCCGAGTATTGTTATGCAATAAGCGGATATGGTTGGCTATTTTTACGTGTATGTCGCATATAGCCCTGCTGACAAGCATACGGCCTGCCTGCCGCCTGAGACAATAAGCCAATGTTATTCAATGAATGATGTTGTAAAAAGGAGACTCGTTGCCCCGGCATGGTGCGCAAATGCGCGCCATGCACCGGCTTGGCGCTCCAGTCTGGGGCGTGGCCGGTGCGTTTTTGCAGGGTTTTTATTTGCCGCGCAGCGCCGCCGCGCAATCGGCCACCAGCGCCGGGCCGGCGTAGATCAAGCCGCTGTATAACTGCACCAGGCTGGCGCCGTTTTCCAGCTTGGCGGCCGCGTCGGCGCCGCGCATGATGCCGCCGACGCCGATGATCGGCAGCGCATCGCCCAGTTCCGCCTTCAGCAGGCGGATCACGCTATTCGACAGTTCGAACACCGGCGCGCCGGACAGGCCGCCCGCTTCGGCGCCGTGCTGCATGCCTTCCACCGCGCTGCGGCTCAAGGTGGTGTTGGTGGCGATCACGCCATCGATTTTATGGCGCAGCAGCGAGTCGGCGATGTTCTTGACTTGTTCGCCGTCGATGTCCGGCGCGATCTTGAGCGTCAGCGGCACGTAGCGCCGGTGCCGCTCGGCCAGCCGCGATTGCGCGTCCTTCAATTGCGACAGCAGCGCGTCGAGTTCCGACGCGCCCTGCAACTGGCGCAGGTTCTTGGTGTTCGGCGACGAGATATTCACCGTCACATAACTGGCGTAAGGGTAGACTTTTTCCAGGCAATGCAGGTAATCGTCGGCCGCGCGCTCGATCGGCGTATCGGCGTTCTTGCCGATGTTCAGGCCCAGCACGCCTTCGCGGTTCTGGTAAAACTTCGACGCCTGCACATTGCGGACAAACGCGTCCACGCCGCCATTGTTAAAGCCCATGCGGTTGATGATGCCTTGCGCCTGCGGCAGGCGGAACATGCGCGGTTGCGGATTGCCGGGCTGGGCGCGCGGCGTCACGGTGCCCACTTCGATCGAGCCGAAACCGAGGCCGGCCAGCGCATCGATGAAGGCGCCATCCTTGTCCAGGCCGGCGGCCAGGCCGACCGGATTCGGGAAGGTGATGCCCATCACGTTGCGCGGATCGGCCGCCGGTTTCTTGATCAAGCCGGTCAGGCCCAGCGCGCTAGCGCGTTTCAGGGCGGGCAGCGCAAAATGGTGGGCGGCTTCGGCATCCATCGAAAACAGCAGGGGACGGGCCAGGGAATACAGGAATTTTTGGGACATGGATGTGCTCTTGTTGGGGGCGGACGCCGTGCGCGACGAGGCCGGGCCGCTGTTGAATTTGCGCTATTTTACAGTGCGGCGCCTGCCTTGCGCTGGCCGCGCCCCGGCGCCGTTCCGAAAGGACACCGGGCTTACATCACCTTCCACTGGCCCTTGGTGCGGGCTTCCAGCGGCGCGAAGTTGATCTTGTAAGCCATCTTCGGGCTTTGTGCGATCCAGTAGCCGAGGTAGACGTAGGGCAGCTGCAATTCGCGCGCCTGGGCGATTTGCCACATCACGTTATAAGTGCCGTACGATGCGCCGGGCACGTCCGGGTCGAAGAAGGTGTACACCGACGACAGGCCGTCGGCCAGCACGTCGATGATGCTGACCATGCGCAGCGCGCCGTCCGGTTCGCGGAATTCCACCAGCCGCGTATTGACCCGGCTTTGCAGCAGGAATTGCGAATATTGTTCGCGGCTGTCCTGGTCCATGCCGCCGCCGGCGTGGCGCGTGCTCTGGTAGCGCAGGTAGAGCTCGTAGTGTTCATCGATGAAGGTCAGGCTGGCGACGCTGGTTTGCAGCGTGCCGTGCCTGGCCCAGGCGCGGCGCTGTGCGCGGCTGGGCGCGAACTCGCCGGCCACCACGCGCACCGGGATGCAGGCCTGGCAGCCGTCGCAATACGGCCGGTAGGTAAAAATGCCGCTGCGCCGGAAACCGTTGCGCACCAATTCCGAATACACGTCGGTATTGATCAAATGGGCAGGCGTGGCCACCTGCGAGCGTGCCTGGCGGTCGTCCAGGTAGCTGCACGGGTAGGGCGCAGTCGTATAAAACTGCAGCGTGGCGAAGGGCAGGTCGTTAAGTTGCGTCATGCAGGTCCTGTCGTTGCAATTACGGCAATTTCGGCAATGGTTGTCCTTGGCTCTATCATAGCGTGTTTTATGCCGGGCTTGCGGCGGGCGCCGTGGTTTGCCACGCGTCGATTTGCGGCTGCCGGATCGCCGCGGACAGGTGCGCCAGAAAGCGCTGGCGCGAAATCGGCGCCGCCCCCAGCGACGCCAGATGGGCCGTCTCTTGCTGGCAATCGATCATCTGCACGCCGTGCGCCGCCAGGAAACGGACCAGATGAACCAGCGCGATCTTGGAACCGTCGCTGACCCTGGCGAACATCGATTCGCCGTAAAACATGCGGCCGATCGACACGCCGTAAGCGCCGCCGACCAATTCCCCGTCGAGCCACAATTCCGACGAATGGGCGTAGCCGAGCCGGTGCAGGCCGGTGTAGCCGGCGATGATCTGGTCCGAAATCCAGGTGCCTGGACCATCCTTGCGCGGCGCGGCGCAGGCCCGCATCACGGCCTCGAAATCGCCGTCGAAGCGCAATTGCCAGCGGCCGTCGGTGGCCGCGCTGCGCTCGACCTTGCGCACGGCTTTTTTCAGGCTGTCGGAGATGCGGAAATTCTCTGTCATCAGCACCATGCGCGGGTCGGTACTCCACCACAGGATAGGCTGGCCTTCGGAAAACCACGGGAAAATCCCGTGCCGGTAGGCCGCCAGCAAGCGTTGCGGCGACAGGTCGGCGCCGGCCGCCAGCAGGCCGGGCGCTTCACCGGTCAGTGCTGTCGAGACGTCGGGAAACGGCGTGTCGGAATCGAGCCAGGGTATCATCGCTGCCTATGCTTGCTGATTGTGCGGATAGCGCTTGGCATCGGCATCGGTCTCAGTCGGCCGCGCGCGCCATCGGCCGGGTCACGTCCTGGGTATGGAAACCGTAGCTGCCGCCTTCCCGTATTTTGATACGGTCGGCAAAGAACAGTTCCAGCGTCAGGCGGATGGTCGGGAAGGCCAGATCGTCCCACGGAATTTCGGCTTCGCTGAACATTTGCACGTCCAGGCTTTCGATGCCGGGCGCAAAATCGAGGTTGCGTAGCCGGGCCAGGTAAAACAGGTGCACCTGGTGCACGCGTTGCACATTGAGCAGCGAAAACAGCGGCCCCAGCTCGATATTCGCGCCGGCCTCCTCGACCGTTTCGCGCAGCGCCGCATCGGACGTGGTTTCATCGTTTTCCATGAAGCCCGCCGGCAGCGTCCAGTAACCGTAGCGCGGTTCGATGGCGCGCTTGCACAGCAGGACCTGCAGCTGGCCGTCCTGTTCCCAGACCGGGATCGAACCGATCACCATCTTCGGATTCTGGTAATGGATCGCTTCGCAATGGGCGCAGACGTAGCGCGGCCGGTTATCGCCGGCAGGGATGGACAGGGCGACCGGATGGGCGCATTCGGAACAGAATTTCATGGGCACGGACTGTAATCAATGGTGTGCTTACTTTACACCGATTGATGCGCTTGTGGAGCAATCCTCGCTGCGGCCGCGATGAGATTGAGACCGGCTCTTGAGCCAGCTCATCCATTAGACCGTTCTATGACGGACGAAATTGGCATAGGGATTGCCTAAGCCGGCAATCTGCCCTATAATAGCAACATACAGACGCGGGGTGGAGCAGTCTGGCAGCTCGTCGGGCTCATAACCCGAAGGTCACAGGTTCAAATCCTGTCCCCGCAACCAGATTTGAAAGCGTTGATTCTTGCAAGGGAATCAGCGCTTTTTCAATTTCCGTGCCAATTTCTTCTATATAAGAAAAAAAGCCCGGCGCATCAAGCTGGGCGCCGGGCTTTGCTTGCAGGATTTAATTCAATCCGCTTGCCTCAACCTCATGCCTTCTTCGCCAGCTGTCCCGCCACCGGCAAGGCGCGGATGCGCTTGCCGGTCGCCGCGAAGATCGCGTTGCACAGCGCCGGGGCGATCGGCGGCGTGCCGGGTTCGCCGACGCCGCCCAGTTCCACGTCCATGCCGGTCGGCACCAGGTGGGTGTGGATCACGCGCGGCGCATCGGCGGCGCGCAGCACGGTGTAGTCGTGGAAGTTGCTTTGCTCGACGCGGCCTTGCTTGAACGAGATTTCGCCGCTCATCGCCAGGCTGATGCCCATGATGCACGCGCCTTCGAGCTGCGAGCGGATGCGGTCCGGGTTGATGTGCGGCCCGCAATCGGCGGCGATGTCGACCCGCGGAATCAGCACTTCGCCGGCCGCGTTCACTTCCACTTCGATCACTACCGCGACGTAGGTGACAAAGCTGTACGATACCGCCAGGCCCAGTCCGCGGCCCTTCGGCAGCTTGCGGCCCCAGCCGGCCTTGTGGGTCGCCAGTTCGATCACGTTGCGCATGCGGCCGATGTCGACCGGGTATTTTTCCGGATTTTCGTTATAGTTCCAGCCATCGGACAAGGAGCGCGGATCGATCTTGCGCGCCGGTCCCAGCAAGTCCAGCAAATACGCCTTGTGGTCTTTTTTGGCGGCGTGCGCCAGTTCGGCGGCGAACGACTGTATCGCGAACGCGTGCGGGATATTGGACACCGAGCGGAACCAGCCGAGGCGCGAGTGGGCGTCGACTTCCGGCACTTCGACCCGGATATTCGGGATCGCGAACGGCACGTTGACCGCCGACATATTCAGTTCGAACGCCGACTGGCTCTTGGCGCCGGCCTCGAAGATCGAGACGATGGTCGGCGCGGCGGTGCGGTGCAGCCACGCGGTCGGCCGGCCGGCCGGATCGAGCGCCACTTCCAGCCGCTCGACCGAGACCGTGTGCAGGTAGTCATGCCGCAAGTCGTCGTCGCGGGTCCAGGTCAGCTTGACCGGCGCGCCATCCATCGCCTTCGACAGCAGCGCCGCCTCGACCACGAAGTCGGGTTTCGACTTGCGGCCGAAACCGCCGCCCAGCAGCGTCACATGGACGGTGACGTCTTCCTCCTTCAAGCCGAGCGCCTTGGCGACATTGCTGCGGGTCGCTTGCGGCGCCTGCACGCAAGCCCAGGCCTCGGCCTTGCCGTTGACCAGGCGCACGGTCGCGGCTGGCGGTTCCATGGTGGCGTGCGCCAGATGCGGCAAATAATATTCTGCCGAGAATTTACGGCTGGCCGGGGCCGCCGCCAGCGCCGCTTCGGTCTTGCCCTGGTCGCGCGCCGGCTTGGCCGGCTGGCGTGCCGCCTGTTCCAGCGTCTTGCGGAATGCGAGCGAATCGTAGGCGCCGTTCGGACCGTCTTCCCACTCCAGTTTCAGCGCTTCGCGGCCCTTCATCGCGGCCCAGGTATTTTTCGCCAGCACGGCCACGCCGCCCAGCGGGTTGAACATGGCCGGCGGCGGGCTGCCCTGCAATTCGACGATGCGCAGCACGCCCGGCACTTTTAATGCCTCGGTCTTGTCGACGCTGCGCAGCTTGCCGCCGAAGACCGGCGGCCGCGCGATCACCGCGTACACCATGCCGTCCAGGCGGGTGTCGATGCCGTACTGGGTGTTGCCGGTGACGATGTCGTGCAAGTCGATGCCGCGGATGCCGTCCTTGCCGACGTAGCGCAGTTCGCCGGTGTCCTTCAGCTTGACCTTGTCGCGGCCCGGCACCGGCAGCCTGGCCGCCTCCAGCGCCAGTTCGCCGAAACCGAGGCTGCGGCCGCTGGCGCCGTGCAGCACCTGGTGGGTGCCGGTCCTGACTTCGGACAGCGGCACGTTCCAGCGCGCCGCCGCCGCCGTTTCCAGCATCAGGCGGGCGGTCGCGCCGACCTGGCGCATCGCCTTGAACGAGTGGCGCATGCTGCGCGAACCGTCGGTATCCTGGCTGCCGTAGCGCGCTTCGTCGGCAGGGGCTTGCCGTACCCGGACGTGATCCCAGTCTGCGCCCAGTTCGTCGGCCGCCACCATCGGCAGGCTGGTGCGGATGCCCTGGCCCATTTCGGAGCGGTGCGCCATGATGGTCACCAGGCCGTCGGCGCCGACCGACAGGAAGACCAGCACGTCGTCGACCAGGCCGCCGGCCATCGCTGCGCCGCCGTATTTTTTCTCTTCGGCCGCCATCACCAGGCCGGCCGGGCCGACAGTCAGCATCAGGCCGGTCAGGGCGCCGGCCGCCTTCAGCCAGTTGCGCCGCGCGCCGGACGCCGGCGCATTATTTGCTTGATCCAGTTGAGCTAGCGGCGCGTTCATTGGGACGCTCCCTTGCCGGCGACTTCTTGCGAGGCCTGCTTGATCGCGGCGTGGATACGCGTGTAGGTGCCGCAGCGGCAGATGTTGCCGCTCATCGCTTCGCGGATTTGCTGGTCGTTCGGTTGCGGCGTGGTGCGCAGCAGCGCGGTGGCCGACATGATCTGGCCCGCCTGGCAATAGCCGCATTGCGGCACGCCGAGCGCCTGCCATGCTTGCTGGACGGCGTGGCCGACCTTGTCTTCCGACACCGCTTCGATGGTGGTGACCTGCTTGCCGGCGGCGGCCGAAATCGGCGTGATGCACGAGCGGATCGCGACGCCGTCCAGGTGCACGGTGCAGGCGCCGCACAGCGCCATGCCGCAGCCGAATTTGGTGCCGGTCATGCCGAGTTCGTCGCGCAGCGTCCAGAGTAGGGGCGTGTCTTCAGGCAGGTCAACTTGATGTTGCTTGCCATTGATCGTCAGGAGTGTCATTGTTTTTCCCTGTGAAGTTCAATTGCTGGCTAATGGAGATGCGGTTGATACCGCTTGGATGCTGTCGCATATTAGCGCCAGACGTGTCATTCCACCATTCGGAAATCTGGTTTTCAGTATGGCAAAAAGTGGAAGTATATTTTTTCAATTATCTTGTTTATGCCGGCTGGCCCATAAGTGGGCGGCCAGCATCGTACGCTGCGGCGCATAGCGCGCCAGCCATTGCTCGGTGCGCCGCATATCGGGTTTCACCGGCTCGCCCAGCAATACCTGCAGCGCGTTGCGGATCGCCACGTCGCCGTGCAGCGAACAGTCGGCGTAACCGTAGCCGCGCAGCAGCGCATAGTTGGCGGTCCACGGGCCGATGCCCTTGACGGCCAGCAGCGCCGCGCGTACCGGCGCCATATCGCCCGAGGCCGGCGCTGCCAGCGACAATACGCCATCGTGCACCAACTGCGCCACGCGCAGCAGGGTGTCCGCCTTGGCGCGCGAGAATTTACGGCTGGTCAAATCGTCGACGTCCAGCCGCAGCACATCGGCGGCTTCCGGATAGCACCACAAGCCGCCGCTGTGCCGGCGTCCCGCTTGCAGGATGAACGTGCGGCGCAGTGCTATGGCGAACGGCAAGTTGATTTGCTGGCCGATGATGGCCCAGGTCAGCGCCTCGAACACGCTGGCCGACTGCATGATGCGCAGTCCCGGATGGGCCTGAACCAGCGGCGCCAGCAGCGCATCGCCGGCGGCCAGCGTTTCGAACGGCTGCGGGTCGATGCGCAGCCCGAGCATGTTCAGCAGCGCGCCATGCACGGCGTGCCACGCCGCCGGGGTTAATCGCGCGTCGGCGCTGGCCCGGCATGCGGCGTGGCCGGTGCGCAAGTCAATGTCAAGCAGCAGCGCCACGCCATCGAGCAGCACGCCCTTGCGTATCGATGAAGGACCGATTTGTTCGGCCACGCTTTCGGTGTCGCGGCCATGAAAGGACAGCAGATCCTGGACACGGTAGCCGGCCGGCAGCGCGATGTCCCATTGCCGCTGCCGGCCAGGCGTCACACCGCGCACACTTCCCCGCTCGGTTTCGACAGCGCCGCCGCGTGCTGGATTTGCAGCGAATCGGGCACGCCGTTCTTGACCGCCGTCATTTCGGCGAGGATCGAAATGGCGATTTCGGCCGGCGTCTTGCTGCCGATGTACAGGCCGATCGGCCCGTGCAGCTTGCTCATTTGCTCGGGGCTGACGTCGAATTGCAGCAGCCGTTCGCGGCGCTTGCTGTTGTTCAGGCGCGAACCGATGGCGCCGACGTAAAACGCATCCGAGCGCAGCGCTTCCATCAGCGCCAGGTCGTCCAGTTTCGGGTCGTGGGTCAGCGCCACCACGGCGCTGCGCCGGTCCAGCTTCAAGTCCAGCACCAGGTCGTCCGGCATCGCATGCACCAGCTCGACGCCTGGCACGCTCCAGCCGCTGCGGTATTCTTCGCGCGGGTCGCAGACGATCACGTGGTAATCCATCGCCATCGCGATTTGCGCGACGAAGCGCGACAACTGGCTGGCGCCGATGATCAGCAAACGCCAGCGCGGGCCGTGCTGGGTGGTCAATACATGGTCGTCCAGTTGCAGCACGGCGCCGGGGATGGCGCGCTGCAGCGCGACGGCGCCGCTGCGCAGGTCGAGGCGGCGCTCGACCAGTTCGTGGCTTTCCAGGCGGGCCAGCAATTCGGCAACCCGGCTATGTTCATGCAGCGGTTCGATGGCCAGTTCGATGGTGCCGCCGCAAGGCAGGCCGAAGCGGTGCGCCTCGTCGGCGCTGATGCCGTAGCTGACCACTTCGGGCAGCGTGCGGCTGATGCCGTGCCGGCGCACCCGCTCGATCAAGTCGTCTTCGATGCAGCCGCCGGACACCGAGCCGACCACATTGCCGTCATTATTGATGGCCAGCGTGGCGCCGATCGGGCGCGGACTGGAGCCCCAGGTCTTGATGACGGTGATTAATTCGCAGCGCTGGCCGGCGGCGATCCAGGCGGCGCTGGTTTTTAAAACTTCGAGGTCGATGCTATCCATGGTGCGTGCGGCGTTAAGCCGCGCTGATCTGATGATGCATGGAATATACTACGTGCTCCAAAAGCCTGCAGAGAGACGCTCATGTTGCAAGAAGACCCGACCGAAGACGACGGCAATCCCCAATTCGGCAAATTGCTCGTCGTACTATTGATCGCGGTGGTGTTTTGCGCCGCGCTGACCTGGGTCATGGGCGCTTTTTTTCCGGATTTTCCGAATTTTTAAGGCTTCAAGGGTTTCTTGGCCGATTGTTTGGCCTTGATGTCGGCCAGCGTGCGGTTGATCGCCGCGAGGCGGAACGCGGTCGCCGGATGGTTCGCGGTGTAGCCGTTCAGGACGCTGGCCGGATATTGTCCCGCCAGTTTTTGCCAAAAGCCCGCCGCATTGTCGATGTTGTAACCGGCCCGGGCCAGCATGTACAGCGCCAGGCTGTCGGCCGCCGCATCGAGTTCTTGCGGCATCGGTTTTAAGCCGCCGCTGCCGGCCAGCATCGACAGGTCGGGCCGCACGCTGCTCAGGTTGTCGATGATGCTGCCGACGGTCGCCGCCGAACGCTGGCTGCGCGCATGGTCCAGTACATTGTGCGCCATGTCCTTGGCCATCACGAAGGCGATGGCTTCATCGTTTTGCGCAAAATTGATCATGCCGCGCGTGATCATGATGCGTTGCCCGTCGGCATAGGAATTGACATTGTCGGCATTGCCCAGGTCGACCCGGAAGGCGCAGGCGCGGGTCACCGGTACATTCAGGATTTTGTTGTCACCATTGCGCCAGATGGTCATCGCCAGCGTGGCGCGGCTGGCCACCAGCGGGCCGAACACGGCGGCGGCCTGGGTTTCGGCGTTGGCGCCGGTCGGTAATGGCTTGCCTTCGGCTGCGATCAGACTGTCGCCCTTGCGCAAGCCGGCGCGCGCGGCGCCGCTGCCGGCCAGCACGCCCGACACTTCCAGCGGATCGCCATAACCGAGCACGGCTTGCGCCGCGTCGGCGTATTCGCCCGGGTAGGAATATTTGTTCTTGGCGGTAAAGCCGAGCAGGTTGCGCGCCTGGGTCTTGCACAGGTCGGCGTTGTTGATCAGCAGCGGCGCGGCCACCTTGTACAGGCGGTCTTGCAGCATCACCATTTTGCCCAGCGTCTCTTGCGCCGCCACCATTTGCGGCGTCGGCGAGGCAGGCGCCGCTTCCGGCGCGGCTCGTTCCGGCAGGCCGGCCACGGTGCGCTGGCGCGGCGTCGAGCAGCCGGCCAGCAGCAGGGCCAGCAGCAGCGGCGACAAGAGGGTGCGTGTTGTGGCGTGGGTCAAGACAGTGATGCGGGACATGCGGTTTCCTTAATGTTTGCCGGTGCTGCCAAATCCGCCAGCACCGCGTTCGCTTCCATCGAATTCTTCGACGACGTTAAATCCCACTTGCAAGACCGGCACAATGATCAATTGCGCCAGCCGCTCCATGGGGTTGAGCGTAAAGGCGCTCTGGCCACGGTTCCAGGTCGAGACCATCAGCTGGCCCTGGTAATCCGAGTCGATCAAGCCTACCAGATTCCCCAGGACAATGCCGTTCTTGTGACCCATGCCGCTGCGCGGCAAGATCATCGCGGCGTACGACGGGTCGCCGATATGGATCGCCAGGCCGGTCGGGATCAGCACGGTCTGGCCGGCTTCGATGGTGATGGCCGCATCGATGCAGGCGCGCAGGTCGAGCCCGGCGCTGCCTGGCGTGGCGTAGGCCGGCAATTGGTCCTGCATGCGCGGGTCGAGGATTTTGATGTCGATTGTTTTCATTGATGCTTGCTTCACGTTACATTAAAAATTATTTGAACAGCGAACCCTTGGCCAGGCGTTTCGAGATTTCCGAAATCAGCTGGCGCGCCAGCGTCAGTTTGCTGGCGCGCGGCAGCACGGTGTGGCCGTCTTCGTCGAACAGGATGATGGTATTGTCATCGTGCCCGAAGGTTTGGTGGCCGATATTGCCCACCAGCAAAGGGATGCCTTTTTTCTCGCGCTTGGCGGCGCCGAACTGCACCAGGTTTTCCGATTCGGCGGCAAAGCCGACGCAATACGGATGGCCGCCCAGGCTGGTGCGCGCGGCCACGCTGGCCAGGATGTCGGGATTTTGCGCGAACTGCAATTCAGGCACCGAACCGTCGGCCTGTTTTTTCAGCTTCTGGTCGCTGGTATTGGCGACGCGCCAGTCGGCCACCGCCGCCACCGCGATGAAAATATGCTGGCCGTCGAAATCGGCCATCACCGCGTCATGCATTTGCTGTGCGCTTTGCACGTCGATGCGGCGCACGCCGAACGGCGCGTCGAGCGCGGTCGGGCCGGACACCAGCGTCACTTCGGCGCCCGCCTCACGCGCCGCACGCGCCACCGCGTAACCCATCTTGCCTGACGACAAATTAGTGATGCCGCGCACCGGATCGATCGCTTCGAAGGTCGGGCCGGCCGTGACCAGCACGCGCTTGCCGGTCAACACTTTCGGCTGGAACGCGGCGATCAATTCTTCCAGCAGCTGGGCCGGTTCCAGCATGCGTCCCAGGCCCGTTTCGCCGCACGCCTGTTCGCCGGCGGCCGGACCGAACAGCTTGATGCCGTCGTCGCGGATGTGCTGCACATTGCGCTGGGTGGCCGGATTCAGCCACATTTCGACGTTCATCGCCGGCGCCACCAGCAGCGGCAACTGGCGCGGCCGCGCCAGGCACAGCGTCGACAATAAATCGTCGCAGACGCCGTGCGCCAGCTTGCGGATGAAGTCGGCCGAACAGGGCGCGACCAGGATCGCGTCGGCATTGCGGGTCAGGTCGATATGCGCCATATTGTTGCCGATACGCGCATCCCACTGGCTGCCGTAGACCGGCTGGCCGGACAGCGCCTGCATTGTCACTTCGGTGATGAAGTGGGTGGCGGCGTCGGTCATCACCACTTGCACCGTGGCGCCGGCCTTGGTCAGCGCGCGGCACAGTTCCGCCGCCTTGTAGCAGGCCACGCCGCCGGACAGGCCGAGGACGATTTTTTTACCGGACAGTTCCATCTGCTGCTCCCGAGATGACTTGTTGTTTTACTTGTTTACTCGGCGCAATTCATCGATGATGAACAGCACCGCGCCGATGAAGATGGCGGAATCGGCAATATTAAACGCCGGGAAATGGCCCCAGCCGCTCCAGTGGAAATCGAGGAAATCGACCACGTGGCCATACAGCAGGCGGTCGATCACGTTGCCGATCGCGCCCCCCATGATCAGCGACAGCGCCCAGCAAAACAGGCGTTGTCCGCGGTGCTTGTTGAGCAGGTAGATGATGTAGGCCGCCGCGCCCAGGCCGATGGCGGTAAACAGATAGCGCTGCCAGCCGCCCTGGTTGGACAGGAAACTGAAGGCCGCACCCTTGTTATAGACCAGCGTCAGGTTGAAAAACGACGTCACCACCAATTCTTCGGCATACGAAAACAGCTTGGTGATGGTGATCTTGCTGACCTGGTCGATCAGGATCACGATGGCGGCGATGCCCAGCCATGGCACCAGGGACGATTGTGGTTTCGACGAAAAGCGGTTTTTAGTGGCCATAGTGTTCTAGTGGAATGGAAGAAAAGACCACCGCCGGGCAGGCGGTGGCGCGTTTCATTGTCGCGTTTCAGCGCAACGACGTCGCGATTTTACGCAAAGCGGCGTTTTTCGCCCGCACCGAACAGATTGCTGACGCAGCGGCCGCACAAGGTTGCATGCTCGGCATGGCTGCCGACGTCGCTGCGGTAATGCCAGCAGCGTTCGCACTTGGCGGCGCCCGACGCCGTCACGGTCACGGTTTCAGCGGCCTCATCGGCCACTTCGACGGCGTTCGCCTGCGACGTGATGAAGACGAATTTCAAGTCGTCGGCCAGGCTGGACAGCAACTTGTACTTGGCCGGCGCCGCCTTGATCGTCAATTCCGCCTGCAGCGACGAACCGATCGCGCCCGAGGTGCGCAAGTCTTCCAGCTGCTTGGTGACGTCGGTGCGCACCGCCCGCAAGGCCGTGTATTTTTCCAGCAGCGCGGCGCCGTCCTGTACCGCTGGCAATTCCCAATACGTTTGCGTGAAGATGGTTTCGTCGCTGGCCGCGTACGCTTGCGGACCGGCGAAGATCGCCCACGCCTCTTCGGCGGTGAACGACAGCATCGGCGCCATCAGGCGCAGCAGGCTTTGCGTCAGATGCCACAGCGCGGTCTGCGCCGAACGGCGCGCCGGCGAATTCAGGCCGGAGGTGTACAGACGGTCTTTCAAGATGTCGAGGTAAAAACCGCCCAAGTCTTCGGAGCAATAGTTTTGCAGCTTGGACACCACCGGATGGAATTCATAGGCGTCGAAATGCTTGCCGATGTCGGCTTGCAGCGCGGCCATGTTGACCAGCGCGTAACGGTCGATTTCCAGCAAGTCGGCGACCGGCAGCGCATCCTTGTTCGGATCGAAGTCGGAAGTATTGGCCAGCAAGAAACGCAGCGTGTTGCGGATGCGGCGGTACGATTCGGTCACGCGTTTCAGGATTTCGTCGGAAATCGACAATTCGCCGGTGTAGTCGGTCGAGGCGATCCACAGGCGCAGGATATCGGCGCCGAGGGTGTCGGAAATTTTTTGCGGCGCCAGCGTGTTACCCAGCGACTTGGACATTTTCTTGCCTTCGCCATCGACCGTGAAGCCGTGCGTCAACAGCGCCTTGTACGGCGGACGGCCATTCAGCATGGCCGAGGTCAGCAGCGACGAGTGGAACCAGCCGCGGTGCTGGTCCGAACCTTCCAGGTACAGGTCGGCCGGGAATTGCGACTGGGCCGCATGCGAGCCCTTGCCGGCCGGGCCGCCGAGCACGGTCTGGTGGGTGCTGCCGGAATCGAACCACACATCCAGCGTATCCTTGTTCTTTTGATACATGGCCGCTTCATCGCCCAGCAACTCCTGCAAGTCCAGCGTCAGCCACGCCTCGATGCCGCTTTTCTCGATCAGCGAGGCGACTTGTTCCAGCAATTCCGGGGTGCGCGGATGCAGCTCGCCGGTTTCCTTGTGGACGATGAAGGCCATCGGCACGCCCCACTGGCGCTGGCGCGACAGGGTCCAGTCGGGACGGTTGGCGATCATGCCGTGCAGGCGGGCCTGGCCCCAGTCCGGGAAGAACCGGGTGTCGGCGATGCCTTGCAGCGCCGTTTGACGCAGCGTCGGGCCGCCGTCCTTCGGCGTCACATCCATGCCGGCGAACCATTGCGAGGTGGCGCGGTAGATGATCGGGGTTTTATGGCGCCAGCAATGCATATAGCTGTGCGAGAACATTTTCAGTTCAAACAAGCTGCCGGCGGCTGTCAAGGCGTCGCAAATCGGTTTCGATGCTTCCCAGATCGTCAAACCGCCGAACAATGGCAGCGTCGACACAAATTTGCCGTCGCCCATCACCGGGGTCAGGATGGCGTCATCCTTCATGCCGTGCGCCTTGCACGAAACAAAGTCTTCCTGGCCATACGCTGGCGCCGAGTGGACCACGCCGGTGCCGCTGTCGGTGGTCACATAATCGGCCAGGTAGACCGGCGACACGCGGTCGAACGCCGCATGCTGGCTCGCCAGCGGGTGCTTGAAGGTGATGCCTTCCAGCTGGGCGCCGCTGGTGGTGGCGATGACCTTGCCATCCAGCTTGTAGCGTTCCAGGCAGGCGGCAACCAGGTCGGCCGCCAGGATCAGCAGCAGCGGCGCGCCGTCGCGCACGGTTTCCACCAGCGCATAACTCACTTCCGGATGCACGTTCAGCGCCTGGTTCGACGGGATGGTCCATGGCGTGGTGGTCCAGATGACGATCTGGCCATTCTCGGTTGGTAACGATGGCAAGCCGAACGCGGCCGCCACTTTGGCTGGCTCGGCGAACGGGAAACCGACGTCGATGGCCGGATCGCGCTTGTCGGCGTATTCGACTTCCGCCTCGGCCAGTGCCGAGCCGCAATCGAAGCACCAGTTGACCGGTTTCAGGCCGCGGTACACATAGCCTTTTTCCAGCATCGTGCCGAGTGCGCGCAATTCATCGGCTTCATTGCCGTACGACATGGTCAGGTAGGGGTTTTCCCATTCGGCCAACACACCGAGGCGGATAAAGTCTTTCTTTTGACGCTCGACCTGTTCGGTGGCGTAGGCGCGCGCCTTGGCCAGCACCTCGGCGGTCGGCAAGTTCTTGCCGTACAGTTTTTCGATCTGGATTTCGATCGGCATGCCGTGACAATCCCAGCCCGGCACATACGGCGCGTCGAAACCGGCCATGGTGCGCGACTTGATGACGATGTCCTTCAGAATCTTGTTGACCGCGTGGCCCAGGTGGATGTCGCCATTGGCGTACGGCGGACCGTCATGCAGGATGAATTTCGGACGGCCGGCGGCCGCCTTGCGGACGCGGTGGTAGATTTTCTTGTCTTGCCATTCCTTGACCCATTGCGGCTCGCGCTTGGCCATGTCGCCGCGCATCGGGAATGGGGTTTCGGTCATGTTGACCGGGTATTTGCTGTCGGCCTTGGCGGGTTTTTGCTGCTTGGGCGTGGCTGGTTTGTTGTTATCGGACATATTCTTCTTTAAAAAACTGGATCACTATGGTGTGCTCGCCGATCTGGCGGGCAGGCGAAGCTGAAAGGGGCGCGCTGCGACGGTCGGGCGTCAAATTCGGTCGGTGGCGGTAATCGCGCCGCTGCGCCGCTCGAAAAATTCCCGGGCTTGATTGGAATCGCGGGTAATCGCCGCGGTCAGGGTCGGCAAGTCGTGGTATTTTTCTTCGTCGCGCAGTTTTTGCAAAAACTCCACCCGTACCAGCTTGCCGTAACAGGATTGCGCAAAATCGAACAGATGCACTTCCAATAATACCCGGCCGCTATCGTCGACGGTCGGGCGCACGCCCAGGCTGGCGACTGCCGGCAACGGATGCGCGGCCAGGCCGTGCACTTGCACCACGAAAATACCGGACAGCGCCGGACGGTGCGCGACGCGCAAGTTCAGCGTCGGGAAACCCAGCGTGCGGCCCAGTTTCTGGCCATGGATCACGTGGCCGGACATCGCATATGGGTGGCCCAGCAATTGCCGCGCATGGCTAAAATCGCCGTCGGCCAGCGCACTGCGTACTGCCGACGACGAAATCCGCTGGCTGCCATTCATTACGGTTGGCAAGGTTTCAACATGAAAACCATATTTCTTGCCGGCCTCTTGCAGCAATTCGACATTGCCGGCCCGCTTGGCGCCATAGCAAAAATCGTCGCCGACCATCAGCCATTTGACGTGCAAGCCGTCGACCAGCACCTTTTCCGTGAATTCCTGCGGGCTCAGGGCGGCGAACTGGGCGCTGAAATGCTCGACGATGACACGGTCGATGCCGGCTTCGGACAGCGATTGCAATTTGTCGCGCAAGTTGGCGATGCGCGGTGGCGCCTTGGACAAGTCGCCGGTCCGTTGCGCGAAAAACTCGCGCGGATGCGGTTCGAACGTCATCACTGCCGCTTCCAGGCCGAGCTGGCTGGCGGCGCCGCGCACGCGGGATAACAAGGCTTGATGGCCAAGGTGGACACCGTCAAAGTTGCCGATCGTCAGAGCGCAGGGCGCTCGGGCTTCGGCATTGGGAAGTCCGCGGAATACCTTCATAAGAATCGTAACGAAACACTGTCGCTCAGGTTGAATATAGGGAGGATTATACGGATTGTTTCAGGTATTCACACCCGCAACGGCCACGGCAGGCCAATTGAGGGGCTAAAAATGACAAAAAGCGCTGCTTGCGGGTGGCAAGCAACGCTTTTTGGCGTTCCGGCGCCACCAGCGGCGCCGAACAAGCAAGGATTATTTCAATTGCAAGATCCAGTAGCGGGCCAGGTCGGCTGCGCCATCGCTGCCTTTGACGGCCTTGAGGGCGGTCACGGCATTGGATTTCTTGCCAGCCTGGGCATAAGCGATGCCCAGGTGCAATTGCAATTCCTCTGGATACTTCGATGTGCCCAGCTTGATCGCCTGGTTCATCAAGTCCAGGCCCTTGTCGGCCTGGCCGGCGCTGACCAGCGCAAAACCGAGTGCGCTCAAGCCATCCGCATCCTTGTTTTTCAGGTACTCGGCTTCCGACTTGGCGGCGTCGGCATTGCTGTCGGCCAGGCGCTTGGTGGCCAGGTCTTTCAGGCGCTGGTGACGCGCGGCGTCGGTGCCGGTGCCCAGTGCGCCTTTTTTGTAACCCTGGTCGATCACTTTCAGTGCTTCCGATGGATTGCCTGCTTGCAAGACCAGCTGGCTCAATTCCATGTATTCAGGCGCTTTGGTCAGCAGGCCGTTGGCCAGGCGCAGACGCTGCACGTCCAGGCTCAGGCGGCTGGAAAAGCCCGGTTTGCCCGACACGCGGTTCAGCAAGTCGGCCCAGTAGCTTGGTTTTGGATAGCTGGCGGCCAGTTTTTCCAGCGTGGCCACATAACCGGCCTTGTCGTTTTGCTTCAACTGGATGTTGGCCAGCATTTGCAGGCTGCCTTCCGAGTTGCCGCCGCGCGATTGCAATTCCTTGGCCGCGGCTGCGTAGTTGCCGCTGACGTAGTAGGTCTGGATCAGCAGCTCGCGCATTTGCGGATCTTCCTTGTCTTTCAAGGAACGGTTGATCCAGGTGATGGCGTTCGGCCAATCCTTGGCGCGGTAGTACATGCCGGCCAGGCCCTGGGTGAATTTCGGTGCTTCGGCGGCGCTCAGGCGGCCGGAGTTGATGACGGCTTCGAAAGCCTTGATCGCGGTGGTGTTGTCGCCGGCGCCTGCGGCGGCCGAGGCGCGTACCCGTTCGATCTGGTAAGACTCGAAGGCGGTTTTGTTGCCGACGCTGTCTGCTTCGCGCAGTTTGGCCAGCGCTTCTTTATTCTTGCCCGACGACGCCAGTTTCTGCGCTTCTTGCAGTGGTTTGCCCACTTCCGCACGGACGGTGTCGGCAGCGTGTGCCAGCGAAACCAGGCCTATGATTGGTGTTGCAGCGGTAAAACCGATGGCGGCCATTACCAGGCCGAGATGAGCGAGACGAAACTTGGACATGGGAAAGTCTTTCAGTAAAAAGCGAAATAGGCAGGATCATCCTGCCTATTCGGAAATAAAGAGAACCTGAAACAACAGCTTACTGGAATTGTTCGTTGCCGACCAGACCGATTTTGGTCACGCCCAGACGCTGCGCTGCCGCCATTACGCCAGCCACGACTTTGTACTCGACCAGTTTGTTCGGACGCAGATGAACTTCTGGCTGCTCCGCTTGCGCGGCAACGTTATTCAGTTTGGTTTCCAGTGCTGCGCGATCTGGTACCACCTGGTTGTCCCACAAGATCGTGCCGTCGAAGTCGACGTCGATCGTCACCACCACTGGTTCGGTTGTCGGTGGCGGCGGGGTGCCGACCGGCATGTTCAAGTTCACCGAGTGGTTTTGCTTAGGAATCGTAATGATCAACATGATAATGAGCACCAACATCACATCGATGAGGGGGGTCATGTTCAGTTCCATCATTGGTTCTGGATCCGCGTTAGGAGCGCTACCCGAACCGACATTCATACTCATAGTGTTTCCTTTTAAGAAGTCCCATGCAGCGCCGGACCGATGTTGCCAGTCCGGCGTCCGCTTGCGTCATCAGGATTTTTCAGGCGGTTCGGTGATGAAGCCGACCTTCTGGATCCCGGCGCGCTGGGTCGTGTAAATGACCTTGCCGATGAATTCGTAGCGTGTTTCCTGGTCGCCGCGAACATGTACTTCCGGCTGCGGTAATTTCACAGCTTCAACTTTCAGATAGTCAAACAAAGCATTCGTGTCCTTCAAGTGGGTTTGACCCAGATAGATTTCTCCATCCTTGTTGACCACGATATTGACATTCTCTGGCTTGGTTTGAAGAGCCTGGTTAGCTTCAATCGGCAAGTTGATCTTTTGCAGCTTGAGCACTACCGGGCTGGTAATCAAGAAGATGATCAGCAAAACCAACATGATGTCGACCAGCGGCGTCGTGTTGATTTCGGACATCACTTGATCTTCTCCGCTATCGGAGCCGACGGACATCGACATGATTTTTATCCGATCTTTTTAGCGCCGGCGGCACGGCCAGCTTCGCTGGTGGACATTGCGCCGGAGATCAGGACCGAGTGCACGTCGGCGCTGAAGGAGCGAACATCTTCCATTGCGGTTTTGTTACGACGAACCAGCCAGTTATAACCCAGAACGGCAGGAACAGCGACCAGCAGACCGAAGGCGGTCATGATCAGCGCTTCACCAACTGGACCGGCGACTTTGTCGATCGAGGCGTTACCGGTCATGCCGATTGCGGTCAGCGCGCCGTAAATACCCCAGACGGTACCGAACAGACCGATAAACGGTGCGGTCGAACCGACGGTTGCCAGGAACGACAGGCCATCTTGCAGACGCGATTGAACCTTTTCAACCGAACGTTGAATAGACATGGTAACCCAGGTCGACAGGTCGATTTGTTCCAGCAGGGCGCCATCGTGGTGGGCGGTTGCCTTGGTGCCGGATTCGGCGATGAAGCGGAATGGGCTGCCGTCTTGCAGGGTAGCCGAACCAGCAGCGATCGAAGGCGCTTTCCAGAATTTGGCAGCGGTTTCTTTAGCTTGCTTGAAGATCTTCATTTGATCCAGCAGCTTGGTGATGATGATGTACCAGCTGCCGATCGACATCAGGGCCAGGATGATCAGGGTGGCACGTGGCACGAAGCCGCCTTCCCACACCGCCGACAGGCCGAACGGGTTGTGCACTTCTTCGGTTTTTGCCGGAGCGGCTGCGCCTTCGGCGGCTGGCGCCGGAGCTGCTGCTGCGTCAGCTGCAGGGGCCGGAGCTGCGGCAGCGTCTGTCGCTGGTGCCGAAGCGGCTGCCGATGCTGGAGCGTCAGCGAATGCTGGGGCTGCCACCAGAGCGGTAGCGGCGGTTACGGACAACAAAACCGCGGCAAACGTAGCGGACAAACGGGTATTCTTAAACATGCTTCCTCCAAATTAAAAAATAATCAGATCGCTGAAAGTAATTGACAACGAAATATCGAGTGAGACCGTATTGCGCCTCGGTTAATCCAGCGTCCAAACATATTGTACGGGCGCCCAGCTTGGTTCTGGCTTGCCATCAACTGTGCCTGGCTTGAAGGTACATTTGCTGAGTGCCGCGATTGCTGCTCTGTCCAGATCCCGGAAGCCGCTCGACTTCGTGATTTTGGACTCGGCAACACGACCGTCGACCCCGATCAGGAACGACATGGTCGAGGTACCCGTTTCTTCATTGCGCAGCGAAGACTTCGGATATTCAGGCTTGGCGCAATTGGCGAAACTGACCACTGCTGCAACCTTGACGCCGGTGGCAGCTGGGGCTGGTGGCGCTGGCGGCGCGGCCGGTGCGGTCTTTTGCAACTCGGTGGTGGCCGGTTTGGCAGTCGTTGTATTCGCGATCACGTTTTGCTGTGGCGGCGGCTGCTGTACGTTCACCTCGACCGGCGGAATGAATGGCGGCGGTGGCGCTTTCATTTCAGGCGGTGGCGGTGGCGGTGGAAGATCCTTCGGTGGAGGCGGTTTGACTTCCTCGATAATCTTGGTTTCGACCGGCTCCATCATTTTGGTGACCAGGCGCTTACCCAAGCCCGTCGCGATCCCGTAAGCCGCCAGAACGTGCAACAGGACAACAATGGTAATGCCTGTGTAGTTCTTGGGACTTTTCTCGTTCGAAAAATTCATGCCTGCTTTCTCCAAATACCATCTCTGTCTTGCAACTGAACCCCAAAATGTCGACACAATGCTCCAGCCGCATCCGGGACGTCGCCGAATTATACATACGAATTCTTTATTTTACATAGATTTTTAGCGCCTAAAACCGGTTAAATTTTTGCTGATTTTTTACGCAGCAGCCATGTTTGCTTATGCATTCTTTGCATGCTTTCCGGGCAAAAAAAAGGCGGTTCCATGTCGTTTTTGCATGGTCTGGCCGGTACTGTGCCGAAGTTCTTCGATGTTCCAAAAACACAAAATAATATTCTGTCATTGAGTCAATGGAATTGGCGAAATTTGGCCTGAAATATTGCCGAACAGCAATTTCTTCTGTCGGCACAAGACCACTTATGCCTCTGCTTGCGACTATACCCCCAAGCCGGCTGCGCTGCATGGCTATCGTGCGCGGCGCGCAGGCGATAGCTGGAGCCTATATATATATGAGTGGAGCTTATGGGGAGGGGAAAAACTGCCCCGTGGACGCGGGGCAGCAGGAGCAAAAGACGGGAATGACAGACTCAGGCGGGACGGTTACGCTTTTCTCGGCGGCAAGCCATGCTGGCCAATACCTTGCCATCCGGGTCGACCGTGTCGAGGTGCACGTCGAAGCCCCACAACCTGGCGACATGGCGCAGCACTTCCTCGGCTTGCTGGTTCAGCGGACGCCGCTGGAACTGCGTGTGGCGCAAGGTCAAGGCCCGGTCGTCGCGGGTATTCACGGCCCACACCTGGATATTCGGTTCGCGGTTGCCCAGGTTGTATTGTTCCGCCAATTGCTGGCGCACATAACGGTAGCCCGCTTCATCGTGGATCGCCGACACCGCCAGCTTGTCGTTCTTGTCATCATCGAGCACGGCAAAGAAATGGAATTCGCGGATCAGCCGGGGCGACAGGTATTGGGCGATGAAACTTTCGTCCTTGAAATTGCGCATCGCAAAGTCCAGGCTCTTGCGCCAGTCGCTGCCGGCGATGTTCGGGAACCAGGCCCGGTCTTCATCGGTCGGGTTTTCGCAAATGCGCCGGATATCGCTCATCATCGCAAAGCCCAGTGCATACGGATTGATGCCGCTGTAATATTTGCTGTCGACCGGCGGTTGATATACCACGTTGGTATGGCTCTTCAAAAATTCCATCATGAAGCCGTCGCCGACCACGCCTTCGTCATACAGCTGGTTCAAGATCGTGTAATGCCAGAAGGTGGCCCAGCCCTCGTTCATCACCTGGGTCTGGCGCTGCGGATAAAAGTACTGCGAAATTTTACGCACGATGCGCACCATTTCGCGCTGCCAGGGTTCCAGCAGCGGCGCGTATTTTTCGATGAAGTACAGCAGGTTTTCTTCCGGCTCCGGCGGAAAGCGCTGGACGTTGCGTTTTTCCTGTTCAGCTTCCTCGTCTTCCTCGCGCCGGGGCAGCGTGCGCCACAGCTGGTTGATTTGCGATTGCACGTATTCTTCGCGTTCTTTCTGGCGCGCATATTCTTGCGCCAGCGACAGCTTGGCCGGACGCTTGTAGCGGTCGACGCCGTAATTCTGGATCGCATGGCAAGAATCGAGCAGCAATTCGACCGCGTCGACGCCGTGGCGCTGTTCGCATTCATTGATGTAATTCTTGG